>JAFAAP010000240.1 GCA_023426505.1 Pseudomonadota bacterium
GTGTTCATGGGTTCCGGGCTCAAGCGCTACGCGCTTGCCCCGGAATGACGGCGTGGGGTGCCCAAACCGCTCTCAAAACCGCTTCAGTAACGCCGCATCAGGTTGACGAGGCGGCCCTGGATCTTGACCCGGTCGGGGCCGAGCACGCGGGTCTCGTAAGCTTGGTTGGCGGCCTCCAGCGCGATCGAGGAGCCGCGGCGGCGGAAGCGCTTGAGGGTCGCCTCCTCGTCGTCGATCAGCGCCACGATGATGTCGCCCGTATTGGCGGTGTCCTGCTTGCGGATGACCACCAGGTCGCCGTCGAGGATGCCGGCCTCGACCATCGAATCCCCTCGAACCTCCAGGGCGTAGTGTTCGCCCTGGGTCAGGAAGTCGTGCGAGAGGGTGATGGAATGGCTCGGGTTCTGGATGGCCGAGATCGGCACACCGGCGGCGATCCGGCCCATGACCGGGATCGACACGTCGCGGGTCTTCTCCTCCACCGGAGCGGGCGCCGGCACCTTGGCCTTGGCGGCCAGGCCACCCTCGACCACGCTCGGCGTGAACCGGCGCTGCGTCGCCGCGCCGCCGACCGTATCGGGCAGGCGCAGCACCTCCAGGGCGCGGGCGCGATTCGGGAGGCGACGGATGAATCCACGCTCCTCCAGCGCCGTGATGAGGCGGTGGATGCCGGATTTCGACTTGAGATCGAGTGCATCCTTCATCTCGTCGAAGGATGGCGGAATCCCGGTCTCACGCAGCCGCTCATGGATGAAGCGGAGCAATTCGTGCTGTTTACGCGTCAGCATGGCTGGCCCTTACTGCTCCGCGAGGGAGCGATTCTGAAACAAAGCGAGAACAAGGTAACTGTTCTTGCTGTGTTCTGCAAGTGCAAGGTCAAGCTGATCCGTGTCAGTTTTGATTTCCCGCACATGGCCCTTAGTCTTAAGGGCATTTCGGAAGGCCGGAGGCGCCCTCGTGCTCGAAACCTACCTTATCACTCTCGCGGGCATCGTGCTTGGGCAGATCGCGCCCGGCCCGAATCTCCTGGCAGTCGCCGGCGCTGCGCTCGGGCAGGGGCGGCGTGCCGCGTTCTTCCTGGCGCTCGGCGTCGCCAGCGCCATCTTCGTCTGGGTGACGGTTGCGGCGTTCGGTCTGGCCGCCCTTCTTGCCGTCTACCCGTCCCTTCTCACCATTATGAAGTTCATCGGCGGCGGCTATCTGTGCTTTCTCGCCTTGAGGTCGTTGGTCGCAGCGTGGCGCGGCGGCAACCCCAGCTTCCGGGTGAGCCACATGGAGTGGGCTCCCCTGAGCGCGTGGCGTCGCGGGCTCCTGGTGAACCTGACCAACCCCAAATCCGCTCTGATGTGGAGCGCCGTCACGACATTTCTCTACGGCAATGGCCTCTCGGCTCCTCAGGTTCTCGGTTTCGCGCCGACCGGCTTTCTGTCTGCGCTGATCGTCTACGGGATCTATGGAACGCTGTTCTCCACCGGCATCGCCCAGCGCTCCTATGCGCGATTCGCACGGGTGGTCGAGGGCCTGTTCGGTCTCGCCTTCGGCGCGCTCGGCGGCAAGCTCATTGCGGATGCGGTCGGGGAAATCGGCACCAGGTAACGGGACGACCGCTGTCGCCTGATCTCAGCAGAAGCGGTCGAACCGGATGATGCGGCACGGCTCGCCGGTCGCCGCGGCTGGTGCACCGGGAGGCCTGACCAGCAGAACGTCAGAGCGTGCCAGGATGCCGAGCATGGAGGAATCCTGCGCCTCCTGCGGCGTCGCGACAGGAAGGTGCAAAGCCTGGATGCCTGCTGGACCGGACAGGACGAACTCTCCGCCCGATAGAGCCGCCCGCATGTAGTCCTGTCGGTCGCCGTTGGCCGGGAGATCGCGTCCGAGGATGGCCGTCTCGGAGGGATCCGCGCCCGCCTGCGGATCGCCGCAAAGCGCCCGGATGGCAGGCACGAGGAAAAGCACCGCGCAGACGAAGGACGAGACGGGATTGCCCGGCAGTCCAAGGAGCAGGGTCTTGCCGAGGCGGCCATGCATCAGCGGCTTGCCGGGCCGCAATGCGACCCGCCAGAAGCCGAGTTCCATGCCCTTCTGCGCCAGCGCCTTCTGAACGAGATCGTGCTCCCCGACCGAGGCGCCGCCGAGGGTCACGAGGAGGTCGGCTTGAGCATCGAGAGCCGCCTGGATTCGCTCGTCGAGGGACACGAGGGTGTCGCGTGCGATGCCCAGATCGATGGCCTCGCCACCCGCCTTCTCCACCATCAGGGCCGTCGCCGGCAGGCTCGAAGCGGTGATCTGGTCCGGTCCGGCCGGCTCTCCCGCCCGCACCAGTTCGTCTCCGGTCGCCAGAATGGCGATGCGGGGCCTGCGACGGACGACAAGCTCGCCATGACCCATCGCGGCCGCCAGCGCGATGTGCCGGGCGTCGAGGCGTGTGCCGGCCTTCAGAAGAACTTCGCCGGATTTGAAGTCGAGGCCGGCCTCCCGGATGTGTCGGAAGGGCGCGGAAACCTCCGTCACCGCGACGCGTCCGTCGGAGGCTTGCGTGTTCTCCTGGATGACGACGGTATCGGCTCCGTCCGGAAGCGGGGCGCCCGTGAAGATGCGCACGGCCTGGCCTGGCCCGACGGTGCCGGAGAACCGATTGCCGGCGGCGCTCGTGCCGATCATGTCGAGAGTTACCGGGGTCTGCGCGATATCGGCAGCGCGAACCGCGTAGCCGTCCATGGCGGACGCCGGAAAGGGAGGCTGGTCGCGGAGCGCGCCCGTATCCTCGGCCAGCGTACGGCCGGCGCAGGCGGCGAGCGGGAGGCGTTCCGACTCGGTCGGCCCGGACACCCCGGCAAGCACGTGGCGCAGCGCCTCTTCGACCGGGATCAGGCTCATGGCGCGTTGAAATTCCCGGAGCGGCCGCCGCTCTTGTGGCGCAGGCGGATGTTCTCGATCCGCATGCCCTTATCGGCAGCCTTCACCATATCGTAGACCGTCAGGCACGCCACCGAGACGGCGGTCAGCGCCTCCATCTCGACGCCGGTCTGGCCGGAGACCTTCACCTCCGCCGTCACGCGCACGCCCGGAAGACTGTCGTCGAGTTCGCAATCGACCTTCACCTTCGAGATGAGAAGCGGATGGCAGAGCGGGATCAGCTCGTGGGTCTTCTTCGACGCCATGATGCCGGCGAGCCGCGCCGTGCCGAGAACATCCCCCTTCTTCGCGTCGCCCTGGCGGATCAGCGCCATGGTCTCGGGGCTCATGACGATGCAGCCCTCGGCGATCGCCGTGCGGCTGGTGACGGCCTTCTCCGAGACGTCGACCATGTTGGCCGCGCCGGACGCATCGAGATGTGTCAGCCCGCTCATGCGGCCTCGCCGAAGAGCAGGCGCCGCGTGGCGGCTGTCACGTCGGACTGCCGCATCAGGCTCTCACCCACCAGGAAGGTGCGGATGTTCACCCCGGCGAGGCGGTTGATGTCGTCGAGGGTGAAGATGCCGCTCTCGCCGACGACGATGCGGTCGGCCGGAATCAGGGGCGCCAGCTCCTCGCTGACGGAGAGCGACACCTCGAAGGTACGGAGATTGCGGTTGTTGATGCCGACGAGCTTGGTCCCGAGCGGTAGGGCGCGGTCGAGTTCCGCACGGTCATGCACCTCGACCAGCACGTCCATGCCGAGGCCATGGGCGGTGTCGATCAGGGCGCGGGCTTCCGCGTCCGTGACGCTCGCCATGATGACGAGGATGCAGTCGGCACCCCAAGCGCGGGCCTCATACACCTGGTAGGGCTCGAACAGGAAGTCCTTGCGCAAAGCCGGCAGGCCGGAGGCGTCACGGGCCTGGGCGAGATATTCGGGCTTTCCCTGGAAGGAGGGCTCGTCGGTGAGCACCGACAGGCAGGTGGCTCCGCCGTCGGCATAGGCTTTCGCGAGCGACGGCGGGTCGAAATCGGCCCGGATCAGACCCTTCGACGGGCTCGCCTTCTTGACCTCGGCGATCAGGGCGGGGCGCCCGTCGGCCAGATGGCGCTCGATGGCCGCCGCGAAGCCACGCGGAGGAGAGACTGCAGCGATGCGACGCTCCAGCTCGACCTGGGAAACCGCCGCTTTTGCGGCCGCGATCTCCTGGCGCTTATAGGCTTCGATCCTGCTCAGCACGTCGCTCATTGCCTGTCCTCACGCGTTCGATGCGCGGACGAGCTTGTCGAGGGTGGCTTTCGCAGCGCCGCTGTCGAGGGCGCGCGAGGCGCGGTCGAGCCCGTCGCGCAGGTTGGTCGCCTCGTCTGCCACTACGAGGGCGGCGGCGGCGTTGAGCAAGGCCACGTCACGATAGGGGATGCGTGCCCCCTCGAGCACGTTGCGGAGCTGCGTTGCGTTGTGCTCCGGGTCTGCGCCCTTCAGGTCCTCCGGCCTAGCGGTCGGAAGGCCGACCTCCTCGGGCGTCACCGAGAAGCGGCGGATGGTGCCGTTTTCCAGCGCCACCACGAAGGTCGGACCGGTCGTGGTCATCTCGTCGAGGCCATCGGAACCGTGGACCGTCCAGACTTTCTCGGAGCCCAACTCCTTCAGGACCTGGGTGAGCGGCTCGAGCCAGGCTTCCGAGAAGACGCCGAGGAGCTGGCGTTTCACGCCGGCGGGATTGGACAGCGGGCCCAGCAGATTGAAGATCGTGCGGGTGCCGAGCTCCACCCGCACCGGCGCCACGTGGCGCATGGCGGCGTGGTGCGTCTGGGCGAACATGAAGCAGAGGCCCACGTCCTTGAGGCAGCGTTCCAGGTTCGTGGGATCGAGGCCGAGCTTCAGGCCCAGCGCGGCGAGAACGTCGGCAGTGCCGGATTTCGACGAGGCCGCGCGGTTGCCGTGCTTGGCCACAGGCACTCCGCAGGCCGCCACGATGATCGAGGCGAGCGTGGAGATGTTGTAGCTGCCGGAATGGTCACCGCCGGTGCCGACGATGTCGACCGCGTTCTCCGGCGCGGTGACGGTGAGCATGCGTCCGCGCATGGCCGAGACGGCGCCCACGATCTCGTCGAGAGCCTCGCCCCTCACCCGGAGCGCCATGAGAAAGGCGCCGCCCTGGGCCGGCGTGACCTCGCCGGACAAGAGGTCGTCGAAGGCGTCGCGCGCCTCGTCGCGGGAGAGCGAGGCTCCCGTGGCCACCTTGGCGAGATAGGATTTGAACGATTCCATCGGTCTTATTGCCCTGAAGCCGCTTGAGCGCGGGTTGGCGCGTGTCTGGCGTTCCAGGCAGCGGCCAGGTCGAAGAAGTTGCGCATGATCGTCGCGCCGTGCTCGGACAGGATGCTCTCGGGGTGGAACTGCACCCCGTGGATCGGCAGCGTCCGGTGGGACAGTCCCATGATCAGGCCATCCGGCGTCTCCGCCGTGATCGCCAGATCGTCGGGGCAGGTCTCCCGTTCGACGATGAGCGAGTGATAGCGCGTCGCCTTGAAGGATCCGTTGATCCCGCGGAACACACCCTGTCCCTGGTGCTCCACGTCGGACACCTTGCCGTGCATCGGCAGAGGCGCGCGCCGGACGGTGCCGCCGAACGCCTGCCCGATCGTTTGGAGGCCGAGGCAGACGCCGAAGGTCGGGACCTCGGGTGAGACGCGCTTCACGAGGTCGAGGCAGATCCCCGCCTCGTTCGGCGTGCAGGGGCCGGGCGAAAGAACGACCGCGTCGGGCGGGGAGGCGAGAATCGCGTCCGTGGTCACGGCGTCGTTGCGCACGACCTCGACGGAGGTGGCGAGCGGGCCGAGCAGATGCACCAGGTTCCAGGTGAAGCTGTCGTAGTTGTCGATGACGAGGACGCGGGTCATGGTGCGGGTGACGTTTGCCGATGCGGCGGACGGGGTCAAGCGCGGCGTTGTTCCGACGCTCACTGGCCGAACCTCGCCTGGCTCGCGAAGCGCACCGCCTCCTCGGCTGCCCGGAACAGCGCCTTCGCCTTGTTGACGCATTCCTGCTGCTCCGAGGCGGGATCGGAATCGTAGACGATGCCCGCGCCGGCCTGGACGGCCATGCGCCCGTCCTTCACCACTGCTGTGCGCAGGACGATGCAGGTATCCATCTCGCCGTTGGCCCCGAAATAGCCGATGCAGCCGGCATAGGGCCCGCGCTTGTCCTTCTCCAGCTCGTCGATGATCTCCATGGCGCGCACCTTAGGGGCGCCGGAGACCGTGCCGGCCGGAAATCCCGCCACGAGCGCATCGAGGGCGTCGAAGCTCTCGTCGAGCCGACCCTCCACGTTCGACACGATGTGCATCACCTGGCTGTAGTATTCCAGGAAGAAGGAATCGGTGACCTGCACGGATCCCATCTCGGCGACGCGTCCGACGTCGTTGCGGCCGAGATCGAGCAGCATCAGGTGCTCGGCCCGTTCCTTCTGGTCGGCCAGGAGGCTTTCCGCATGGGCGCGATCCTCTGCGGCCGTTGCGCCGCGCGGGCGGGTGCCGGCGATCGGCCGGATCGTGACCTTGCCGTCGCGGACCCGCACCAGGATCTCGGGCGACGAGCAGACGATCTGGAAATCCTCGAAGTCGAGATAGCAGAGGAACGGGGCCGGATTGATCCGCCGCAGGGAGCGGTAGAGCGCGAAGGCCGGCAGCGGAAAGGGCGCTTCGAACCGCTGGGAGAGCACCACCTGGAAGATGTCGCCGGCGCGGATGTACTCCTTCGCCTTCGCGACCATGCCCTCGAATTCCTCGGGACCGGTGTTCGAGGTCGGCGGCTCGAAATCGATCTCGCGGGGATCGGTCCGATGCTCGAAGGGTAGGGGGCGCTCCAGCGCGAAGGTCACCTCCTCGAGCCGCGCCAGGGCAGCCTCGTAGGCAGTCTTGGCGGATACTCCGTCCTTCGGGCGGACCGGCGTGATGAGGGAGATCTCGTCCTTCACGGCATCGAACACGACCATGACTGTCGGTCGGATCAGGATGGCGTCGGGAACCTTCAGGATGTCTGGGTTCGGCTCCGGCAAGCGCTCCATCTGCCGGACCATATCGTAGCCGAGATAGCCGAACAGGCCCGCCGCCATGGGCGGCAGATCATCGGCGAGGGGGAGGGCGCTCTCGGCGATGAGGGCGCGCAGGCTGTCCAGGGGCCTGCGGTCGTCCGGTTCGAAATGCGCCGCATGATCCAATGCTCGACGGTCGATCGACGCCACGCCGTCTTGGCAGCGCCAGACGAGGTCTGGGTCGAGGCCGATCATCGAGAAGCGGCCGCGCACCGCGCCGCCCTCGACGGATTCGAGCAGGAAGGCCGAGCCCTTGCGGCCGTGCCGCAGCTTCAGGAAGGCTGCGACGGGAGTGAGGAGGTCTCCGACGAGGCTGGTGCGCAGCACACCGGCCTCGCCTGCTTCGTAGGCTTTCGCGAAGGCGTCGTAGGCGGGCGTGATGGCCATGGGGTTTAGATTTCGCCCCCCGTGGCCTGGCGCAGCGCCTGCTGGTTGATCGTGACGCCGAGGTCCTGGCGGATCTGGGCGATGTACTGGTTGATCAGATCGTCGCTCATCCCGTTGCGGAGCTGGTTCTCGATGTTCTGCGCCTCCTGCGTGGTCGTCACGAGCGGCGGCACGGTGGCTCCGGTCACCTTGAAGACGGCTCGGGAATCCGTGCCGTTGGCCGCATTGGCCGCTTGGCCGACCGGGACGGCGAAGACGCGTGCCACGGCTTCTGCCGTCAGGTCGTCCTTGGCGGCGTTGCGGGCGAGGTCGCTGGCGGTCTTGACCGGGGCGCCGCTCTCCTGGGCGACGGCCTCGATCGCTTCACCCTTCTGAAGGCGCTCGGTCAGGCCGCGGGCCTTCTCGGACAGCTTCTGAGCGATCTGGTCGTCACGCCACTGGGCCACAGCCTGGTCGCGCACCTCTGCTAGGGTCTTCTCGCGGGCGGGCTCGACCCCGGTCACGTCGTACCAGATGTAGCCGCCGTTCGAGCGCAGGGCTTCGTTGTCGGCGCCGATATCGGACGCGAAGGCGGCCTTCACGACGGCATCCCGATCCGGGATGTCGACCGGGTTGCCGGCCTTGTCGAGACCCTGGGCATCGACTGCCGGCACCTGGACAAGGTTCAGGCCCTTCTCCTTGGCGATCTCGGCAAGCGGACGGGCGCCGGCGCGCAGGTCCTCGATGGCGTCGTGGACGGCCTCGATCTCGCTGCGGGCGCGGGCCTGGGCCAGCTCGTTGCGCACGTCGGCCGACACTTCCTCGAAAGGCTTGACCGATTCCGGCTGAATCTGGGTCACCCGGACGAGAACCGGCCCGAAGCGGCCGGCGACCGGACCGCTGGTCGCACCCTGCTCGAGGGAAAAGGCTGCGTCCGCCACGGTCTGGTCGAGCATCTCCGACTTGGCGAAGGTGCCGAGATCCAGGTCCTTAGGCTCGATGTTGCGCTCAGTCGCGACGGATTCGAAGGTGGCGCCCTCCTTGATCTTGTTGAAGGCCGCCTCGGCCTCCTCCATGGTCGGGAAGGTGATCTGCTGGATCGTACGGCGCTCTGGGGTGCCGAACTTGGCCTTCTCCTGTTCGTAGCGCTGGCGGGCATCCGCGTCCGAAACGCTCTCCGGCTTGGCGAGGGCAGCGGGCGTGAGCGCCAGCACCGAAACGGCGCGGTATTCGGGCGCCTGATAGGCGCTCTTGCGCTCGTTATAGAAGGTTTGGAGCTGCTCGTCGGTCGGGGCGGGGATTTCGCCCGCCATCTGCGGGGTTAGAACGAAGTAGGAGGCCGTGCGGCGCTCGTTCGTGTAGCGGTTCATCGCCTCGCGAGCGGCGAGCGGCACGGTCAGGTCGCCGGCGAGGGCCTCGGCCAAGTGAATCCGGGTCATGGCGAGCCGCTGCTCCTGCACGAAGCCGGCCTCGGACAGACCGGCATTGCGGAGCACCTGGTCGAACAGGGCGCGGTTGAACTGGCCGTCGGCGCCCTTGAAATTCGGATCGTCTATGACGGAGCGGGCGACGAGCTGGTCGGAGACGCTGAGGCCCAGCTTGCGGGCCTGTTCGGCCATGACGGCCTCGGTCACGAGAGTGGACAGGACCTGCTGGTCGAGGCCGAAGGCCTTGGCCTGCTGCGGCGTGATCACGGTGCGGAACTGCCGGCCGAGCCGCTGCAGCTCGTTGTTGTAGGCGTTCCGGAACTGGTTGACCGAGATCTCCGTGTCGCCGACCTTGGCGACCGTGCTCGGGGCCGTCGTGCGGAAGATGTCGCCGATGCCCCAGATGGCGAAACTGACGATCAGAATGCCGAACAGGATGGTGGCGATGATCTTGCCGACCACGCTCTGGCCGGCCTTGCGCATTCCTCGGAGCATTTGAACCCGTCTCGCTTAAAACTCGTTAAAGACGCCGATAACCGATCAGGGGCCCGTCGAAAAGGGCAAGTCTGGTTGAAAGCCCACCTGAGCCTCTGCTAGTGCCAATCTATCAAGCGTGACAGGAGAGCGTGAATGAGCGTCGATCGGCCGCGCCCGCTGGTGGCGGGCAACTGGAAAATGAACGGGCTGAAGTCCTCCGCCAAGGTTCTGGACGAAATTCATGCCGGCTACACCCCGGGCCTCAAGGCCAAGGTCGACCTGGCCGTCTGCCCGCCGGCCACGCTCGTCGGCCCCCTCGCGCTCCAGGCGGTCGGGTCCCGCATCGCCATCGGAGGGCAGGACTGCCACGCCAAGGAATCGGGGGCCTATACCGGCAACGTCTCGGCCGAGATGCTGGCTGATGCCGGAGCCACGTATGTGATCGTCGGCCACTCCGAGCGGCGCCAGTACCACGGCGAGAAGGACCTGGACGTCTGCGCCAAGGCGGTCGCCGCCCACCGGGCCGGGCTCACGGCCATCGTGTGCATCGGCGAGACCCGCGAGGAGCGCGAAGCCGGACGCACGCTGAACGTGGTCAAGAAGCAGCTGCGCGGCTCTACCCCCGTCGATTCGAACAGCCACAACCTCGTGGTGGCCTACGAGCCCGTCTGGGCGATCGGGACGGGGCTCACTCCGACGAACGCCGACGTAGCGGAGGTCCATGCCCTAATCCGCGACGAGCTCAAGCGCCTGGTCGGCAAGGCTGATTCCGCACGGGTGCGGATCCTCTACGGCGGCTCCGTGAAACCCTCCAATGCGGCCGAGCTGATGGCGGTCGAGAACGTGAACGGCGCCCTCGTAGGCGGCGCCAGCCTCGTGGCGGCCGACTTCCTGGCGATTGCGGGCGCGTATCTGGAATAGCCCCCATGCAAAAGGTGCTTGCGGGTCTTTGATCCTGCAACCACCTATGCTACAGGCCGCCCAACGAACGATTACGAGCGGCTGACGCCTGCCGGCGCGGCCGCTTGAGGTTTTTGGATCGATGCAAACAGTTCTCATCATTGTCCACCTGATCATCGTGCTCGCCCTGATCGGCGTGGTGCTCCTGCAGCGCTCCGAGGGCGGCGGCATGGGCCTTGGCGGCGGCGGCGGGAGCGGCGGCGTGTCCGGCTTCATGACCGGCCGCGGTCAGGCGAACGCGCTGACCCGGGCGACCGCCATCCTGGCCGCTCTCTTTTTCGTGACGAGCCTCGCGCTGACGATCATGGCCGCCACCAGCCGCGCCCCGCGCTCGATCTTCGACGGCGGCGCCCCGGCTGCTCCGGCGGGCCAGCAGGCTCCGGCGGCTCCGCAGGGCGGCAACGTCCTTGAGCAGCTCCAGCGGATGCAGGGCGAACAGCCCGCACCGGCGCCAGGCGCGCCGGCACCGGCGGCACCAGCCCCTGCACCGACAGCACCTCAGGTGCCTCAGTCTCAGTAAGGCGAAAAGGGCCGGGCTTCCGGCCCTCTCTTTTTGTTGATGGCAATCGAGTGGCCGGGTTCGTTGTTGCGAATCGGCGCTCCTTCTTTATGGATAGGGGTCCATGACGCGGTACGTATTCATCACCGGCGGCGTGGTGTCTTCGCTCGGCAAGGGCCTGGCTTCGGCGGCCCTGGGAGCGCTTCTCCAGGCGCGCGGCTACAAGGTCAGGCTTCGCAAGCTCGACCCATATCTCAACGTCGATCCGGGGACCATGAGCCCCTACCAGCACGGCGAGGTGTTCGTCACCGATGACGGGGCCGAGACGGACCTGGACCTCGGCCACTACGAGCGCTTCACCGGCGTGCCGGCCTCGCGGGCCGACAACATCACCACGGGCCGGATCTATCTCGACATCATCACCAAGGAGCGGCGCGGCGACTATCTCGGCGCCACGATCCAGGTGATTCCGCATGTGACGAACGCCATCAAGGACTTCGTTCTCACCGGGAACGAGGGTTTCGACTTCGTCCTCGTCGAGATTGGCGGCACGGTGGGCGACATCGAGGGCCTGCCGTTCTTCGAGGCCATCCGCCAGCTCGGCAACGACCTGCCTCGGGGGCAGGCGATCTACACCCACCTGACCCTGCTGCCCTACATCCCGTCCGCGGGCGAGCTGAAGACCAAGCCGACCCAGCACTCGGTGGCGGAGCTGCGCTCCATCGGCATCCAGCCCGACATTCTCCTCTGCCGCACCGACCGGGAGATCCCGCGCGACGAGCGGCGCAAGCTGGCGCTGTTCTGCAACGTGCGCGAGACGGCCGTGATAGAGGCTCGCGACGCGCCCTCGATCTACGACGTGCCGCTGGCCTATCACGAGGCCGGGCTCGACAGCGAGATCCTGGCCGCCTTCGGCATCGAGAACGCGCCTGCGCCGGATCTCAGCCGCTGGACCCGCATCTCGTCCCGCGTCCACAACCCCGAAGGCGAGGTCAATATCGCCGTTGTCGGCAAGTACACGGGGCTGAAGGACGCCTACAAGTCGCTGATCGAGTCGCTCCATCACGGCGGCATCGCCAACCAGGTGAAGGTGAACCTGCAGTGGATCGAGAGCGAGATCTTCGAGCGCGAGGATCCGGCCCCGTTCCTGGAAGGCATCCACGGCATCATGGTCCCGGGCGGCTTCGGCCAGCGCGGCGCCGAGGGCAAGATCCGCGCGGCCCGCTTCGCCCGCGAGCGCAAGGTGCCGTATTTCGGCATCTGCTTCGGCAGGCAGATGGCTGTGAGCGAGGCGGCCCGCTCTCTTGCCGGCAGCGAGGAGGCGAGCTCGACCGAGTTCGGCCCGACTCCGGAGCCCGTGGTCGGCCTCCTGACGGAATGGCTGCGCGGCAACGAGCTCGAGAAGCGCGCCGCCGGCGGCGACCTCGGCGGCACCATGCGCCTCGGCGCCTACCAGGCGAGCCTTGCGCCCGGCAGCAAGGTGGCTGAGATCTACGGCGGCACCGAGATTTCCGAGCGCCACCGGCACCGCTACGAGGTCAACATGTCCTATCGCGAGCGCCTGGAGGAGAAGGGCCTGCGCTTCTCCGGCGTCTCGCCCGACGGCATCCTGCCCGAGATCGTCGAATACGCCGACCATCCTTGGTTCATCGGCGTGCAGTACCACCCCGAGCTGAAATCCCGCCCCTTCGAGCCGCACCCGCTCTTCACGAGCTTCATCCACGCGGCCGTGGAGCAGAGCCGGCTGGTGTGAGCCGTCAGTGTCTCGATTTCAAAGGCCCTGCCTTACAGCAGGGCCATTTTCGTGCGCTTAGAATTTCACTGCACATCGAGGAAATCTCTTTCCAGGGATGGCTCGATAAGCCAGGCAGGACGACCACAAGCCTCTGGTTATGGCAGGAAAACTCAATTGGGGAGGGTGGCAGACCTTGCCGCCCGCACGCACTGCGCGATATCGGTGAAATGGCAGAGTTCCGTTAGGTAGTGCCCATGCCGCGCCGCATCGATCACCTCGTCGTCGCCGTCCATGATCTCGACGAGGCGTCGGGCCTGTATCAGCGTCTCGGCTTCCAGGTCGGCGCGCGCAACCGGCATCCCTGGGGGACCGAGAACCGGCTGGTGCAGTTCGGGTCCTCCTTCATCGAGTTGATCACCGTGGGCGAGGACGCGGAGATTTCTCCGCACGGGGAGGGCTCCTTCAGCTTCGGGGCTTTCATCCGCGACTACCTCGCTCAGCGCGAGGGCCTTGCGATGCTGGTCCTCGACAGCAACGACGCCAAGGCGGATGCGGCCTCCTTCGCCCGGAAGGGCATCGGGTCGTTCGAGCCGTTCTTCTTCGAGCGGCGTGGGCGCCGCCCCGATGGGACGCCGACCCATGTGGCCTTCACGCTTGCCTTCGCCCGCGACGAGGCCGCGCCGCAGGCGGCGTTCTTCGTCTGCCAGCAGCACTACCCGGAGAATTTCTGGAATCCGGAATTCCAGCGCCACGACAACAAAGCAACCGATATCGCGGCCGTCGCCTTCGTGGCCTCGCACCCGGAGCAGCACCGCAGGTTCCTTGCCGCCTTCACGGGATCGGACCCGGAGCGGATCGTCGACCACGATCTCTCGTTTCCGCTGCGGGATGCACGCCTCGACGTGATGACGCCCGACGATGCCGCGGAGGTGTTCGGCTCGGTCGAGGTCGATCCGGACCAGCCGTCGCTCGCGGCGTTTTCCGTCCGCGTCGAGGATATAGGGCGGCAAGCCCGGTGGCTCGATGCCGCAGAGGTTCCCTACCAGCATATCGGCAGCCGGCTCGTCGTGCCGGCGAGCGCCGCTTTCGGTGTCGCGATCGCCTTCGAGGCAACGTAGTATCCGGTGCGATTCGCGAAAAACGATCAAAAGCGGCTTTGGGGGCCTTCAACATCATGACTTACCTGGCGGACCTGACCAGCTTCCTGGTCTTCTTCGTCCTCGCGACGGTGCTCGTGGCGCTCTATCTCGCCATCTATACGCTCGCCACCATGCACAACGAGTTCGCCCTGATCCGGCAGAACGTGATCTCGGCCGCGACAGCGCTCGGCTTCAGCCTCGTCGGGTTCGCCCTGCCGCTGGCGAGCGCCATCGTGCACGCGCAGACCATCGTCGACTGCCTCGTCTGGGGTCTCGTAGCCCTGGCGGTGCAGATACTGGTCTACTGGCTCGTGCGCATCATCATGCCGAACCTGTCCCAGCGCATCGCCGCCGGCGAGATGGCGGCCGCGCTTTTCCTGGGCGCCGCATCCCTGTCGGCCGGAATCATCAACGCCGCGGCGATGACGTTTTAAGCGTCTGGCTCGCCATTGGTCGCAAGGTGCGTTTTCCCTCCCCCTTGTGGGGAGGGTTAGGGTGGGGGTGTGAGCGATAACCTACGACGGTCAGGCGCTCACACCCCCACCTCCACCTCCTCCCCGCAAGGGGGAGGAGAGCAGCGCAGCGTTTCATGAGCCTGACACTAACGATGGTTCGCCCTGCCCACAGGTGGCAGGAGGGCGAGCGACACCGAAACACTTCCCGTCCGGCCTCAAAAAGGTTAGGGGAGCGCGCATGACCGATACCGCACCCCGCTCCGTCGTCGAGGCTGGCTCCGTCCGCTTCGGCAATCACCTGCCGCTCAGCATCATCGCCGGGCCCTGCGCCATGGAGAGCCGCGACCACGCGCTCGAAACGGCCTCGGCCCTCAAGGAGATGGCCGGTCGGCTCGGCCTCGGCCTCGTCTACAAGTCCTCCTTCGACAAGGCGAACCGGACGTCGATCTCCAGCGCCCGCGGCATCGGTCTCGACAAGGCGTTGTCGATCTTCTCCGAGGTGAAGGAGCGCCTGGGCCTCCCGGTCATCACCGACGTGCATGAGAACGACCAGTGCGCTCCCGTGGGCGAGGTGGTGGACATCCTCCAGATTCCCGCCTTCCTGTGCCGCCAGACCGATCTGCTGGTCGCGGCCGCCAGGACCGGCCGGGTGGTGAACGTGAAGAAGGGCCAGTTCCTGGCTCCCTGGGACATGGCCAACGTGGCCGAGAAGGTGAGGGCGGCCGGGAACCCGAACGTCATGCTGACCGAGCGGGGCGCCTCCTTCGGCTACAACACGCTGGTCTCCGACATGCGGGCCCTGCCGATCATGGCAGAGACCGGCGCGCCGGTGATCTTCGACGCCACCCATTCGGTGCAGCAGCCCGGCGGCAAGGGGGCGACCTCAGGCGGCCAACGCGAGTTCGTGCCGGTTCTGGCCCGCGCCGCCGTCGCGGTGGGCGTCGCCGGCGTCTTTATCGAGACGCACCAGGACCCGGACAAGGCGCCGTCCGACGGGCCCAACATGGTGCCTCTGCGGGAGCTGGAGGCCCTGCTCGCCCAGCTCAAGGCCTTCGACGCGCTTGCCAAGGCGGGCAGACGCTGAGCCGCGTTCCCGGGCCGCCCATGCCCTTATGGTGGGGCAGCTTTGCATCCAGGCCGGTCGCCCTATCTAGGGCTCATGATAAGGAGCCTTCGGGCTCCGCTTCGCGGGCTACCAGACCAGGGCGCCAGTCTTCTCGATGTCTCCTCGCAATCTGATCCTCATCCTCGCGACCAGCGGCTTTGCGGGGACGTTCTCGTCCCGTGCGGTCGAGCCCATGGTCGGCATCATCGCCCGCGACCTGCATTCGAGCCCGCAGACCATTGCGTTGCTGTCGGCGGCCTTCGCGCTTCCCTACGCCTTCATCCAGCCGGTCCTGGGGCCGATCGGCGACGCGCTCGGCAAGGAGCGGATCATGAAGGTGGCGCTTTCGCTGCTCTTCCTGGCGCTCGCCTGCTCCTGCTTCGCGCCGGACACCACCAGCCTGTTCGTCTTACGCATCATCGCCGGCATGGCGGCGGGCGGAGCCGTGCCCCTGTCCATCGCGCTCATCGGCGACCGGGTCGACATGGCACACCGGCAGGTGGCGCTCAGCCGTTATCTCGTGGCCATCATCGTCGGGCAGCTCGCCGGCTCCTCCTTCGCGGGGCTGCTGGCGGAGCTGGTCGGCTGGCGCGGGGTCTTCGTGCTGTCCACTGCCATGATGGCTGTCGCCCTGCTGGCCACCGTGGTCGGGTTCAGGGGCGCGGCGCCCGGCGGCAAGTTCGACATGGGCAACGCCCTGCGGCGCTACCGGGACATCCTGTCCAATCCCCGGGCGCTGTCCCTCTTCGCCTTCGTGTTCGTCGAGGCGATCGCGATCTTCGGCATCTTTCCCTACATCGCCCCGCTTCTCGAGGAGCGGGGAGGGGGCGGCGCGGCCGAGGCCGGCTTCGCCATCGGCGGATTCGCCGTGGGCGGCCTCGTCTATTCGGCGCTGGTGACCTGGATGCTGAAGCGCCTCGGCATCGGAAAGATCCTCGTGGGTGGAGGGCTTTTCGCGGCCGCGGCCCTCGTGGTCCTCGGCTTCGGAGGCGACTGGAAGGTCGACGCGGTCGCCCTGCTGCTGATGGGGCTCGGGTTCTACATGCTCCACAACACCTTCCAGGCCCAGGTGACCGAGGTCGCCCCGCAGGCGCGCGCATCGGCCGTGGCGCTTCACGCCTTCTCGTTCTTCTGCGGCCAGGCTTTGGGTGTCGTGATCATGGGCATCGGCCTGCGCGGGGTCGGCCTCACCGCCTCAACGGCGGTGGGGGCCGTGATCATTCTCGGTGTGGGCCTGACGGCTTCGTTCGTCCTGAGCCGTCCGGCGCCTCAGCGCGCCCGGTAGGGCGCCACGCCCTGATCGGGGAGCCAGAGGTTCTTGGGCAACTCGCCCGTCTGCCAGAAGACATCGATCGGGATGCCGCCGCGTGGGTACCAATAGCCGCCGATGCGCAGGTAACGGGGCTCCAGCAGCTCCGCGAGGCGCTTGCCGATGGCGACCGTGCAGTCCTCGTGGAAGGCGCCATGGTCGCGGAAGCTGTGCATGTAGAGCTTCAAGGACTTCGACTCGACGAGCCAGGGGCCTGGCACGTAGTCGATCACGAGGATCGCGAAATCCGGCTGGCCGGTGACCGGGCACAGCGAGGTGAATTCCGGCACGGTGAAGCGGGCGAGATAATCCGTGTCCTGGTGCGGGTTCGGCACGCGGTCGAGCTTGGCCTCCTCGGGAGACCGGGGGATGGCGCTCGCCTGACCGAGCTGGAGATGGGTGTCCGTCACGGTGATTGTCCTTGGATCTGTTGTGGTGAATGCTGGCCCCGTCCTTGCTCACCTGCGGATTTCGGTCAATAAGCCCCTTCATGACGTGAGGCCGCACCGGCGGCCGCTGAGCCCTCAGGAGCCGTTTCATGACAGCCATCATCGACGTTCACGCTCGCCAGATCCTCGACAGCCGCGGCAATCCCACGGTCGAGGTGGATGTGACCCTGGAGGACGGCTCCCTGGGCCGCGCGGCGGTTCCGTCCGGCGCCTCGACGGGCGCCCATGAAGCGGTCGAGCTCCGCGACGGCGACAAGAGCAAATATCTCGGCAAGGGTGTCCTCAAGGCGATCGAGGCCGTCAACGGCGAGATCCTCGACGCGATCGGCGGGCTCGACGCCGAGGAGCAGATCCTCATCGACGAGACCATGCTCGAGCTGGACGGCACCCCGAACAAGGCCCGCCTCGGCGCCAACGCCATCCTCGGCGTCTCGCTGGCGGTCGCCAAGGCCGCGGCCGATGCTGCGGCGCTCCCTCTCTACCGCTATGTGGGCGGCACGCAGGCCCGCGTCCTGCCGGTGCCGATGATGAACATCATCAACGGCGGCGCCCACGCGGACAACCCGATCGACTTCCAGGAATTCATGGTCATGCCCGTCCGCGCTCCGAGCATCGCCGAAGCCGTGCGGATGGGCTCCGAGATCTTCCACACCCTCAAGAAGGGTCTGAAGGATGCCGGCCACAACACCAACGTGGGCGACGAGGGCGGCTTCGCCCCGAACCTGCCGTCCGCAGAGGCCGCGCTCGACTTCATCATGAAGTCCATCGAGGCTGCCGGCTACAAGCCGGGCCAGGACATCGTGATCGGCCTCGACTGCGCCGCGACCGAGTTCTTCAAGAACGGCGCCTATGCCTATGAAGGCACCGGCCAGAAGCTGAACCCGCAGCAGCAGGCCGAGTATCTGGCCAAGCTCGTCTCCGCTTATCCCATCGCCACCATCGAGGACGGCATGAGCGAGGACGACTGGGAGGGCTGGAAGATCCTGACTGACCTCGTCGGCTCCAAGTGCCAGCTCGTCGGCGACGATCTCTTCGTCACCAACGTGACCCGCCTGTCGGAAGGCATCAAGCGGGGCGTCGGCAACTCGCTGCTCGTGAAGGTGAACCAGATCGGCTCTCTCACCGAGACGCTGGCCGCCGTCGATATGGCCCACCGGGCCGGCTACACCGCCGTGATGTCCCACCGCTCGGGTGAGACAGAGGATTCCACCATCGCGGATCTCGCCGTCGCCACGAACTGCGGCCAGATCAAGACTGGTTCGCTCGCCCGCTCGGACCGGCTGGCCAAGTACAACCAGCTCATCCGCATCGAGGAGGAGCTGGGCTCCCAGGCGCGCTACGCGGGCCGGGCGGCGCTCAAGGCGCTGGCGTGAGCCTTGACGGCATGACGATCTGAATCGAAGGGCCGCCTCGAGCGGCCCTTTTCGTTGCCGGCGCCTCTTATGGAGATATATAGTAACGCTTCTCGCGCCCTGCCGACGAAGGAGCAAAAAATGACATTCGATGCCGGAACGTTTGGCTGGATCCTGATGGCCTCGTGGCTGAGCTTTTCGGCCATGGCCGAGGCGAGCGATCTCCTGATCGAGCCTGGCAAACGCGCGGGACCGGTGACGAGGGACACGACGGAGGCGCAGCTGAAGGCGCTCCTGCCGAAGGGGCAGGTGAAGAGGGTTCTCCACCATATCGAGGAGGATGTGTACAACTGCGGGACCCTGATCTACGCGGGAACCGACAATGAGGCCTTCGTCAGCTGGGCCTCGATGACGAAGGATTACCGGGGCGACGACCCAAAGAAGAGTGAAGGAATGTGAGGGCCTCCCGAATCCATCGAAACCTCTGTCCGTAACCCTCCAGAACGACTTCTTCCACCCTCCCGAGCGGCGGAGTTCCTGGCGATCGCTCAAGGGAATCAGGCTGGGCATGAACCTCCGAGAACTGGAGGCGTCCGCCGGCCAGCCCTTCCTGTTCTCGGCCTGCCAGTGCGACTATGGCGGGGTGGTCTTCGGGGAGCCGCTGCAGCGCACGTTTCCCAACCTAGACCTTTGGCTCTTCTACACCGAGATCCCGGACGAAATCAGAGCCAAATACGTAGGCAAGGACGACGATTATGCTCTGAAATCGTCCTATGTCCCGACCACCGTCGCGCGGCGGATCAAGCTCTGGAAGATCGCCGTTCGTCTCGGCGATTAGGCGAGGGACAACGAGGTCTTCAACCCCTCATTAACCATGCCCGTGCCATGGTCGGCGTCCGGCCATCGTCCATGGCCGCGCAAGGTCTCCTCCATGGTCGTCCGCAGGCGCTTACGTCGATTTCTGATCCCGCTGGTGCTCTACAGCTTCGCGGCTGCTGTGGTCGGCTACTTCGTGCACCATGCCCATTCCGGCGCGCGGGGCATCGAGGCGCAGCAGCAGTTCGAGGCGCAGGCGGCCGAGCTCACGAAGGAGCTGGAGGCGGTCAGGACGGAACGTCAGGACTGGGAGCGGCGCATCGCTCTGCTCCGCAGCGACCAGATCGACCGGGATCTGCTCGAGGAGCGGGCTCGCGTCATGCTCGGGCGTGTGCACCGCAATGATCTTGTGATCATTCCCGGCGACTGAAGAACTTATCCCAAATTTCGAATTAACTTGAATCGAGTTAACGAGAAAAACTATAAAATAGTCAGCGCGTTAGCGAATTCACTGTAGTATTGAATCACTCCTCCGGCCCTCTCGATTTCCGGTTGTGACTGCGCTACAACTTTCGTCGAGGAAACCCTTCGGAGGACCCGATGGCTGTTGCGGCCCGCACGGCGGGCCGCGCCGGATCTGGCGCGGCTAACAAGTCCACTTCCACAAAAGGCCAGGTACGTAAGGCCGCCCCTAATACCCCACAGTTCGACAAGGATCAGGATCTCAGCGCCTACAACGACATGCTGCTGATCCGCCGCTTCGAGGAGAAGTCCGGCCAGATGTACGGCATGGGCCTCATCGGCGGATTCTGCCACCTCTACATCGGCCAGGAGGCCGTCGTCGTCGGTATGCAGATGGCCACCCGCGAGGGCGATCAGGTCATCACGGGCTACCGCGACCACGGCCACATGCTGGCCTGCGGCATGGACCCCAAGGGCGTCATGGCCGAGCTCACCGGACGCCGCGGCGGCCTGTCGAAGGGCAAGGGCGGCTCCATGCACATGTTCTCGAAGGAGAAGCACTTCTACGGCGGCCACGGCATCGTCGGCGCCCAGGTGTCTCTCGGAACGGGCCTCGCCTTCGCCAACCACTACCGTGAGAACGGCAACGTCTCGCTGACCTATTTCGGCGACGGCGCCGCCAACCAGGGCCAGGTCTACGAGAGCTTCAACATGGCGGCTCTCTGGAAGCTGCCTGTGGTCTACATCATCGAGAACAACCGCTACGCCATGGGCACGGCGGTGACCCGCGCCTCGGCGCAGACGGACTTCTCCAAGCGCGGCGTCTCCTTCGGCATCCCGGGCGAGCAGGTCGACGGCATGGACGTCCGGGCCGTCTATGCGGCCGCCCAGCGCGCGATCGAGCATGCCCGGTCCGGCAAGGGGCCGTACATCCTCGAGATGCAGACCTACCGCTACCGCGGCCACTCCATGTCCGATCCGGCGAAGTACCGCACGAAGGACGAGGTCGCCCGCATGCGCGAGGAGCACGACCCGATCGAGCAGGTGCGCCGCCGCCTCCTGGAGGGATGGAAGCTGTCCGAGGACGAGCTGAAGGCCATCGACAGCCGGGTGCGCGAGATCGTCAACGAGGCGGCCGAGTTCGCCACGCACGATCCGGAGCCCGATCCGTCGGAACTCTACACGGACATCCTGCTCTAAGCGGCGCGACAAGCGCCGCTCCACCCTTTTTCTCGCCGCAGCGACACAGAACACGAGTCTTCCATGGCGATCGATATTCTCATGCCCGCCCTTTCTCCCACCATGGAGCAGGGCAAGCTGGCCAAATGGCTGAAAAAAGAAGGCGACAAGGTCAAGCCCGGCGACGTGCTGGCCGAGATCGAGACCGACAAGGCGACCATGGAGGTCGAGGCGATCGACGAGGGCGTCCTCGCCAAGATCCTGGTTTCCGACGGTACCGACAACGTGGCCGTGAACACGCCCATCGCCGTCCTGGCGGGAGAGGGTGAGGACGTGTCCGCCGCCGCCTCTTCGGCGCGCGCGCCAGCCGCCCCGGCGCCCGAGGCGCAGCCGGCCCCGACCCCCGACATGCAGGCTGAAGGCTTAGCGCAACGGCCCGCTCCGGACGGCATCCAGGGCACCGACGTCACGCCCGTCGCGGAGCCCGCCGCCCCGGCGGTGATCACCAACCGCACGACGCACGACGCCATGGCGGAGATCCCAGAAGGCACCGAGATGGTCACCATGACCGTCCGCGAGGCCCTTCGCGACGCCATGGCCGAGGAGATGCGCAAGGACGGAAACGTCTTCGTCATGGGCGAAGAGGTCGCCGAGTACCAGGGCGCCTACAAGGTGACCCAGGGTCTGCTGCAGGAATTCGGCCCGAAGCGCGTGGTCGACACGCCGATCACCGAGCATGGCTTCGCAGGCGTCGGCGTCGGCGCGGCCTTCACGGGCCTCCGCCCGATCGTCGAGTTCATGACCTTCAATTTCGCCATGCAGGCGATCGACCAGATCATCAACTCGGCGGCCAAGACCCTTTACATGTCCGGCGGCCAGCTCGGCGCGCCCATCGTGTTCCGTGGCCCCAACGGTGCGGCGGCCCGCGTGGCCGCACAGCACAGCCAGGACTTCTCGGCCTGGTATTCCAACGTGCCGGGCCTCAAGGTGATCGCGCCCTATTCGGCCTCGGACGCGAAGGGGCTGCTCAAGAGCGCCATCCGCGACCCGAACCCGGTCATCTTCCTCGAGAACGAGATCCTCTACGGCCAGTCGTTCCCGGTCCCGAAGCTCGACGACTTCACGGTGCCGATCGGCAAGGCGCGCATCCACCGCGAGGGCAAGGACGTGACCATCGTGTCCTTCTCGATCGGCATGACCTACGCGCTCAAGGCCGCCCAGGAGCTTGAGAAGGAAGGGATCCAGGCCGAGGTGGTCGACCTGCGCACCATCCGTCCGATGGACACCGACACGATCGTGGCCTCGGTCATGAAGACCGGCCGCTGCGTGACGGTGGAGGAGGGCTATCCGCAGTCGGGCGTGGGCGCCGAGATCGCCGCCCGCATCATGGAGCACGCCTTCGACTACCTCGACGCGCCTGTGATCCGCGTCACCGGCAAGGACGTTCCTATGCCGTATGCCGCCAACCTCGAGAAGCTGGCCCTGCCGAGCGTGGCGGAGGTCGTCCAGGCGGCGAAGGCCGTTTGCTACAGGTGAGACATCATGACCGAACGGAAATTCGAAGCCCTCAACGTTCCGCCCGACGTCCTGGAAAAGGGCGGCGTCGAGATCCTCAGGGCTTCGGTGGTCGATGGCGCGGTCAGCGTCGCGCTGCGCCGTGCCTTCGACGATCCGTTCACCTGGGGGGTGCTCCTCGTCGATCTCGCCCGCCATGCCGCGCGCGTCTACGCCATGGAAACCGACCTCTCCGAGGAGGAGGCCATGGCCGAGATCAGCGCCGGCATCCAGGCCGAGCTCGACGATCCGAGCGACCCGGGCTCCACGCAGGCCATCAACTGAGCATGCTCCGGACGACGCCGATGCGTTTCCCCGGAGCATGCACCAAGCAGAATTCCAACTCTCGGTCAGGATCCCATACGCCATGCCCATCAATATCCTGATGCCCGCCCTGTCTCCCACCATGGAGAAGGGCAACCTCGCCAAGTGGCTTAAGAAAGAAGGCGACACGATCAAGTCCGGCGACGTTATCGCCGAGATCGAAACCGACAAGGCCACCATGGAGGTGGAGGCCGTCGACGAAGGCGTGCTCGCCAAGATCCTCGTGCCAGAAGGCACCGCCGACGTTCCGGTGAACCAGCTCATCGCACTGATCGCGGGCGAGGGCGAGGATCCGAAGAGCGTGCAGGCTCCGGCCGGCGGCGGCGCTCCCGCCGCAGCTTCCGCGCCTGCCCCGCAGGCAGCGCCGGCTCCAGCGCCCTCGGCATCCGCAGCCGCCTCGCAGCCGCAAGCCAACACCATTCCGGGCGACGCCTCGGCTCACATGTCGTACGCCCGCATCGATCAGGCTCCGAGCGGCCCGGCCCAGGCTCAGGCAGCGCCCAAGCCGAACGGGGCAGGGCAGGCACAAGGCGGCAACCGCGTCTTCGCCTCGCCGCTCGCCAAGCGGATCGCCAAGGAAGCCGGCATCGACGTTGCGTCGATCCAGGGTTCCGGCCCGCATGGGCGCGTGGTCGAGAAGGATGTGCGCGCCGCCATGGCGGGCGGTGGCGCAAAACCTGCCGCCCCCGCCGCCGCTCCTGCTGCTGCACCCGCCGCGAAGGCTCCCGCCGCACCGCAGCTTGCTCCGAGCATGGGCGCCGATCAGGTCAAGGCCATGTTCGAGGCCGGCACCTACGAGGAGGTGCCCCTCGACGGCATGCGCAAGACCATCGCCAAGCGACTCGTCGAGTCGAAGCAGACGGTGCCGCATTTCTACCTGTCGCTGGACTGCGAGCTCGAGGCCCTCATGGCGCTGCGCGAGCAGATCAACGCGGCGGCCGGGAAGGACAAGGACGGCAAGCCGGCCTACAAGCTCTCGGTCAACGACTTCGTCATCAAGGCTCTCGCCATCGCGCTCCAGCGCGTGCCGGCTGCCAATGCTGTCTGGGCCGAGGACCGCATCCTGAAGATGAAGCACTCGGATGTCGGAGTGGCGGTCGCCATCGAGGGCGGGCTGTTCACCCCGGTCGTGCGCAAGGCGGAACAGAAGACGCTGACGGCCATCTCGGCCGAGGTGAAGGACATGGCGGGCCGCGCCCGCAACCGCCGCCTGAAGCCGGAGGAGTATGCCGGCGGCTCCACGGCGGTGTCCAACCTCGGCATGTTCGGCATCAAGAACTTCCATGCCGTCATCAACCCGCCGCAGGGCACGATCCTGGCGGTCGGGGCCGGCGAGCAGCGGGTCGTGGTGAAGAACGGCGCACCCACCGTCGTCCAGGCCATGACCGTGACGCTCTCCTGCGACCATCGGGTCGTGGACGGCGCCCTGGGAGCGGAACTTCTGGCGGCGTTCAAGCAGCTCATCGAGAACCCGATGGGGATGCTGGTGTGATTTGAAACGCTGTGGCCGGCATTGAGCCGGCCATTCACGCATTTGCAAAGTAGCCCGGCGCGCCGTTGGTGACCGGGTTGTCCCGGTCACGACGGGGGAAGATCATGGCAGACCAATACGACATCATCGTCATCGGCGGCGGGCCGGGCGGCTATGTGGCGGCGATCCGCGCCGGGCAGCTCGGGTTCAAGACGGCGGTCGTCGAGCGCGAGCATCTAGGCGGCATCTGCCTCAACTGGGGCTGCATCCCGACCAAGGCGCTCCTGCGCTCGGCCGAGATCTACCACTACATGGAGCACGCCAAGGATTATGGCCTCTCGGCGGAGAAGATCGGCTTCGACGCGAGCGCCATCGTGCAGCGCTCCCGCGGCGTTTCGGGCCGCCTCAACGGCGGCGTCGGCATGCTCTTGAAGAAGAACAAGGTCGACGTGATCTTCGGCGAGGCTGTGATCTCCAAGCCCGGCGAGGTCGTGGTCTCGACCCCGAAGAAACCCGCCATGCAGCCCCAGCATCCGGCCCCGAAGGGCGCGCTGGGGCCGGGCACCTACTCCGCCAAGCACATCATCGTGGCGACCGGCGCCCGACCGCGCGTGCTGCCGGGCATCGAGCCCGACGGCAAGCAGATCTGGACCTATTTCGAGGCCATGGTGCCGCCCGCCATGCCGAAATCGCTCATCGTCATGGGCTCCGGCGCCATCGGCATCGAGTTCGCTTCGTTCTACCGCACCATGGGCGTTGATGTGACCGTGGTCGAGGTGATGCCGCAGATCCTGCCCGTCGAGGACGCGGAGATCGCGGGCCTCGCCCGCAAGCGCTTCGAGAAGCAGGGCATCAAGATCTTCACCAACACCAAGGTCACGAAGGTCGAGAAAGGTCCGAACGGTGTCTCGGCCACCATCGACGACGGCAAGACGATCCAGACCATCCAGGCGGAGCGCCTGATCTCGGCCGTAGGCGTCGTCGGCAATATCGAGAATCTCGGCCTCGAGAAGCTCGGCGTGAAGACCGACCGGGGTACCATCGTGACGGACGGTCTGGGCCGCACCAACGTGCCGGGGATCTACGCCATCGGCGACGTCGCCGGCCCACCCATGCTAGCGCACAAGGCCGAGCACGAGGGCGTGATCTGCGTCGAGACCATCAAGGGGCTGCACACCCACGCGATGGACAAGGGCAAGATCCCGGGCTGCACCTACTGCCAGCCGCAGATCGCGAGCGTCGGCCTTACCGAAGCCAAAGCCAAGGAGCAGGGTTACGACATCCGTGTCGGACGCTTCCCGTTCGTCGGCAACGGCAAGGCGATCGCGTTGGGCGAGCCGGACGGAATGGTGAAGACCATCTTCGACAAGAAGACCGGCCAGCTCCTCGGCGCCCACATGGTCGGCGCGGAAGTGACCGAGCTGATCCAGGGCTTCGTAATCGCCATGAACCTCGAGACCACCGAGGAAGAGCTGATTCACGCGGTGTTCCCGCACCCGACGCTCTCCGAGATGATGCACGAGAGCGTCATGGACGCCTACGGACGCGCGATTCACATCTGACGTGTCGCTGGCCGAATACACGCGCTGATCGGGCACGAAACGGGCCGGCCGGCTTTGCGGAGCCTGCCGGTCTTTTTCTTTGGTGGCGTTGTCGTGTCGAGAGGCGGGAAGGCGGCGTCATACACGGCTACTATTGGTCTGAAGGGAGATGCGTGCGCCGCTTCTCCAGATCGCCACGTTTACGCCTGTCGTTCTTCGGCTGCTCGCTTCCGCCCGGGATGGACGGAGCATCGTCGTCCTGAGGCAGCCGATTACCGGGAACGTTCTCCGGTTGGCTCCTGCCGGGCGCTTTGCCGGGACGGTCCTTGTCCCGGTCATCATTCTGCTCGATCGGTGCCATCAGGCCACCCGTTGCGCAATCGACCTTCCTGCACAACCGGCCGCCGGTACGCCGGTTCCTCCTATCGCGCCCGCATCCCCGAGTGAGACGGAAGGACGGAATCATCCGCAAGGGAGGCTGTCACGCAGGGAAATTCTGCGGAAAAGATTCAAGGCTCGCCAAGGTAAGAAAATCGTCGCAGCAAATTCGAGTCAGCGCCCGGCTGCACACTTTCTACGATTACGCTCCAAGCGAAGCAGTTCTCATCCTTTCGTGTGATGGGGCCTAATACCGAATAGCTATGTCTAATAATGCCCTGTTTGAGCTACTTCGCTTGGCATCTGGTTCGCCGATCTCAGAGCCGGTTTGAACACTAACAAAATACTCGATTGGGGCGTTTTTCATGGATGGCTCGTCACGGCGTCTGCCTGCCTACTTTATCGCTCCAACGACAGCAGCCGCAGGGATAAAGGCCGGGCGCCGGTTGAGGCAGGTGCTGGTGCGCCGATCGGCGACGCGGCTCGGGGTCCCCGTTCTATCGAAGCAGCGGCTCGCCCGCAGGTCGGAACAGGTCGTTCTGATGATGCAAGCCGTCACCGATCGGGCGCGGGCGGAATGGCGCACCGGATACCCCGTCGTCCTACGACACCTGCAGGAGCGGTTTCCGTCTTTGCCGCTCGGACCGGTGCTGGAGCCGAACGCAGAGCCCGACCCCGTGGAGGTCGTGATGGACGAGTTCGACCGGCTGGAGCCCGCTCAGCAAGACAAGGTCGCCAAGAACCTCGCGCTCCTCTGGAACAGCTTCACGGGAGCATTCGGTGGCGTGAGCGGCTTCCAGGCCGCTTCACCGACCGAACAGCAATCCTATGTCGAGAAGCTGGAGGCGGCAGCCAGGCGCATGGAAGCCGCGCGCGGAACCGAGGCAGCCTTCCATTACCTAACCGTCGAGCTCATCCGGCAGTACATTTCCTTCCTGCAGGTCGGCAGCACCGAGCCGAAGGCGGTGGCGCTCGCCCGACTGGTCGCCCCGCTGATCGATCGGGGCTACAAGATGGATGCGCAGCCCTTCCTGCACACGGTCGGCTCCCGGGCGTAGAAGGGCATTGCAGTCCTGCGCGCTCCCGCTAATGGCAGCTTGAGACTTTTTTTCGTTCAAGCTGGAGCAGCAGCAGCTTCTTCCCGTTATTCCAGCAGCCTCCGTTCGGTCCGCCACGTGTTCAGGGCGGCAGACACGGGGGTGATCGGGTGATGAGGAGAGTGCCATGACGAGCATCACCGTCAGCGACCGAGCCCGTCCCGTTCCTCGGCGGAAGCCCTGGTACAAGGTGCTCTACATCCAAGTCCTGATCGCCATTTTTCTCGGCATCCTTGTCGGCTGGCTCTTCCCTGATTTTGCCAAGAACGACTGGATCAAGGCGCTGGGCGACGGCTTCATCAAGCTGATCAAGATGGTGATCACGCCGATCATCTTCTGCACGGTGGTCTCGGGCATTTCGCACATCCAGGATGCCAGGAAGGTCGGGCGGGTCGGCATCAAGGCCTTGGTCTATTTCGAGGTCGTCTCGACCTTCGCGCTCGTCATCGGCCTCCTCGTGGGCAACATCGTCAGGCCCGGCGCAGGCTTCACGGGAACGCCTGATCCCACTGCGGTGGCCGGCTATGCCAAGCAGGCGGCCGAGCAGAAGCCCGTGGATTTCATTCTCCACATCATCCCCGACAGCGTGGTCGGCGCATTCGCCCAAGGCGACATCCTCCAGGTGCTCCTCTTCGCCGTCCTGTTCGGCTTCGCGCTGCTGGCGCTGGGCGAGCGGGCGAATACGCTCCGAAACCTCATCGACGACACCGCCCATGCAGTCTTCGGCGTCATCGCCATCGTCATGAGGGCGGCACCCATCGGCGCCTTCGGGGCCATGGCGTACACGATCGGCCGCTACGGACCGCAGGCATTAGGCAATCTGCTGGGCCTGATCGCGACCTTCTATGCCACCGCGGCCCTGTTCGTATTCGTCGTTCTCGGGCTCATCGCCCGGATGGCCGGGTTCAGCATCTTCAAGTTCATCGGCTATATCAAGGATGAGCTGCTCATCGTCCTGGGGACGAGCTCGTCCGAAAGCGCGCTGCCGCAGCTGATGGAGAAGCTCGAGCGGCTCGGCTGCTCCAAATCCGTTGTCGGACTGGTCGTGCCGACTGGCTATTCGTTCAACCTGGACGGCACCAACATCTACATGACCCTGGCGACGCTGTTCATCGCCCAGGCTCTCCATATCGACCTCACCTTCGGCCAGCAGATCACCATCCTGCTCGTGGCGCTGCTGACCTCGAAGGGCGCGAGCGGCGTGACCGGGGCCGGATTCATCACGCTGGCCGCGACCTTGGCGGTCGTGAACCCGGCGCTGGTGCCCGGCATGGCGATCGTCCTCGGCATCGACAAGTTCATGAGCGAGGTGAGGGCGCTCACCAACATCACCGGCAACGGGGTGGCGACGGTCGTCGTCTCCTGGTGGGAGGGCGAGCTCGATCGGGAGAAGCTTCAGGCCGGGCTCAACCAGGAAATCGACCCTTCCGACATTGAGACTGCGGTCACGACGGATTGACCGGAGCCGCGCCCTGCAGGCGGCGCGGAGCTGCCTTCCGTCCGCCCCCGATTGCGAAGACGGCCCGAAACCCTTAAGTCATCCGGCATGGGGTGCTCGTCGGCATCCTTCAGAGGTTCACGCTTCATGGCCGTCGTTCTCGATCTCCTGAACCAGGACAACCGTCCCCGCCACCCGGAAAAGGCTCACCGCCCGGACCAGCCGGTCCAGCAGCGCAAGCCTGACTGGATCCGCGTGAAGGCGCCGGGCTCGCCCAAATGGGCCGAGACCAACAAGATCGTGCGCGAGAACAAGCTCGTAACGGTCTGCGAGGAGGCGGGCTGCCCCAATATCGGTGAGTGCTGGGAAAAGAAGCACGCCACCTTCATGATCATGGGCGACACCTGCACGCGAGCCTGCGCCTTCTGCAACGTGAAGACCGGTCTGCCGCAGGCGCTCGATCCCAACGAGCCGGAGAGCGTCGCCAAGGCGGTGGAAAAGCTCGGCCTCGAGCACGTGGTCATCACCTCGGTCGACCGCGATGACCTGGCCGATGGGGGCGCCCAGCACTTCGCCGACGTGATCCATGCCATCCGGACCCGCAGCCCGAAGACCACGATCGAGATCCTGACCCCCGACTTCCTGCGCAAACCCGGCGCGCTGGAGGTGGTTGTGGCGGCCAAGCCCGACGTGTTCAACCACAATCTCGAAACGGTGCCGTCGAAGTACCTGAAGGTGCGTCCCGGCGCCCGCTACTTCCACTCCATCCGCCTGCTCCAGCGCGTCAAGGAGCTCGACCCGACCATCTTCACCAAGTCCGGCATCATGGTCGGTCTGGGCGAGGAGCGGAACGAGGTCCTTCAGCTCATGGACGACCTGCGCTCGGCCGAGGTCGACTTCATGACGATCGGCCAGTACCTGCAGCCGACCCGCAAGCATCACCCGGTGATCCGCTTCGTCACGCCGGACGAGTTCAAGGCCTTCGAGACAACGGCCTATGCCAAGGGCTTTCTGCTGGTCTCCTCGACCCCGCTGACGCGGTCATCGCACCATGCGGGCGAGGATTTCGCCAAGCTGAAGGCCGCGCGCCTCGCCAAGCTCGGCTGATCCGTCGCGAGAGGCCATGCGGCGAATCCTCGTCATCGGCAGCCCGGGCGCGGGCAAGAGCACCCTGGCGCGGCGCCTCGCCGCGCGCCTCGATCTGCCTCTGATCCATCTGGACCGGGAATATTTCGGCCCTGGCTGGGCCATGCCTTCGAAGGCGGAGTGGCGGGAGAAGGTGGCGCGCCTCACCGCCCGGCCGGAATGGGTCATGGACGGCAATTACGCGAGCACCTTCGACATTCGCGTGCCCAGAGCCCAGGCGATCGTCTGGCTCGACCTCCCCCGGTGGCAATGCGCGCTCAGCGTCCTGTGGCGCGTTGCCCGCAACTATGGCCGGAGCCGGCCCGACCTCGGCCCTGACTGCAGCGAGCGCTTCGACTGGTCCTTCATGCACTGGATCTGGTCGTACCCCGAGCGGATGCGAGGGAAGACCGCGCGTCTGCTGGAGAGACGAAGTGCGCATCAGCGCGTTTACGTCCTGCGCTCCCGCGCCGAAATCCCGGCCCTCGAGGCCGAACTTGTGTCCTATCGAGGGGCCGCCTGAATGCCGACCTTTCGCACCACCCGGTCCGTGAAACACAGCGCGGACCAGATGTTCGCCCTCGTGGCCGACGTCGAGCGTTACCCTGAGTTTCTTCCGCTGTGCGAGGAGTTGCGCATTCTGCGCCGCGTCCAGAGCGGCGAGGGGATCGAGACGCTCGTCGCCTCCATGACGGTCGGCTACAAGGCCATCAAAGAGAGCTTCACGAGCCGCGTGGCCCTCGACCACCCGCGCCTGCAGATCAACGTCGAGTACGTGAACGGGCCATTCAAGTATCTCGAGAACCGCTGGACCTTCCGGCCGACGGCGAGCGGTAGTGACATCGAGTTCTACATCAATTATGAGTTCAAGAGCTTCGCCCTGGGACTGCTGATGGGGACCGTCTTCGACAAGGCTTTCAGAAAATTCGCGGAAGCCTTTGAGGAAAGGGCGGAAATCGTCTACGGCGAGCCGTCTCCAGCCCGGGCCTGATCAGCCGAGCGCCCGTTCGAGCAGGCCGATGGCGTCCTCCACTGCCCGCCGCCGCACGTTTTCCCGTCCGAGATCGCCGTAGTGCCGCTCCAGATGGACAATCGGTGCGCCCTTGCGCGCCAGCCCGAAATGGACGAGGCCGACCGGTTTCGTCGCCGTTGCTCCAGTGGGGCCGGCGATTCCCGTGATGGCGACCGCCACATCGGCTCGGGAATGGGAGAGCGCGCCTTCGGCCATCGCCCGGGCGACGGGCTCGCTGACGGCCCCATGGGCCGCGATCAGGTCGGCCGGCACCCCGATGAGTTCCGTCTTCGCCTCGTTCGAATAGGTGACGAAGCCACGTTCAACCACCGCTGAGGAGCCGGCAATCTCCGTGAGCAGGGCAGCCACGAGGCCTCCGGTGCAGGATTCCGCGGTTGCGATCTTCAGCCGTTCCGCTTCGTACGCCTTCAGCAGGGCGGCAGCGCGGGATTTCAGGTCGGGCGTCATGCGGAAACCTCCGGCAGGCGGATCGTTGCCGCGGCCTGGGCGGCGATGCCTTCGCTTCGCCCTGTGAAGCCGAGCTTCTCGGTGGTGGTCGCCTTCAGGGAGACCTGGTCGACGCGAAGGCCCGCGATCTCTGCGATCCGCAGGCGCATGGCCTCCCGGTGCGGCCCAAGGCGGGGCTTCTCGCAGAGAAGGGTGGTATCGAGATGATCCACGATTCCGTTGCGCTGCCGCACCAGGGCGACCGCATGGGCCAGGAACCGGTCCGAGGACGCGCCGCGCCATTGCGGGTCGCTCGGAGGGAAATGGGTGCCGATATCGCCGTCCGCCAAGGCGCCGAGGATCGCGTCTGTCAGGGCATGCAGGATCACGTCGCCGTCGGAATGAGCGAGCACTCCGCGATCGTGCGGCACCCGGATGCCGCCGAGCCAGACATGGTCTCCGTCCGCGAAGGCGTGGACGTCGAAACCGGTGCCGAGCCGGGTCACGTACGTCATGGATTCGCCTTTCAGCCTCCGCTCCGCCGCGTCGAAATCGACGGGATGGGTGAGCTTGATATTGCCGGGGTCGCCGTCGAAGACCTGGACGGGGAGTCCAGCCCATTCGGCGAGGGCGCCGTCGTCGGTGAAGCCGTGGAGCCCTGCGGCGGCCGCCTTCTGGTAGGCCTCGCTTAGCATAGCGTAGAGAAAAGCCTGAGGGGTTTGCACCGCCCGCAGCGTGGCACGATCCGGAGTGGAAACGACAATCCCCTGTGGATCAAGCACCTTGATCGTATCCGTGACCGGAATCCCCGGGACGGCCGCACCCTTTCGCCCTAACAATATGGCGCGGTCGATCAACTCCGGGGTGACGAACGGTCTGGCGGCGTCATGGACGAGAACGACGGAGCCGTCCGCGGCTGCCAAACCTTCGAGACCCTGACGGACCGAATCCTGTCGGGTTTCTCCACCTGCCGCCGGCGGGAGGAGGCGCTGCGATTCGAAGGGCCCGAGTTCCGCAATGCTTTGCTCGTAGAGCTCCCGGTCGTCAGGGTGGATCACGACCGCCACCTGGTCGACCTCCGTATGGGACAGAAATACCTCCAGCGTTCGTGTCAGCACCGGCTTTCCGACGAGGGAGCGGTACTGTTTCGGTAGCCCTTCTCCCGCGCGGGATCCGCGTCCGGCGGCGACGATGAGGGCGATGACTGGCATGAAGGGCGGCTCTCCGTTGCTCCAACCCTCCTAAGCAACCCAGGTCGCGAAGGCAAATAGACCTGGAGGCATGTGCATTTCGCCTGAGACACCTTTCCGTAGGGGCTTGTGCTACGTCCGGTTTTGGCTATTGATTAGGCAGAATGAGAGTTGATCAAAAATTAGGCGAAACGGGTTTTGACGTCGGTTCGGTCAGGATCGGGACGCCGACCGTTCTCGCACCCTTGTCTGGAGTGACCGACGTCGCCTTCCGGCGCATTGCCAAGCGTCTCGGCGCAGGTCTCGTCGTGTCCGAGATGGTCGCCTCCGACGAGTTGGTCAAAGGCTCGGACGAGGCGCAGCTTCGCGCCGAGGGGGCGGGGATCGAGCCGCACGTGGTGCAACTCGCCGGGTGCGACCCGGCCTGGATGGCGCGCGCCGTCGCAGTCGCTCAGGATGCCGGCGCGCGGATCATCGACATCAACATGGGTTGCCCGGCGAAGCGGGTCATCGGCGGCTATGCCGGGTCTGCATTGATGCGGGACCTCGACCATGCCTGCCGGCTGATCGACGCCACCGTGAAGGCGGCGAGCGTACCGGTCACGGTGAAGATGCGCCTCGGCTGGGACCATGCATCCATCAACGCGCCCGAACTCGCGCGGCGGGCGGAGGCGCTCGGCGTCAAGGCCGTGACGGTGCATGGGCGAACGCGGCAGCAGTTCTACAAGGGGAACGCCGACTGGGCCGCCATTGCACCGGTCGTCGAGGCGGTCGGCATCCCGGTCATCGCCAACGGTGACATCGGCACGGTCGAGGACGCCCGGGCCTGTCTGGCCGCCTCGGGCGCCGCGGCGGTGATGATCGGGCGCTCGGCCGTCGGCCGGCCATGGCTCGTCGGCCAGATCGGCGCGGCCCTTCAGGGCAGGGTGCTTCCGGATCCCGATCCCGAGGCCATGGCCGAGATCGCGGTCGAGCATTACGAAGGCCTTCTGTCGCTCTACGGCGAGGCGACCGGCATCCGGCACGCGCGCAAACATCTGGCGGCCTATGCCGATGCCGCTGTCTCCGCGGGCTTTCAGGTGCCGGCATCCGTCAGGAGGACCCTTGTAACCTCGGAGGAGCCCCGCACCGTCGTCGCCCTGCTGCGCACCCTCTATGACCGCCAGGAGCGGGAGGCGGCATGACGATCGCCATCAACGATCTCATCATGAACGCGCTGCCGCTGCCGGTCATGACCATCGGGCCGGCGCAGCAGGTGACCCACGCCAATACGGCGGCCGAGGCGTTCTTCGAGATGAGCCTGCGCATGATGCAGCGCCAGAAGCTCGGCGACTTCTTCCCTTTCGGCTCGCCCGTCATGGCACTCGTGGAGGACGTGCGCCAACGGGGATCGAGCGTGAGCGAGCACCGGGTTGACATCGGCAGTCCTCGTCTCGGCGCCGAGCGGATCGTCGACGTGTTCGCAACCCCCTTGGGAGACGACAGCGACAGCGTCGTGATCATGCTCCAGGAGCGCACCATCGCGGACAAGATGGACCGCCAGCTCACCCATCGCGGTGCGGCTAGATCGATCACGGCGCTGGGTGCCATGCTGGCGCACGAGATCAAGAATCCGCTCTCCGGAATCCGTGGCGCGGCGCAGCTGCTTGAGCAGTCCGCCGCCGAGGACGACCGGGTCCTCACCCGTCTCATCTGCGACGAGACCGACCGGATCGTGAAGCTGGTCGAGCGCATGGAGCTCTTCGGTGAGGAGCGGCCGGTGGAGCGCGGGCCGATCAACGTCCATGGGGTCCTTGATCACGTGAAGCGGCTGGCCCAGTCGGGCTTCGCGCGGCACATCCGCTTCGTCGAGAACTACGATCCGTCCCTTCCGCCGGTGCTCGGCAACCGGGACCAGCTCATCCAGGTGGTCCTGAACCTCGTCAAGAACGCCGCCGAGGCCATCGGCATCGATGCGCCGGACGGGGAGATCATCCTCAGCACAGCGTTTCGCACCGGCGTGCGGCTCCAGGTGCCGGGCTCCCAGGAGCGCCTTAGCCTCCCGATCGAGCTCGGCGTCAGCGACAACGGCCCTGGCGTTCCGCCGGATCTCGCCAGCGATCTCTTCGAGCCCTTCGTCACCACGAAAGTCCAGGGCAGCGGCCTCGGCCTCGCGCTCGTGGCCAAGATCGTCGGCGACCACGGCGGCATCGTCGAGTGCGATCCGGCCCCCAGGCGTACAACATTCCGAATTCTCCTGCCGATGCACCGTGCCGATGACGGTCGCGCGGCCGATATGTGAGGCTTGAGCCCATGCCCAGCGGACAGATCCTTCTTGCCGATGACGATGCCGCTATCCGCACCGTTTTGAACCAGGCTCTGTCGCGGGCCGGGTATGAGGTGCGGTCCACCAGCAATGCCGCGACGCTCTGGCGCTGGGTGTCGCAAGGCGAAGGCGACCTCGTCATCACGGACGTGATGATGCCGGACGAGAACGCCTTCGACCTCCTTCCGCGGATCAAGAAGCAGCGGCCGGAGCTGCCGATCATCGTCATGAGCGCGCAGAACACCTTCATGACCGCCATCAAGGCGTCGGAGCGGGGCGCCTACGAGTACCTGCCGAAGCCCTTCGACCTGAAGGAACTCGTCGCCGTCGTGGGTCGGGCGCTCTCCCGGCCCCGTGCCGTCTCGCACCAGAACACGGTCGCGGAGAATGAGGATATCCCCCTGGTCGGGCGCTCCCATGCCATGCAGGAGATCTACCGGGCGCTGGCACGCCTGATGCCGACGGACCTCACGGTGATGATCACGGGCGAGTCCGGCACCGGCAAGGAGCTGGTGGCGCGTGCGCTCCACGATTACGGAAAGCGCCGTCAGGGACCCTTCGTGGCTGTCAACATGGCGGCGATTCCGCGGGAGCTGATCGAATCGGAGCTGTTCGGCCACGAGAAAGGGGCCTTCACAGGGGCCACCGCGCGCAACACGGGCCGGTTCGAGCAGGCCGAGGGCGGCACCCTGTTCCTCGACGAGATCGGCGACATGCCCATGGAAGCCCAGACGCGCCTCCTGCGCGTCCTCCAGCAGGGCGAGTACACGACAGTCGGCGGACGGGTGCCGATCAAGACCAATGTCCGCATCGTTGCAGCCACCAACAAGGACCTACGGGTGCTGATCCAGCAGGGCCTGTTCCGCGAGGACCTGTTCTTCCGGCTGAACGTGGTTCCGTTGCGCCTGCCGCCGTTGCGTGAGCGGGTCGAGGACATTCCGGATCTCGTGCGGCACTTCTTCGTCCTGGTGGAGAAGGAGGGGCTGGCCCGCAAGCAGGTCGACGTGGAGGCCATGGACCGGCTCAAGCGCTACCGGTGGCCCGGAAACGTGCGCGAGCTCGAGAATCTGGTGCGGCGGCTCGCCGCCCTCTACCCGCAGGACACGATTACCGGCGCGATCATCGACGCGGAGCTGGACGCTCAGCCGATGCCCCTGCCGGTCGCTGCCTCCAAGGTCGACCGGACCCATGAATCGGAAGGGCTGTCCGATGCGGTCGAGCGGCATCTTGCCGAGTATTTCTCCGGCTTCCGCGACACGCTGCCGCCTCCGGGCCTGTATCATCGGATTCTGCGTGAGATCGAGGGACCTCTGATCGGGGCCGCCTTGGCTGCTACCCGAGGCAACCAGATCCGGGCTGCGGAGCTTCTCGGGGTCAACCGAAATACGCTTCGCAAGAAGGTCCGGGACCTGGAGCTGTCGGTCGTGCGGTCCGGTCGGTAGGGCTGTATTAATTTGACCACAGTGTTGTGTTGGTGCATCACCCCATGAGGAGACGCGGCGAACGCGTCTGATTTGTGGGGCCCCGGTCTTGAACAGCCAAGACATTCCAGCTCAGCGCCAAATGGCGGATGTTCCGCAGCGCAGCTTCGGCTGGCTGGGACCCGTTGCCGTTTTGACGGCGCTCGCCTCGGCGCTCATCACCTTCCTGGTCCTGTCGGGCTCGACCCCGATCCTCCCGACCCACGACGTGGTCGTATGGGTCTTCATCCTCAACGGCATTCTCATCGTCCTGCTGATCGGGATCGTCGCCTGGCAGACCAAGAAGCTCGTCCGGGAACGCCGGGCGGGAGCCGCCGCGGCAGGGCTCCACGTGCGAATCGTCGGCCTGTTCAGTCTCGTGGCCGTGCTGCCGGCAATTCTGGTCGCGGTCGTCGCAACGGTCACCCTGGAACGGGGTCTCGATCCCTGGTTCACGAGCTCCATCAGGGAGATCATGACCAGCACGGTTGAGATCGCGAAGTCCTATCGTGAAATGCAGTGCCGCACCCTGGCACGCGAGACGCAGCTGATGGCGGCCGACCTCAATCGCGCCAAGGTGCTCTACGACGCGGATCCCAAGGTCTTCCGAGACTTCATGCAGTCCCGCGCCGTCTTCCTCGGCTTCCCGCTCGCAATGATCGTCGAGAAGAATGGCACGGTGGTCGAGAAAATCGAGATCAAACCGCTCGAAGGCGTGCCGCAGCCGAGCACCGCCGACTTGGACGACTCGAACAGCACCGATGCGCTCTGTCTGTTTCCGCGGACCGGCAACGTTTTCCGGTCGATGTTGACGCTGGAGGCTCATGGCGGGCGGATTCTCTACGTGGCCCGCGAGGTCGATCCACGCGCCGTCGAGTTCCCGATCGCCGCCGAGGCCGGCATGGCGTTCTACATGGCTCTGGAGCAGAAGAAGGCCGGGATCCAGATCGCCTTCGCGTCGATGTTCACGCTCATTGCCCTGATCGTCCTGCTTTCCGCCATCTGGTTCGGGCTGAACTTCGCGAACCGGCTGGTCGCCCCGATCCGACGGCTGATCCACGCGACCGACCAGGTCGCGACCGGCAACTTCTACGTCCAGGTTCCTGTGCGGAAAGGCGAGGGCGATCTCGCCCATTTGGGAGAGACCTTCAACAAGATGACCTCGGAGTTGCGCCAGCAGCATGACGGCCTAACAGCCGCGAGCGAACTGATCGATCGCCGGCGACGCTTCACGGAGGCGGTTCTGGCCGGTGTGTCGGCAGGTGTCATCGGTGTCGATGCCCGTGGCATCATCACGATCGTGAACCCGTCCACGGAGGCGTTGCTCGCGACAGGCCGCGACGAACTCCTGGGACGCGCGATCATGCTAGTCCTGCCGGAGGTGGCGGACCTCGTCGAAGAGATGAGCCATGGCCGTCAGCGGCTGATGCAGCGGCAGATCCAGATCACCCGGAAGGGCAAGGAGCGGACCATCAATGTCCGCGTCACGAGCGAGCATGCGCGCAGCGAGGATCGCGACCTCGTCATCACCCTCGACGACATCACCGATCTGGTGACGGCCCAGCGGACATCGGCTTGGGCCGATGTGGCAAGGCGCATCGCGCACGAGATCAAGAATCCGCTGACGCCGATCCAGCTTTCGGCGGAGCGGATCCGCCGCAAGTACGGCAAGGTCATCACCACCGATCGGGAGGTGTTCGACCAGTGCACCGACACGATCGTCCGGCAGGTCGACGACATCAAGCGGATGGTGGACGAGTTCTCGTCATTCGCGCGGATGCCGAAGCCGACGATCGGAAACGAGGATTTGGTCGAGACAATCCGTCAGGTGGTCTTCATGATGCGAATCGCGCATCCGGAGATCCAGTTCACGGACGAGGTCCCGCCTGGACCAGTGGTGGCGCCGTTCGATCGTCGCCTTCTGTCCCAGGCGTTCACCAACATCGTGAAGAATGCGACCGAGGCGATCGCGGCGGTACCGGAGGAGGAGCGTGGTCAGGGCCGGATTTCGGTGATCCTCGACGACACGCATCCCGATTATCTGATCCTCGCCGTGACGGATAACGGCAAGGGCTTTCCGGCCGAGGGGCGGCAACGGCTGCTCGAGCCCTACATGACGACACGCGAGGGAGGCACCGGGCTGGGCCTTCCGATCGTGAGCAAGATTCTGGAGGAGCATGGCGGGGGCATGGAGCTTGTCGACAACCCCGCCGGAAGGGGGGGGCAGGTCCGAATGTGGATTCCCAAGAAGCACATCGCAGAGGATCAGGCCTCCACCGCCTCTGCCGGGACCGGATCGTATGGGGCGCGCCAATGAGTGCTGACATTCTCGTCGTCGACGACGAAGCCGACATCCGCGAGCTCGTCGCCGGCATCCTCGAAGACGAGGGGCACCGCACCCGCACGGCCGGAAGCTCCGACGAGGCGCTCGCCTCGATCGAGGCGCGGCGTCCGCACCTCGTGTTCCTCGACATCTGGCTTCAGGGAAGCCGCCTCGACGGCCTGCAGGTGCTCGATCTCGTCAAGGCGCAGCATCCGGACCTGCCTGTGGTGATGATCTCCGGGCACGGCAACATCGAGACGGCCGTCTCGGCCATCAAGGCCGGCGCATACGACTTCATCGAGAAGCCGTTCAAGGCGGACCGACTCGTCCTCGTGGCCGAGCGGGCGCTCGAGGCATCCCGCCTGAAGCGCGAGGTGCGCGACCTTCGTGCGCGCTCGGTGCAGGCGAGCCGGATCGCCGGCAGGTCCATCGTGATCAACCAGTTGCGGCAGGCCGTGGAGCGCGCGGCGCCCACGAACGCGCGCATCCTGATCACCGGCGCTCCGGGAACGGGCAAGGAGCTCACGGCGCGGACCATCCACGGCATGTCGAGCCGCGCCAACGGTCCGTTCGTCGTGCTCTCCGCCGCCACGATCACACCGGAGAACATGGAGGCCGAGCTCTTCGGCCTCGAGGGCAGCGAGGGCAGCGAGGGCAGGGGACGCCGGGTCGGCGCCCTGGAGGAGGCCCATGGGGGCACCCTCTATCTCGACGAGATCGCCGACATGCCGCGCGAGACCCAGAACCGTATTCTGCGCGTCCTGGTCGACCAGAACTTCCAGCGGGTCGGGGGAACGACGCGGGTCCATGTGGACGTGCGCATCATCTCCTCGTCCAGCCGCGACCTTCCGGCGGAGATCGCCGCGGGCCGCTTCCGCGAGGACCTCTTCCATCGCCTCGGCGTCGTCCCGATTCGGGTGCCGTCGCTGGCGGAGCGTCGCGAGGACGTGCCGGAGCTGATCGAGTTCTTCATGGACCAGATCTCCGCCGCCACCGGCCTTCCCAAGAGGACCATCGCGGAGGACGCGATGGCGGTTCTTCAGTCGCACGACTGGCCGGGGAATGTCCGACAGCTCCGGAACAACGTGGAGCGCCTGCTGATTCTCTCGTCCGGCGACCTGGATGCGGCCATCACGGCCGACATGCTGCCCTCCGAGATCGGAACGCTCGTTCCGACCACGCCGGGCGGCTCGGGAGGCGAAAAGCTCATGAGCCTGCCGCTGCGAGAGGCTCGGGAGATCTTCGAGCGGGAATATCTGCTCGCCCAGATTGCCCGGTTCAGCGGCAACATCTCGCGAACCGCCGAGTTCATCGGAATGGAGCGGTCTGCCCTCCATCGAAAGTTGAAGTCGCTGGGGATCGGGGGGTAGGCCTCATCCACGGAAAATATGCGCGGAGGGGGTAGAACTGCCATGTTACCCCTTGCGTAACGGTAATCTTCGCCCTGTAATAAGAGTGCCGGTCACCGACCGCACGCATGCGGACAACCATATAGTGGCGGCCCCATAGCCAAGACCGGCGGCGATGGGCTGGCGAGGCAACTTCAATGGCGGGCGATCGCGCGCAAAATCTTCAGGACACCTTTCTCAACTACGTCCGGAAGAACAAAATTCCCCTTACGATCTTCCTCGTGAACGGCGTCAAGCTTCAGGGCGTCGTCACCTGGTTCGACAATTTCTGTGTTCTCCTGCGTCGAGACGGGCATTCCCAGCTCGTCTACAAGCATGCGATCTCCACCATCATGCCAGGCCAGCCCGTCCAGCTGTTCGATCAGATCGACGAGGCAGGCGAAAAGGCTTGAGGTGACGGAACCGCGCACACCGGGGGAACATCGTCTCGCTCACCTGGCCGAACCTGAGAAGGAGGTTGCGGCAGGAACGAAGACGCTCGTGGTCGGTCCGTACCTGACCCGGCGCCGTCGTCCGGCGGCTGGAGCTCCTGACGGGGAGGGGGATGAGACCAATCCCCGTCCGCCCGAGGCTCGGCTCGGGGAGGCCGCCGGCCTTGCGGCCGCCATCGACCTGTCCATCGTCCGGTCGATGATCACGCCGCTCGCCTCGCCCCGCCCCGCCACCTATATCGGCAGCGGCAAGGTGGAGGAGCTGGCAGGCCTCATCAAGGCGGAAGGCATCGGCCTGGTCGTGATGGACTGCGCCTTGAGTCCGGTCCAGCAGCGCAATCTCGAGAAGGCCTGGGGCGCCAAGGTCATCGACCGCACGGGCCTGATCCTCGAAATCTTCGGGCGTCGGGCGCGGACGAAGGAGGGCACCCTTCAGGTCGAGCTGGCTCACCTCTCGTATCAGAAGGGCCGTCTCGTCCGATCCTGGACCCACCTGGAGCGCCAGCGCGGCGGCTTCGGCTTTCTCGGCGGCCCGGGCGAGACCCAGATCGAGGCGGACCGGCGGCTGATCCAGGACCGGATGACCCGGATCGAGCGCGAGCTGGAAACCGTGGTCAAGACGCGTGCCCTTCACCGGACGAGCCGGAGGAGGGTGCCTTACCCGATCGTGGCGCTGGTCGGCTACACGAACGCCGGCAAGTCGACCCTGTTCAACCGCATGACCCAGGCCGAGGTGCTGGCGGAGAACATGCTGTTCGCCACCCTCGATCCTACATCCCGCGCCATCGAACTGCCCCATGGCGAGAAGGCGATCCTGTCCGACACGGTCGGGTTCATCTCGGATCTGCCGACCATGCTGGTGGCGGCCTTCCGGGCGACCTTGGAGGATGTGGTCGAAGCGGACGTTCTGCTTCACGTCCGCGACGTCTCCCACGGCGAGACCGAGGCTCAGGCGGGAGACGTGGCGGTCGTCCTGCGCGAGCTCGGGATCGATCCGAACGACACCCGGCGGATTATCGAGGTCTGGAATAAGGCCGATCTTCTGTCTCCGGAAGAGCGGGGGAGGCTGGCGACGGCGTCGGGCCGACAGGAAGACGAGCGGCGCCCGATCCTGATCTCGGCCCTCACGGGCGAGGGCATCCCGGAACTCCTGAAGACCATCCAGGATCATCTCGCGATGGGACGGTTGAGCTACGAGGTCGACGTGGCGCCCGAGGATGGCCAGGGACTCGCATGGCTGCACGAGAACACCGAGATTCTGGACCGTCGGAGCCTCAAGAACGGGCACACGATTCTGCACGTACGGCTCGGCTCCAGCAAGGAGCCCCGGTTCCTGAACCGGTTCCCGAACGCCCGGGTTCTATGAGGGGCGGGGCTCCCGCTCCGCCCGCTTGGCCTCGACCCAGAGCTCTTCCATTTCGTCGAGGGATGCCGATTCGAGTGATTTCTTTTTCTGCCCAAGAGCGCGCTCCACGGCCCCGAAGCGTCGTTCGAACTTGGCATTGGTCCGCCGCAGCGCGGTCTCCGGATCGATGCCGTAGTGCCGCGCCAGATTGCTGACGGCGAAGAGAAGATCGCCGATCTCGTCCTCGACCTCGTCTCGGTCGCCGCTTGAAGACGCCTCCTTAACCTCCTCCAGCTCTTCGTGAATCTTGTCGATCACCTGAGATGCGTCGGGCCAGTCGAATCCGACCTTCGCGGCCTTTGTCGTAAGCTTCTGGGCACGGGTAAGGGCGGGCAGGGTGGTTGGGATTCCGCCGAGGAACCCCCTCTCCTCATCCTGTACAGGCTGGCCGAGCCTCTCCCGGGAAAGGCGCCGTTCCGCCTTCTCCTCCTGCTTGATCTCGTCCCACAACAGTTTGACCTGGTCCGGCGAAAGATCGCGGGCATCGCCGAAGACATGCGGATGGCGGCGGATGAGCTTGCGTGTGATCGCCTCCACGACGTCCGGAAAGGCAAACAAGCCTTTCTCCGCCGCCATCTGCGCGTGGAACACCACCTGGAGCAGGAGGTCGCCCAGTTCTTCCTTCAGGTCCGCGAAGTCGCCGCGCTCGATCGCATCCACCACCTCGTACGCCTCCTCCAGGGTGTAGGGAGCGATCGAGTGGAAGTCCTGCTCCTGGTCCCAGGGGCAGCCGGTGTCGGGGTTACGCAGGGCCGCCATGATGTCCAGGAGCCGTGAGATGTCCGAGGAAGGCTTCATTCGAATGTCACCAGGTGTCTGAGAGCGAATGGGGTTCGACCATGTGACCCAGGTCCGGAGGACGCAAGTCCGATCTTACCGGATGCGGCGGAACCGGGAGGCGAGGGAGGTGAGCTGGTTCCGGTTCACGGTGATGATGAGGATCCCACACAGCGCGATGAGCGATCCGAGGCCGGTCCGAAGATCGAAGCGGTCTCCCGTGATGGCGATCCCGAGGGCCACCGTCAGGAGCGGGTTCATGACGATCAGGGGCGCGATGATGTTCGCGGGATACTTCTGGATCAGGCCGTAATAGAGCGTATGGGCGAAAAGCGAGACCACGAGGGCCGAGAACAGCACGGCCCCAACGAACGGTAAGCCGGCCCGCATCGCCAGATCGATCTGTCCGGTCTCGAGCCCCGTCGTCATGAGAACGAGCGGCAGTACCGACGCCAGGCCGACCCAGGCCTGGAACTGGATCGGCTTGACCCCGCTGATCTGCTTCATCAGCACCGCGGCGAGCGACCCGACGAAGGCGGCGGCGCCGATCAGCGCGAGGCCGCCCGACAGAGCGAAGGCTTCCCCGGGCTTCCACATCACCAGCACGCCGCCCAGGAAGGTCAGGGCGATGCCGATGCCGCGCCGCCAGTCGATCGTCTCCCGGAGCATGGTGAACGACAGAAGGGCCGTGAACGGCAGCCCGAGCTGGCTGACGACCGCCGAGCTCGATGGCGTCGCGGTCTTGATGCCGAGGAAGAACAGCGCGAAGCCCCCGCCGCCCATCAGGAACCCGACCAGGAGAACGCGCCATGGCGGGCGCGGAAACGGCACGAGCCAAGGCGCCGCGACGAGCGCCACGATCCCGAAGCGCACGGCGGCGTAGAACAGCGGCGGGATCTCCATGCCGGAGACCACGAGCTTGCTGACGATCGTGTGAGCCGCCCAGGTCAGGCAGACCAGAAAGGCGATCGAAAAATCCCGGACGGTCATGCGCCGATTAAGGCCAATCCGATGCGGCTCGCAATCGGTGCCGCACGCGCGGCAGGCATGACTTTTCGTGAGGCAGAACGGGCAGGGCGCGTGGCCCCCGCAAATGGGCGATCCCGTCAGAGGCGCCGCGAGCCCTTATAACTTGCGAAAACGGTCCTGCCCGCGGGACCGAACATGACGACCTCGTAGGTGTCGGATGGTGCGCCATCCACCTCCATGCCGGGCGATCCGACAGGCATTCCGGGAACCGACAGCCCCCTGGCATTCGGCCTTTCCGCCAGCAGTCGCCCGACCGCGTCGGCCGGGACATGTCCCTCGACGACATAGCCGCCAATTTCGGCCGTGTGGCACGAGGACAGATCGGCAGGAACGTTCAGGCGCGCCTTCACCTGGTCGATATTCGGAGTGTCGATGACCTCGACCGGAAACCCGGCAGCTCGCATGTGATCGACCCAACCGGTGCAGCAGCCGCAACTCGGGTCCTTGGCCACGAGGAGCTTCTGGAGGGCCGTGGCCGCCATGCCCGGCCGCGTTTGGGCCACCGTGCCGGCAGCGGCCAGAATGGCAAGGAAGCGGCGGCGGTCGAGGGGCATAGGTTTCTCCACAGGCAGGCAATGTCCGTCACGACTAGCCGGACGAAGCCAGATCGACCTTGATCCACATCATCTTGACCTCGTCGTGGCAAGATCAAGCCTCGGTTCGACCTGGAGGATAGGCCCAGTCGGGACAGGGGCGCTTTCGGCCCAAGATACTGTGGCTGCAATCCAGAAATGGCACTCCGCGTGCAAAGTCGACATGACACCCCGGGCCTGAACCTGGCTGGGGAGGGCGCCCCGGCGGAGCTGGTCGGGGTTGCTGCGCCGGGGCGCCTTACGGTGTCTTGAACAGGTGACGCTCACCCTGCCCCCGCCGCCGCGGCGCCTTGGCCGAGCGCTGCTCGTCCCGCTCCTGCTGACGCTGCGCCACATAGGCCAGCACCTCGCCCAGGCGCTTGTTCTCGACGATTGCCGCCTGGGTGACCCGCCGCAGCTTGTCATAGGTGCGGTAGGGCAAATCGACCCCTTGGTGGCGGATCGCCAGCCGCCCGTCCGGATAATCGATCACGGTCACCCGCTGGCGGGCGAGGGCGCGCGTCAGCTCAGTGGGCTCGAGCAGGAACAGCACCTTGTCGTACTGCAGCGTCAGGTTATGGGTGACGGTGCGTTCCTCCTTCCAGGCGAAGATATCTTCCAGCACCATCTCCTGCGGCACCGGACGGTGCGCATCCGAGGGGCTGAACGGCTCCTTGGCAAAGCGCCTGTTATGATCCGCCAAAAACCCAGGCAGGAAGGCATTGGCGGCCTCGATCGTGGAAATCCCTTGCAGCCGCATCTCCTTGACCAGGCGATCCTGCAGCGTGCCGAACGAGCGCTCGATGCGACCCTTGGCGGCCGGCGTGTTGGCGCAGAGGATGTCGATGGTGAGCTCATGCAGGGCCCGCCCGAACTGGGTCATGCCATCGCCGCCATCCGCGGCGGTGTTGCTGACCCGGAAGATGGCGTGCTTGTCCGAATAGAAGGCAACCGGACGGCCATGGGCTGCGACATATCGGTGGGTCTCGCGCAGGTAATCGAAGGTGGATTCCGAGGGCACGAAGGCGGCGTGCAGCAACTGACTGGTGGCATCATCGATATAGGCTAGAAGCGTGCATTGCGGGCCGCGGTTCTCGAACCACCAATGCTTGGAGCCGTCGATCTGGATCAGTTCGCCCCTGCGCTCGCGGCGGTTGCGCGGCTGGTGAACCGAAGGAAGCCGCCGACGGCGGTCCAGCCACAACCCATCCTCGATCATCCAGGCGCGGACGGTCTCCCGGGACACCCGGCAGTCATGGACCTCAAGCAGCTTCTCGGTCGCCAGGGTCGGGCCAAAGTCGGCGTAGCGCTCCTTGATGAGCGTCATGACCAGATCCCGGACCGGCTGCGGCAGGCGGTTGTTGCCAGGTTTGCCACGCCGCTTGGAGACCAGACTGGCCGCCCCACGCGCGCGAAAGTCCTTCAGCAGCCGGAAGACCTGTCGGCGTTTGAGCCGGAGCAGGCCGCAGGCGTCCCGCACGCTCACCCGACGGGCCTCCAGATCCATCAACACCTCAAGCCGGGAAAACTCCTTGGCGCTCATCGACACCACCGTCATGCGGCACGTCCTCCTGCAGCCCCGAAATGCAGGAGAGTGCCATTTGAACTTTGCGGAGGGGTGTCATCTCTATATTGCGCTTACAGATACAATTCGCATAAGATATATTATGGAACTAGAACCCATAGGCCTGGCGGTCAGTAGTCCTAAGGTTGCTCTTTGGCCAACGATGGCGTCGCCATTGTCGGATTATCCGTCTAGCAGAACTCCGTCGATAATCCCTCACCCTGGATTTGAGCGGAACCGACAGACGCAGCGAGCTGCGCCTGCCCCATTCGCTCCGCCCGTGGTTCAGACCACCGCCTCGGCGCCGCCCTTCATCCTGACCGGGATCATCAGATATCGGACGCCGTTGGCTTCCGCGGGCGGAAACTTGCCGGCGCGGATGTTGACTTGGATCGACGGCAGCAGAAGCCGCGGTGCCGCCAGCTTGGCGTCCCGGACCGTCCGCATGGCGACGAACTCGTCCTCGGTGACGCCTTCCTTGACGTGGACGTTCTTCTCGCGCTGTTCGCCGACCGTGGTCTCCCAGGCGTAGCTGTCCCGGCCTGGCGCCTTGTAGTCGTGGCACATGAAGAGCCTTGTCTCCGACGGCAGGGCCAGGAGCCGCTGGATCGAGCGGTAGAGCTGATGCGCATCGCCGCCCGGAAAATCGGCTCTGGCGGTTCCATAATCCGGCATGAACATCGTGTCACCGACGAACACCGCATCCTCGACCTTGTAGGCGACGTCCGCGGGCGTGTGGCCGGGCGTATGCAGCACTTCGACCTCGAGACCGCCGATCCTGAAGCGTTCCCCGTCCCGGAACAGGTGGTCGAAGTCGCTTCCGTTGGCGTCCAGGTCGGTGGCATTGAAGATCGGGCGGAAGATCCGCTGCACGTCCTTGATGTGCTCGCCGATGCCGATCTGGGCTCCCGTCCTGGCCTTTATGTAGGGCGCGCCCGACAGATGATCGGCATGGGCATGGGTCTCGAGCGCCCATTCGATAACGTAGCCCGCCTCCCCGGCTGCCGCCAGGATCGCTTCGACGGAGCGTGTGTCGACCGTCCCGGAGGCATGGTCGTAGTCGAAGACCGGGTCGATGATCGCCGCCTTCTTCGTCGCCGGATCGGCGACCAGGTAGCTGACCGTATTGGTCGGCTCGTCGAAGAACGCCTGGATGATGGGTTTGCCTGACATGGTCTGAACTCCTGTTCGGCGCCAGCGCCGTTATTTATTGACAATGTATGAGTGATATCTAAATAAGCAATGTCTAAATTAAAGGCCGATCCCGGCCCCTTGGAGATTGACAATGTCGCTTTCTGCCATCGCACCCGAAGAAGCCAGGCGTCTTCTCGAACAAGGCGCTGTTCTCATCGATATCCGAGAGCCCGACGAGCATGCGCGCGAGAAGATCCCGGGCGCGCGGCGGATGCCGCAGTCGGAGCACGCTGAGGCCCGGCTCGC
>JAFAAP010000241.1 GCA_023426505.1 Pseudomonadota bacterium
GCCTTGGCCCCGTCGGAACCGGGGCCAAGGCTGGGCCGTCTACTGACAGCAGCCGTTTCACCACGCCGGTGAACGCGACGCAGGGAGGATCCGGATGAACAAGGGGTTTGGCGTGACGGTCACGGTCTCACGGCCGGGGGAGACGAAGACGGCTCCCCTGGTGGTCGTCGCGCTGGACGAACAGGATGCCGAGCTCGTCGCTGTGCAGGCGGCCGGCCCTGACGCCTCCGCCGAGACCCTTCGCCAGCTCACCGACGAGGAGGTCGAGGCCTATGGTCTGGACCTTAAGGCCCACGGCACCGCGAAGGTCCTGCCCATCCTGAACCTGTGACGGGACTTACGCCCGTCGTCAGCTTTTCGTCGCGACGATCGCGTAACGGTGCTGGGTGGCACGCTCAAGGCCCTTGAGCACCGACATGTGCTTCGCCTGCTCCCGGTGGATGCGCTTGAGGTCGTGATCGACCGCGATGTCGGCAAACCCGGCCTTGCGCAGCAGGGCAGCCACCTCGGCGGCGCGCGCTCCCTTGGAGAAATAGACTTGGCCCAGGATCCGCTCGTGGGTCTCGCGCATGGCGTCCGGCCGATGGGGAGCCGTCGTTCGCCCGGTCATCCGTTCGAACAGCCGGATCATGCGCTTCACCAGCGTGTCCGACACGAAGTCGCCGTCGACGATGAGCACCTTGCCGCCCGGCTTGAGGAGCGAGTGCCATTCCCTGAACGCCGCCTCGGGATCGACGAGCGTCCAGACCAGATGCCGCGTGACGATCACGTCGTAGCTCTCGGGCTTCTCCAGCGTGCGCTCGGCATCGCCCATGACGAACCGGATCTGCGCCCCGCGCGAGGCCGCCTTGGCGCGGGCGCGGGTGAGCATCGCGTCCGACCAGTCGAGGCCGGTGACCTGGAAGCCCAGCCCGTCGAGAAGGTGCGAGATCACCCCGGTGCCGCTGGCGAGGTCGAGCGCGCTGCGCCCCTCGCCGGGGCCCAGGTGGCGCAGGAAGAGGTCGCGCCAGGCCTGCCGCTCGGCTTCGGAGAAGATCTCGTGCCCCACCTGCTGGTCGAAGGTCGCGGCGCGAGCCGACCAATAGTCGCGAATTTCATCCCGAAGCGTGTAGTTCGAACTCATCAGACAAGCCTGTTGCAGTCGTGCAGTGCGGCGCGATTTACCTTCAGTCGTCGTGTTCGTCAAATTATAGATGTTCTAAACTGTAGAATAGACTTGTTCTAAACTGCGTTAAAGCGAGTCTTCATTGTAGGAATTCTAAAAGATAATCCTTGATATACTTGCGCGGGAGCCATAGGAGGAGCCGCCTTTTCCTCTCGATGCGAGGTGCATCATGAAGCTTCCCCAACTGGCCGTCTGCGCGGCCCTGGCGCTCGTCTCGATCCTGCCCACGCCCTTGCGGGCGGCGGACAAGATCACGGTCACCGACATCACCGGCCGGACGGTCGAGGTCAAAGCGCCGGTCAGCAAGGTGATCCTCGGCGAGGGGCGGCAGGTCTACTTCGTCGCGGCCCTCGACACCGAGGCTCCGTTCAAGCGCGTCGTCGGCTGGCGCGACGATTTCGAGAAGGCCGATCTCGACGGCTACAAGGACTACCTCGCCAAGTACCCGGAGATCGCGAAGCTCCCGACCTTCGGCGGCTCGAAGGAAGGGACCTTCGACATCGAGCAGGCGGTGGCGCTCGCGCCCGACGTGATGATCATGAACGTGGAGGCGAAGACCGCGACCGACGACGCGAAGCTCACCGAGAAGCTCGCCAAGGTCGGCATCCCGGTGGTGTTCGTGGATTTCCGCGACAAGCCGTTCGAGAACACCGAGCCGAGCATGCGGCTCATCGGCAAGCTGTTCGGTAAGGAGGCCAGGGCCGAGGAGTTCATCGCGTTCCGCAAGGAGCAGATCGACCGCGTCACCGAGCGTCTCGCCAAGGCCAATCCGCCCAAGCCCGTCGTGATGATGGAGCGTGCGGGCGGCTACACCGACGATTGCTGCATGTCGTTCGGCAACGAGAATTTCGGCAAGATGGTCGAGATTGCCGGCGGCATCAACATGGCCGGCAAGATCATTCCCGGCACCTTCGGGGTCGTGAACCCGGAGCAGGTGATCGCGGCCAACCCGGACCAGGTGATCGTCACCGGCTCGAACTGGGAGCTCTACGTGCCCGGCGGCGCCTGGGTCGGCGTGGGCTCGGGAGCCGACGAGGCGAAGGCCCGCGAAAAGCTTGCGGCGCTGATGAAGCGTCCGGCCTTCACGGGCGTGAAGGCGGTGCAGAACCGCCAGGTCCACGCCATCTGGCACCAGTTCTACAACAGCCCCTATCAGTTCGTCGCCATCCAGCAGATGGCCAAGTGGCTGCACCCGGAATTGTTCAAGGATCTCGACCCCGACCAGACCATGAAGACGCTTTACGAGCGCTTCCTGCCGGTCGCCTACAAGCCCGGCTACTGGGTTTCCCTGACCGACAAGGAATAAGCCCTTGGCTCACGCGGCATCCGTTGCGGCACGAACGGGGCGCGGGACCTACCGCGCTCTCGTCCATCGCAAGAAGCTCCTGCTCCTGGCGCTCGGCATCGTCCTGGTCCTGTCCGTCATCGCGGATCTCGGACTGGGACCCGCGCGCTACAGCATGCGCGAGGTCGTGCTCGCACTCATCGGGTCGCCGGAGGTGTCGCATCAGGTCGGCGTCGTGATCTGGGACATCCGGATGCCCGTGGCCCTGATGGCGGTGGTCGTCGGCGCGGCGCTGTCCGCCGCGGGCGCGCAGATGCAGACGATCCTCAACAACCCGCTCGCCAGCCCCTTCACGCTGGGCATCTCGGCGGCGGCAAGCTTCGGCGCGTCGCTCGCCCTCGTGTTCGGCGTCGGCCTTCTGCCCTTCGCCATCGAGTATGTGGTGTCGATCAATGCGCTGCTCATGGCCATGGGCGCGGCGCTCTTCATCCACCTCATGAGCCAGCGGCGCGGCGTGACGGTCGAGACGATCGTGCTGCTCGGCATCACCCTCGTGTTCACCTTCAACGCGCTGCTCGCCCTCGTGCAGTTTCTCGCCTCGGAGCAGGCGCTGGCGGCGGTCGTGTTCTGGACCATGGGCAGCCTCACCCGCGCGACCTGGCCGAAGCTCGCCATCACCACCGCCATCCTGGCCGTCGCGCTGCCGCTCTTCTTCCGCCGCGCCTGGGCGCTCACGGCTTTGCGTCTCGGCGAGGACAAGGCCGCGAGCTTCGGGGTGAACGTGCGCCGGCTCCGGCTCGAGACCATGCTGATCGTCAGCGTGCTCGCGGCCGTGCCCGTGGCCTTTGTCGGCACGATCGGGTTCGTGGGCCTCGTCGGCCCGCACATCGCCCGCATGATGATCGGCGAGGACCAGCGCTTCTTCCTGCCGGCTTCCGCGCTTGCGGGCGCCGCGATGCTGTCGCTCACCTCGGTGATCAGCAAGTCGCTGATCCCGGGCAGCATCATCCCCATCGGGATCATTACGGCGCTGGTCGGCGTGCCGTTCCTGTTCAGCCTGATCATGACCAACCGGAGGCGCGCATGGTAGCCACATTGCAGCTCAACGACGTCGGCGTCCGCTATGGCAAGCAGGAGGTGCTCTCCGGCGTCACGACTCCCGTCATGAAGGGCGGCGAGGTGACGGCCGTCATCGGCCCGAACGCCGCCGGCAAGTCGAGCCTGTTCCGACGCATCGCCGGGCTTCTCGCCGGGCCGGGCGAGATCGCCATCGGGGGCGTCCCGTCCCGCGGCGTCTGCTACATGCCGCAGGACACGTCCGTGAACACGGTGCTGACCGTCTATGAGTCGGTGCTTCTCGCGCGCAAGCAGGGCGGGCATCATCGCGTCGGCGACGACGATCTCGAGTCCGTGGACGAGGTCCTGTCGGACCTGCGGATCGAATCCATCGCCTTCAGGGGCCTGTGCGAGCTCAGCGGCGGCCAGCGGCAGCTCGTGTCGCTCGCCCAGACCCTTGTGCGCGAGCCGCAGATCCTGCTCCTCGACGAGCCCACGAGCGCGCTCGACCTGCACCGGCAGGTCGAGGTGCTGAGCCTGATCCGAAACCTGTCGCGCCGACGGCAGATGTGCGTGATCCTTGCGGTCCACGATCTCAACCAGGTCCTGCGCGTGGCGGACCGCGTCCTCGTGATCGACGGCGGCACGATGGTGCGGTGCGGGCCGGCCGAGGCCGTCATCACGCCGGACCTTCTTCGTGACATCTACAAGGTCGACGGCCGGATCGAGCGCTGCTCCCGCCTCTGCGCCCAGGTGATCATCGACGGTCCGGCCGCGCATTAGAGCTGATTCCACTTGCATGGAATCAGCTCTCTCTTGTCCTGCCGCATTTCCTGACGGCGAACCGGAACCACTTCGCCGAAAAATGCTCTAGGCCCGAGCCGCTCTCGCGCGTCGGGGCGGGTCACTTCGCCCGCGAGCGGATCATGAACGTGTCGTAGGCGTACTCCGCCACTTGGAACCAGAGATATTCCTCGTTTCGGAACGCGCGGACGCTCTCGTAGATCTTCTTGAAGTCGGGGTTCTTGGCCGAGATCTCTTCGTAGAGCTCGTTCGACGATTTGAGGGCGGCGTCCATGAGCTCCTGGCTGAACGGCCGCAGCTGGGCCCCGGCCGCGACGAGCCGCCGGACCGCCGCCGGATTGCGGGCGTCGTACTTGCCCAGCACGTCGATATAGGTCTGCGCGGCGGCCGCATTGACGGCCGACTTGTAGAGCTTGGGAAGACTGTTCCAGCGGTCGATGTTGATCATGACGTGGATGAGCGGCCCGCCGTCCCACCAGCCCGGATAGTAGTAGAAGGGCGCGACCTTGGCGAAGCCGAGCTTCTCGTCGTCGTAGGGGCCGACGAACTCCGCCGCGTCGATGGTGCCGCGTTCCAGCGCCGGGTAGATGTCGCCCGCCGAGATCTGCTGCGGTACGGCGCCGAGGCGCTGGAGAACCTGGCCGCCGAGCCCGCCGATTCGCATCTTCAGGCCCTGCAGGTCCTGAACGGTCTTGATCTCCTTGCGGTACCACCCGCCCATCTGGGCGCCCGTGTTGCCGGCCGGAACCGCGTACATCTTCTGCTTGGCGAAGAACTCGTTGCACAGGTCCAGACCGCCGCCGTGGTACATCCATGCCATTTTCTGGCGCGCGTTCGGCCCGAACGGAAAATCGCACGGCAGCGCGAAGGTCGGGTCCTTGCCGACGTAGTAGTACGTGGTGGCGTAACCGGCCTCGACCGTGCCGTCCGCCACGGCGTCGGCGACCTGAAAGGTGCCGACGATCTCGCCCGCCGCGAAGGGCTGGATCTGGAAGCGGCCGTCCGTCAGCTCCGACACGAGCCGGGAGAACGTCTCGGCGCCTCCCCACAGCGTATCGAGCGACTTCGGGAAGGCGGATTGCAGGCGCCAGCGGATCTCCGGCATGGACTGGGCGATCGCGGGGGCTGCCAGGACGCTTGCGGCAAGGCCGCCTGATGCGGTGGCCAGGAACTGACGGCGTTTCATGGGCGCTCCTCCTGTGGGCTCCAGGGTGCCGACCATCCTGGCCTTCCGCTGCAGCCGAATCGTCATTGTGCGGCGAAAATGCAGCCTGGCAATCTGGCCTGAAGAGGTGCGGCCCGGACCCATGCCCCCGGCGGCGCGGAGCCGCACGGAATTCGCCTTATCGAACGGGCCTCGACCCCGTATGGTCCCGGGCGAACCGAGGTGGGGGCTTTCATGAGCATCGCTGATGTCGTCGGGCTGATCGGGGTTGCGGCTTATCTGTCGGCCTATGGCCTGCTGCAATTCGGCGTCCTGAAGGTCGAGGACGGCCGGTACGCCCTGCTCAACGGGGTCGGCGCCCTTGCGATTCTCTACTCGCTGATCTTCGACTTCAACCTGCCGTCCTTCGTCACCCAGGCGGCGTGGCTGACCTTCACGATCATCGGCTATGCGCGCTTCCGCTCCCGGCGGACCCGTCCGGAAGCCGTCCCGAAAGCTCTTGCGGCGGGTTCGTCCGGTCGAGAGGCTGCGGCGCGCGGCCGTGCCGGATGACGAGCTGCCGGCCGTCCGCCAGGAGCATCGTCACCGGAGGACCAATAGCTGTCCGATTTCGCCGCTACCCGGATCTGCCGCGCGTGTCCGAAAGGCCGCTCCTGAGCTTGCCGGATACCGGCCGACATGTCTAACTTTGCCGTATTCAGAGCTCTTCCAGCCGATGAGCGAGGGTCCATGGATTCGCTGTCATTCGCACCGGGCCTGACCCTGGTGAATGCCTTCAATGACGAAACGTTCGTCTTCACCACGCCCGAGAGTGCAGAGGCGGCCGAATTCGAGGTCCGCCTGGGGCCGGGAGGCTCCGGCGGCGGCAATGCGATGGCCCATATCCATCCGAGGACGGACGAAACCTTCACGGTCCGGGCGGGCCGGCTGACCGTCTCCATCGATGGCGAGATCCATCAACTCCAGCCCGGCGAGACGATCACCGTTCCCCACGGAAGGCCGCATTTCTTCCGCAACGCTCATGACGGCGACACGGTGGCGATCATTCGCTTCACGCCCGCGCAGCATCAGCTGCGGTTCTTCCTGAATTTCGCCACTATCGCACAGAACCACCGCGAATGGTTCGGCTCCAAGGGCGAGCCCAGCCTTCTGCTGATGGCGCTCACCCTTCACACCTTCAAGGACCACTTCTATGTGGCCGGTCCGCCGGTCTGGGTGCAAAAGATGCTCTTCGCCACGCTTGCGCCCGTTGCGCGGCTCATGGGCTACAAAGTCGTCGTCAGTCCCTGAGCGGGAGCCGGCGCTCCCTTGCCCGTCCGGAGCATCGGACGCGAAAGTGAGCGTGGAGCGTCCCAATCCATTCGCGTTGCGATCACGCGGTTCGATGTCCCGGCTGCCATCTGAGCGTCGTCGAGGCGTGCCGCCAGAGGGCGATCCGTCCCGTCAATCCAGGCCGGCCCGGGCAAGTCCCTCGACCAGGCGCGCCCGATCCTCGGCGCGGACGAAACAGGATGTTGCCCCGACCCAGTCCCGCGAGATGTCAGGGACCAGCGACCTGAGCCGCCCGAGCAGGTCCGCGGCAGCCTCCCGGTTGTCCAGAAATCCGGCACAGGTCGTGCCGATGATCAGCGGATAGGCGTGGCCGGACCGCAGGCGGTGCGCCTCCCGCGCATAATTCAATCCCAGCTCGTAATTCGCGCCCTGGAAGTAAGCCATGGCGTAGTAGAACTGAAAGTCGCCGAGAAAAGCCTCGCGCGGGCTCAGTCTGAGGGCGTAGTCGATGCAGGGAATCGCCTCCGCCCCGCGGCCCCCATTGGCATGCGCAAGCCCCAACTGGCCGTGCGCAAACGCGGAGTTGGGGTTGATCGCGACAGCCTGGCTGACCGCCGCCATCGCCAGGGCATCGTCACGCGTCGCATAGGCCGTCATCGTCTGCGCAAGGTAGGCCCACGGCTCCTTGTCGTCCGCGGCAATGGCCTGCCGGACGACATCCCTGGCAAGCGCCAGGGCGCATCCTATGTCCTCCCACCCCTGGAACGCGCGCCACATCGTAATCCAGCCCTTCATGGCGAGCGCCTGGGCGTAGTCGGGAGCCAGTCCGATCGCCCGGTCGAGCAGGGGGAGCATCTTTCGGCTGCTCTCCTCGGACAGCTGGGAACACAGGAACGCCGCCCGCACGACACATTCCCAGGCATCGAGGCCGTGATGCGGCTTGCAGCTTTCGCGGGCATGCTCGGCCACGAGGAGCTCCGGCCCGATGCGGCCGACGACGCTTGCGGTGATCTCGTCCTGAATGACGAAAATGTCGCCCAGATCCCCGTCGTACCGCTCGGCCCAGAGGTGGGCTTCGGAGGCCGCATCGATGAGCTGCGCGGTCACCCTGACGCGGTTGCCGGACTTGCGGATACTCCCCTCGAGGACATAGCGGATCCCGAGTTCGCGCCCGATGGCGCGCACCTCCACGGGCTTTCCCTTGTAGGTGAACATCGTGTTGCGGGCGATCACGAAGAAGCCCTTGAGCTTGGACAGCGCGGTGGTGATGTCCTCGGTCAGTCCGTCGCTGAAGAAGTCCTGCTCCGGGTCCGTGCTCATGGTGTTGAACGGCAGCACGGCAATGGATGGCCGGTCCGGAGGTGCGGGCCTGGGCAATGCCGTTCGTGCGGTCGTCCCTTCCAGAAGGGGGCGGTACAGTCGCACCGGCCGCTCCATGTTCTTGAGCGCGCGTTCGCCGAGGTACTCGTAGTCGCAGTCGAGCTTGCCCTGAAGATGATCGTAGGCCGTGCCGGAAATACAGATGCCGCCGGGATCCGCCAGGGTCTGGAGACGGGCCGCGATGTTGACGCCATCGCCGTAGAGATCTCCATCGACCTCGTGGATCACGTCACCGAGATTGACGCCGATCCGGTAGACGATGCGTCGCTCCGGTGGGACATCGGCCTGGTTGTCGGCAACGCCCTCCTGGATGGCGACCGCGCACGCGACGGCATCGACGACCGAGCCGAACTCCACGAGCGCACCGTCGCCCATTAGCTTGACGATACGGCCCTGATGCTCGGCCAGCAGCGGATCGATCACCTCACGCCGCAGAACCTTCAGGGCCGACAACGTCCCGGCCTCATCCTGCTCGACGAGGCGCGAATAGCCGACGACGTCGGCGGCCAGGATCGCGGCCAGCCGCCGCTCCGCTCTTGCAGTCGCCATGGCTGTCTCTCCCTTGAGGAGAACCGCCGGATGAAGCCCAGGCGATTGACGCGACATGCACCATCCGGCTGCCCGACACCGCGACCGTGCCGGTTCATGATATCACCGAGACGGTCGTGTGGCGACGCTTCGCTACCCCTCCCGCCCCACCGGCCGCAGATCGCCCAGCACCGTCGGGATCAGCTCCGAGACGGTGGGGTGGATCGGGACGGCCCATTGCAGGGTCGGGTAGGCCGCGTCGGCGTTCATCATGTCGAGGATGCCGTGGATGGCCTCGTCGCCGCCGGTGCCGAGGATCGCGGCGCCGAGGATGCGCTTCGTGTCCTGATCCGCCACGATCTTCATGAAGCCCTTCGTCTCGTCCTTCTCGATGGCGCGACCGACCCGCGTCATCGGGCGCTTGGAGACGAGGAGGTTGCGGCCCGACCGGTGGGCCTCCGCCTCCGTCATCCCGACCCGGCCGAGCGGCGGGTCGATGTAGAGCGCATAGCCCGGGATCCGCGCGCTCACGCGGCGGGATGCGCCGTCGAGGAGGTTCGCGGCGACGATCTCGTAATCGTTGTAGGCCGTGTGGGTGAAGGCGCCGCGGCCGTTGCAGTCGCCGAGCGCCCAGATGCCCGGCACATTGGTGGCGAGGCTGTCGTCCACCTCGATGTAGCCCCGCGCGTCGCGCTTCACGCCGGCTGCGTCGAGGCCGAGATCGTCCGTGTTGGGGCGCCTGCCCACCGCGAGCAGCACGTGCGAGCCGACCACCGTCGGTTCGCCCGAGGTGCAGTCCACGTCGACCGCGACGCCGTCCGCATGGGGCTTGAAGCCGATGCAGGTGGCATTGGTGCGCACCGCGATGCCCTCCGCCGCGAGGATGTCGCGGATGGCGTCGGACACGTCCTCGTCCTCGCGGGCGATCAGCCGCGGCCCCTTCTCTACCACGGTAACCTCGGCCCCGAAGCGGCGATGCATCTGGGCGAATTCGAGCCCGATATAGCTGCCGCCGACCACGACCAGATGCCGGGGAATGGCGTCGAGCTGCAGGACCGACGTGTTGGTGAGATAATCGACCGTCCCGACGCCCGGCATGTCGGGCACGCTGGCGCGCCCGCCCACGTTGAGGAAGATGCGCGGCGCCTTCAGCAGGGCGTCGCCGACGCGGATCGTGTCGGGTCCCTCGAAGCGCGCATGGCCCTCGATCACCGTGAGGCCATCCATGCCGCGCAGCCACGTCTCGACGTTCGTGCGCGCCTTGGACGAGACCGCATCCGCGCGGGCCTTGACCCGCTTCATGTCGATGGCGACGGGCCCTGCGGGCACGATGCCGAAATCCGCGCCGCGGCGGGCGAGATGGGCCGCATAGGCGCTCGCCACCAGGGTCTTGGTCGGCATGCAGCCGGTGTTGACGCAGGTGCCGCCGAAGAGCTTGCGCTCGATGAGCGCGGTCTTCATGCCGGCGGCGGTGAGCCGCGCGGCGAGCGAAGGGCCGGCCTGTCCGGCGCCGACGACGATCGCGTCGAAGTCTTGCGTCATGGTATCGCTCCCACGATCAGCGCGGAACCGAGAACCGCGACCGCATCCTCGATCAGGGCGGCGGGGCGGTCCCGGCCCAACGCCTTCGCCAGCCGCGCCCGCCCGGCCGCGCCGCCCAGGGTGCCCGCAATCGCGCCGACCGCCCCGGCCGCGAGCCCGCCCCACAGCGACCCGCCCGAAGCGCCGATGGCCGCGCCCGCCAGCGCCCCCGTGACGATGCGTGTGCCGAACCCGGCCGGCTCCTTGCGGCTCGGCGTCGAGGGCAGCTTGTCGACGATCAGCTCACCGATGGCGAGAACCGTCAGGATCCAGGGCGTGGCGCGATAGCCCAGGAAGGCGAGCCAGGTGCCATCGAGGTGGAGGAGCCCGAGCGCCGCGGCCCAGCTCACGGCCGCAGGCGCCGTCATGGACCGCAGGCCCGCGACCGCGCCGGTGAGGAGCGCCAACAGAACAGAAACCATGCCGCGTCTCCGTGATCGTGCCCGGGAGGGCCGAGCGGAAGCCGATTGCGGCGGCATGCTAGCATGCCCGGCCGTTCTTCGAAGGGGTCAAAAGTCTATGCCGGGGCAACGGAGCATCGGGCCGCGCCGCTCAGTCCGGCCCGTCCACGCGGCAGCAGCTCGGGCGGCGGGTTGCGCCAATCGAGGGAGTGCTCGAGCCGCATGAGGATCTCCTCCGCAGCCTGGTTGCCGCGACGTCTGGCATCACGCTCGCCGAGATCCAGGTTGAGTTGAAAGCCCGTGGGATCGTGGTGACTGACCTGTCCACGATCCTGCTGACCCTGCGCTGGCTCGGCCTGCGACACAAAAGAGGACACTCCGGGCGGCCGAGCAGGATCGGCCGGATGTAGCGCGCGAGCGCCAGCGCTGGCGCGTGTGGCAGCGCTATATGGATCCGGCCCACTTTGTCTTCCTGGACGAGACCGGCGCATCCACCAACATGGTGCGCCGCTACGGGCGCTGCCCCAGAGGCCAGCGGCTGGTAGACGCCACGCCGTGGGGCCACTGGAAGATCACCACCTTTGTGGCCGGCCTGCGCGCCAGCGGCGTCATCGCTCCGATGGTGCTTGATGGCCCCATGACCGGTGAGGTGTTCCGGGCCTATGTGGAGCAGGTGCTGGTGCCGGAACTCTCGCCCGGTGACGTGGTGGTGCTCGACAACCTGGCGGCTCACAAGGTGGCAGGCATCCGGGAGATGATCCAGGCCGCAGAAGCGAGCCTGCTGTACCTGCCGCCATACTCGCCCGACCTAAACCCGATCGAGATCGGACCAACATGGAACCTCTGAACGTGAGGTTCCATTGACACCGCGACTGGGCCATCAGGCGCTGCGCGCCTTGGCCGTATGGGTGGCCACACGCCATGACCCCGAGATCGACAACCATCCACTGGCAGGATCTGCCGCCCGACCGGCGCCGGCGCCTGGTGGTGCTGATCGGCAACCTTATCCGCCAGTCTCTGGCCGCCACACAGGAGGCGGCTCATGAGCCCGGATCCCGATATCCTTGCTCCGACACTCTCCGACAAAATCCGGGCCCGCCATTGTGACCGCCAGGCGGTCGTCTATGTCCGCCAGTCCACCCTGCGGCAGATCGAGCACAACCGGGAATCCACCCGCCTACAATATGCCCTGACCGATCGCGCCTGCCAGCTCGGCTGGCGGCCCGAGCAGATCGTGGTCATCGATGACGATCTCGGCCGGTCCGCGGCCTCGGCCCTCGACCGGCCCGGCTTCCAGCGCCTGGTGGCCGAGGTTGGCTTTGGCCACATCGGTCTGGTGCTCGGCATCGAGGTCTCGCGCCTGGCACGCTCATGCCGCGACTGGCATCAGCTACTGGAGATGTGCGCCCTCTTCGACACTCTGATCGGCGATGCCGACGGCATCTACGACCCCAGCCTCTACAACGATCGCCTGCTGCTCGGCCTGAAGGGCACCATGAGCGAGGCGGAGATCCACATCCTCAAGGCGCGCATGCTCGAGGGCCGCCGCGCCAAGGCTCAGCGTGGCGAATTGGTGCTGGGGCTGCCCCGCGGTTACGTGCGCAAGCCGTCCGGCGAGGTCGCGCTCGATCCCGACGAGGAAGTGCAGGAGATCATCCGTCTGGTGTTTACCCTCTTCGAGCGCAGGCGCTCGGTGAGCGGCATCCTGCGCTATCTCGTCGATCACGACATTCGCCTGCCGGATCGCATTCGCCGCGGGCCGCACAAGGGCGAGGTGCACTGGACCCGGCCCAACGGGCAGACGCTGCGCGACATGCTGCGCAACCCGCTCTATGCCGGAGCCTATGTCTTTGGCCGGCGCACCTATGACGGCCGCCTGCGCCGGCCCGGCCAGCCGCACAGCGGCAAACGCTTCCTGCGCGATCCAAAAGCCTGGAAGGTGCTGCACCAAGGCGCCCGTCCGGCCTACATTGATTGGGACACCTTCGAGCGGAACCAGGAGCAGATGGCCGCCAACCGCGCCCGCCACACCGGCCTTCCCCGCGGCGGCCCCGCGCTGCTCGGCGGGCTGGTGGCCTGCGGGTTATGTGGCCGGCGCATGTGCGTCACCTACAACGACGACGGCCGGGAGGCGCGCTACACCTGCAACCAGATGGCGACGACCTACGGGGCGCCCCAGTGTCAGTCGATCAGTGCCCACCCGGTGGATGAGCAGGTCACCGCTCTGATGCTGGAGGCGCTCTCGCCCTCGGCGATTGAGGTCAGCCTGCAGGTGGCCGAGGATCTCGAGCTGGAGCGCCAGCAACGGCGGCGCCATTGGACGCAGAGGCTGGAACGCGCAGGCTACGAGGCGGATCTGGCCCGCCGGCGCTACGAGGCGGTCGACCCGTCCAACCGCTTGGTCGCCCGCACCCTGGAGCGGGACTGGGAGGCCGCGCTGGCGGCCCGCCAGACGCTGGAGAGCGAGCACCAGCGGGTCGTGGCCCGCGAGCCGGAACGGCTGACGCCGGAGGAGCAGGCGGCGGTGCACCGCTTGGCCGAGGACATTCCGGCCCTGTGGAGCGCCGCATCCACGACGGCACGCGACCGGCAGACGATCGCGCGGATCATGCTCGAACGGGTGGTGATCCATCTGCAGGGCGCGACCGAGCGGGTGGAGATTGTGTGTCACTGGGCCGGCGGCGTGGTTACCCGGCATGAGGTGATCCGCCCGGTGCGGCGGTTCGAGCAACTGGCAAACTTTGATCAGTTGCTGGCACGGGCGGTGGCGTTGCGGACGGCCGGCAGCACGGCGCAGCAGATTGCAGCCTGCCTGAATGCGGAGGGCTTTCGGCCGGCCAAGCGGAGCGCCTTCAACGCTCCGATGATCCGGCGCCTGCTGCAGCGGCACGGGCATGGCACGACCCGGCCGATCTGGTCGGGGAAAGTGCCGCGTGCGGATGATGAGGAGATGACCCTGCAGGAGGTGGCCGAGCGGCTCGGGGCGCACCGGCAGACGGTGTACGGCTGGCTGCGGCGGGGCACCCTCAAGGGCCGGCTGGCTCAGGTGGGGACCCAACGCATTTGGCTGGTGAAACTCGCGGATAGCCCCGGAGATCGGACCAAACCGTCGGACTGAACGTCAACAGGAAGCAGTCATTGAGAGGCATCATGGCAAAACAATCGAACAGGCATTTGCGAAACTCAAAGCACTGCTGCGCAGGGCTGCGGCGCGGACGAAAGAAGTTCTCTGGGCCACCATTGGCGAACTGCTCGATGAGTTCTCACCCGAGGAGTGCCAGAACTATCTAACCAACAGCGGATATGAACCCGTGTAAGTCGAAAATCCTCTAGGCGCGATCTTAGGAGATCATTGATTCTGTCGAAAATAGTAGAATGATCAATAATTCCACTTCTGGGCGCCCCAGGGCAGCTTTTATTGTTTAAGTAATTTGTAAGATAGATTTTGCTGAGGACGCTTTCATATCGTTTCGTATGAATACTCAGATCTTCGGGGTCGGCTGGGTAGAAGAGCAAACTTGGGCCTGCAGGATATAATTGAGCGAGGCGCTTTAGCTCCGTCAGAAGGTCCGCTAACAATTCACCGGACTGAATCCTATCTCTAACAGAGCGGACATTAAATTCGTACGTTCTTTTTAAGCTTTGGATATCAGCAGGAAATCCAAGCTGCTGCCCCTTTGCATCGAAGTACTCGTCCACAGTCATGGTTGGCGAGGTGGGTATATGAGGCCAGCGTCCTCCGATCATAATTCCTGCAAGTTACATAGCTGTGTTTCTTCGCAACCACCAGCACGTATACACTTATTTCCAACAGGGACTCCTATCAGGTTTTCTGGTCAGCGGTAATTGCACCGCACGCGCTATAGATTCCCTCAGTTCTGAAACTCGGACCAACCGGAACAATTCACACACCCATTCCCACCACACCCATCCCCCGCTACAACTCCCCCATCTCTCCTCCCAACGCGGATTTCGCCTCATGCCCGACAGCGCCGCCGATCGTTTTCTCCGTTACGTCGTCATCGACACCCAGTCAGATCCGGAGTCTCCCACCCAGCCCTCGACCGAGAAGCAGAAGAACCTCGGGCGGGTGCTGGTGGAGGAGCTGCTCGCCATCGGGCTCACGGACGCGCATCTGGATGAGCATGGCTATGTC
>JAFAAP010000319.1 GCA_023426505.1 Pseudomonadota bacterium
GCGATTGAGGAGTATGCTTGGCGCTTTGACGGCCTGCGACGCCGATCTCCTCACCGCAGGAGGACGGGATGCACTCCCTTCATCCACAAGCCCGCACCACCCCCGCCGTTCGCCAGGAGATCGCCCGCTCGAGAGCCCACCGGCGTGCTGGCCCAGCGCTTCAGCGTGAGCACCGAGACCATCCGCAAATGGCGCAAACGTGGGGCCCATGACTGGCAGGACCACTCCAGCCGGCCGCACAAGCTGCCGTGGAAGGCCACGGACGAGGAGCGCGCCATCGTCTGTGCCCTGCGCGAGGCCACCGGCTTTCCGCTCGATGATCTCACCTTCATCGTCACGCACTTCCTGCCGCATCTGCGGCGCCGGAGCGGCACGTTCAAGGACTACGATCTCGGCTTCGTGCACATAGACATCAAGCACCTGCCCAAGCTGAGAACCGCCAATGGCGAGCGCCGCAAGCGCTTCCTCTATGTCGCCATCGACCGCTGCTCGCGTTGGGTGCATCTGGCGGTCAAAGACGACGAGCTGGCCGCCAGCGCCATCATCTTTCTGAAGGAGGCGGTGCGCGCCTTCCCGTTCACGGTCACGCACGTGCTCACCGACCGCGGCTCGTGCTTTACCGCCGATGGCTTTGAAGACGCCTGCGGCCAGCTGAAGGTGGAGCACCGCAGGACCAAGCCCTACACGCCGCAAACCAACGGTCTCGTGGAGCGCTTCAACGGCCGGGTGCAGCGCGAGGTGCTGGGCATCACCATCGACAGCCATCGCGATCTGGAGACCCTGCTCAAGGGCTTCAACCAGGCCTATAACCGGAGACGCCAGCGCGTGCTCAAGGGGCGATCCCCCGAGCAGGTCGTGCACAGCCGCCTGGCCGCCGAGCCGAAGCGGGCCAACCGACGCTTCAAGCCGCCCGATTCAGACGCTTTGCCGCCAGCCCTCCAGGTCGTCGCTCGCACCAAGGAGGTCTCGCATCCAGACAACTAGATCAAAGCCAGGTGGCCAGCCTTGCCGGCCTAGCTCCGATGGCGCGCAACAGTGGATCCTTGCGCGGGCGCCGCATGATCCGCCGTGGTCGCGCCCAGGTGCGTCAGGCGCTGTACATGCCGGCGCTGGTAGCAGCCCGCTTCAATCCGGACCTGAAAGCCAAGTACCGCGCTCTGCTCGCAGCCGGAAAGCCGGCGAGAGTCGCTCTGACGGCGATCATGCGAAAGCTCATTATCCTGGCCAATGCGCTCTTGCGGGATCAGCGGAACTGGACCCCAAAACCCACTTGATCAAAACGGATACTCTAGACAAGGGTGCGGTAGAGGGCTGCATAGTGTGCAGCAGGCCCTTGCCATCCTACGTCAGCCGCCATCCCGTTCTGCTGTACGGTTTGCCAGGCGTCCTTGTCCTGCCAAAGAGCGGCCGCTCGCCGGATCGCAGCCGCAAGCATCAGTTCGTCGACCGGAGCGAACTGAATGCCGGTTGCGACGCCAGCCGCAAGCGCCATTTCATTAGCATCGATTACGGTGTCGGCCAGCCCTCCCACACGCGCTACCACCGGGATGGCAGCATAGCGCAGGGCACAGAGCTGGGTGAGGCCGCACGGCTCAAAACGTGACGGGACGATAAGCGCATCGGCTCCGCCCTGGATCTGATGCGCCAACTCCTCGTCGAAGCCAAAGGCCGCTCCGATTCGGTCTGGCTGAGACTTTGTCGCCTGCTCGAAGCCATCCTTCAGGCGTTGATTCCCGGAGCCAAGCAATACCAACTGGCCTCCGTGCTCAAGAAGGACAGGAAGAGCTGAAAGCAGGAGATCAAGCCCCTTCTGCTCGGTGAGGCGACTCACGACACCGAATAGCAGTGCGTCTGCGTCCAGCGCGAGTCCGAACCGAGCCTGAAGATGGGCTTTGTTGGCCGCTCGCTTCATGACGCTCGCTCTGTCGAAGCAAGCGCGAAGATGCCGATCAATGGCCGGGTTCCAGACCTCCTCATCAATGCCGTTGAGGATTCCGGAAACCACATCGGATCTGGCCCGTAACAGGCCATCGAGACCCATGCCGCCATAGGCAGTTTGGATTTCCAGGGCATAGGTCGGCGATACTGTCGTGATACGATCGGCAAACTGGAGTGCTGCCTTCAAGTAGCTGATCTGTCCATAATACTCGAGGCCATCGATGGCCATGGAAACGGGTGGCAAACCCAGCAGTCCGAGAACTTCGGCCGGGAACAGCCCCTGAAAGGCGATATTGTGGATGGTGCAGACGATGCCGGGACGTTGTCCCCCACCGTAGTGGAGGTAGGCGGGCGCGAGACCGGCCTGCCAATCGTGCACATGCAGAATGTCGGGCTCAAAGCCCGAGCAGAGCCCTTGGCCGACCCGAGCTGCCACCAGCCCGAGGGCGGCGAAGCGCTGGGCGTTATCCGGCCAATCGCGGCCGTCTGGCCCGGTATACGGTAACCCATCCCGGCGGTAGAGATGAGGAGCATCAATGACCAGAAGATCATGAGTTCCGGCGTAGCCGGCCATCAGCTGAGCCGGGCCGCCGAACAGGTTCTCGAAAGTTGCGGTTATCGCCGGGCTCTGCAGTTTCTCCAGCACCGCGGGGTAGCCCGGGACCAGGATCGTGGACGCAATTCCTTCCCGGGCCAGCGCTCTCGGCAGTGCGCCGACAACATCGGCGAGGCCTCCAGTCTTGATCAACGGGAAGACTTCTGAGGCAACAGACAGAACCTTAAGGGTGCTCATCCAGCGAGGCCGTCGATCATCGGCTGCGTTACAAGGCAAATCCCGCCCTCACTGCGCCGGAACCTTTTTGCATCGAGGTCTGGATCCTCGCCGATCACGAGGCCCTCCGGAATGCGAACACCACGGTCAACGATGGCCTTCGCCAAGCGGGCTGAACGCGCAATCTCGACGCCAGGCAGGATAACTACATCTTCCAGGTGGGCATAGGAATGGACGCGGACGTCGGTGAACAGGACCGACCTGCGGACGACTGCCCCTGAGACGATGCAGCCACCCGCCACAAGAGAGTTGACGGCCTCGCCACGGCGCTCATCCACATCATGAACGAACTTCGCCGGCGGCACGACCTCGGCGAAGGTCCAGATCGGCCAGTCTTTGTCGTATAGATCAAGGGCCGGCAAGGCTTCAGTCAGGTCGATGTTGGCCGACCAGTAGGCGTCGAGTGTTCCGACGTCGCGCCAATAGACCCCGGCGCCAACGGACGGCCGGACACAGGAGCGCGTGAATCGGTGGGCGACGGCTTTCCCGTCCCTCACGAGACTGGGGATGACATCCTTGCCGAAATCCCGGCTCGAGTTTGGGTCAGCGGCATCACGGCGGAGTTGCTCGATGAGAAAGCGCGTCGCGAAGACATAGATGCCCATGCTGGCGAGAGCCATGTCAGGCTTATCGGGCATTCCTGGTGGCTCTTGTGGCTTCTCAAGGAAGGATAGGATGCGGTCTGCCTCATCCACTGCCATGACGCCAAAGCCCCTTGCTTCCATTCGTGGCACCTCAATGCAGCCTACCGTCACATCGGCACCTTGGCTTACATGCTGCTGGAGCATGAGCTCATAGTCCATCTTGTAGATGTGGTCGCCTGCAAGGATCACGATATATTCGGGCCCATAGCTCTGGATGATGTCGATGTTCTGGAACACCGCATCGGCAGTTCCGGCATACCACATGGTTTCGGAGACACGTTGGCTGGCAGGCAGAATGTCGAAGCTTTCGTTGCGCTCCAGGCGCAGGAAGTTCCAGCCGCGTTGCATGTGGCGAATGAGGCTATGGGCCTTGTACTGGGTTGCCACGGCGATCCGTCGAATGCCGGAATTAAGGGCATTTGAGAGTGCGAAGTCGATGATGCGGCATTTGCCGCCGAAGAACACCGCCGGCTTGGCCCGCTTGTCCGTAAGCTCCATCAGGCGGCTGCCGCGGCCACCGGCCAGGACATAAGCCATAGTGTGGCGCGCGAGTGGGGCTGACGTGACAGAAGCATGCGACACAGGCGGCTCCTCTTGTTTGCGGCCAGGCTTTACCTGGCCCGCTCGCGTTTTGCTTCAGCAGTGTGACTCTACATTCGGGTTTTAGCGAGAGCAGCACCTCTGAAGGTCACGCGAAACAGACCAAAGGGGCGAGCGTTGGGGGTAAAGATTTTCATGGTAAGGCATTGAGAGGCTGCTCTTCGGAAGGTAACTACAATCGACAAGCTTCAAGAACTCGCTGAAACACCTTTGTTTCGCCGAAAAGTATAGCCGGCGCGCTTGGGTCAGCCTTCGGCATCGTTTGCAGCAATGGTGTCGAGGGCTGGTTTGAGTTCCGTCTCCGGAGCGTCGATGCTTCGCCCGGCTTTGGCCTTGAGCCGCTCTTTCACCTTGACCCAGGCGTGCTCGATCGGGTTGAACTCAGGCGAATACTGCGGCAGTCACA
>JAFAAP010000032.1 GCA_023426505.1 Pseudomonadota bacterium
AGGCGGACAATGGTGGTAGTCTCGTTCATGGCGTATCGCTCTCTCGAAGAGGTTCTGGCAGGCTCGACACCCGCCTCGATACGTCGCCTCTCTCACACCGTCATCACCCACATTCCGCCATAGCTCCCGCACGTCGGATGTAGTACCAACCTGACGCGGGGCAAAGCTGACGACTGATTTTCGGGGCACCCGCTTGAGGTCAGCAGTCGCCATGGAGCGCTGCCCCCGCTGGCTGCAGCCCAACACTCGTAAGTTGACGGGTTGATGTGATAAGGCAGATGCCATTTTCCAGCACCCAACCGCAGCTATAGAAAGGGAACGCATGGCGAAACGCCCGGAGCAGGAAGATGAGAAAGCCGAACCCAAGGGTCAGGCCAGCACTCCTGGTCTCGACCGGTTGGAGCGGCTTGCCAACGCGGCAGCTACAGCCGCCCAGGAGAAGCAGTGGCGGGCACGCAAGAGCGGACTTCAGCACCAAGAGGAGCCCTCAGAGGTGCGCAACCTCAGCCATGATGCCGACGCAAGGGCGAAAGCTGAGGAAGCGATGCGACAGATGATGGCGAAGCCACAAGGGAAGCGCCGGGGCTGGTGAGGCGAGAACGCGCAGGCAGGTCAGGAGACAGCTCTGGATCAAGGAGCTGTTCATCCCTTCATCGCCATGGTCGCGGCACCCTGCTCCTACCCTGACGGGGCGCAGCAACGGAGTGTGACAATGTCAGCAGCTCAAGCCGCCAAAAAGCCGAATGCAGCATTGATGAAGCCGCTGCAGCCGTCACATGATTTAGCGGCTGTGGTGGGTTCGTCTCCCCTGCCCCGCACCGAGGTTGTGAGCAAGCTGTGGGAGTACATCAAGGCGAATGACCTGCAGAACCCCGCGAACAAGCGCGAGATCCTGGCCGATGATAAGCTCCGGGCGATCTTTGGGGGCAAAGACAAGGTGAGCATGTTTGAGATGAACAAGCACTTCGCGCAGCATCTCTCCTGAGCCCACTTCAGGGAACGATCGACCCACAGCGCCAAGCTCTTGGCGCGGTGGGCGTGCCCTCGTCGACCACTCCGGTCAGACCGCCTCTTTGAGTTCCTTGGCGGGGCGGAAGGCGATCTTCTTGGAGGCCTTGATCTTGATCGCCTCTCCGGTCTGCGGATTGCGGCCCATGCGGGCAGCCCGCTTGCGCACCTGCAGGATGCCAAGCCCGGTCAGGCGGATCTTCTCGCCCTTCTTCAGGCTTTTGGTGATCATCTCCACCACCTGGGTCAGCATCTCGTTGGCCTGACGCTTGGGCAGCTCATGCGCCTCGGACAGCCGCTCCGCCAGATGGCGCAGCGTCAGAACAGCACTCGTGGAGGCTGCCTTGGTGCTCTTGGCTGTAGCCTTAGACCCAGCCTTGGTAGATGCCTTGGATGTTACCGCTTTGGCAGCAGCACCTTTGGCAGGGGCCATTTTGGCCGGAGCCTTAGTGGTCTTCGCGGGCTGAGCCGCGCTCTTTCCAGCCGCCCTCGAGGTCGTGGTCTTCCGGGCAGGTGCCGTCTTGGTCTTCGTTGCCGTCTTTGCCACTGGCAACTCCCTTCGTGCATGAACAGTTGACCTGTGGCATCTGCATAGTGCGCCGAGCTCGGGTCTCAACGCATCACACCATCATTTCCACAGTAGAATGCCGACGATGGGGCCGCAGAACCTCGTCATCGGCCTTGAAGACCGGCCGCTTTGCGCGACAACGGTGATCTGAGGCGCCTGAGCGCGGACTTTGACCAGGATCTCATGGAGGTGGACGTGAATACACTTGTTGCGCTGGTGCCGGCCAAACCTCTCGTCCTGCGCATCAGCACCGACGATGGCGCGCAGGAGCTGGGCCGGATCGTGCAGGCGGATGAGCGCCAGCTCAGGATCAGCCCTGTCGCAGGCTCTCCTCTGGAGGGCATCGATCCTGGTCCTTACGCCGACCGCGGAACGGCTATGGCAGCCATCAGTGCGCATCTGCAGGGGACCTGCCTGCATGCCCGCCCGAACGCCGCAGGCGCTGTTGCGGCTCCAGGCGCTCAGGATCGAACCACATAGCCGCGCCGGCTCTTGCGCTGAAGCCAGCTCTCAAGCCGCTCGGCGGCTGCATGGCTCTGCCGCAGAATGCAGGATAGGCGAGGAGCACCTTATCAGCCGATCGCCTGATGTTGCCTGTGGAAGCACCCCGGCAAAACAGCAGGCGCGAAGGGCAGCGCCCAGGGGCTCTCGACTAAAGTTGGAATGCTGTAGGCCGAGTGTTTCGCTATGAAGCAGCAACAGCCGTGATGAGGCCGACAAGAAAAAAGCCGGGCCAAGGGCCCGGCGCAAGTCAAGGTCCGACAAAGTCAAACCCTTCCAGAGGGAACGGCCGATGCGACAGCGCCGGGAGGAAGAAAAGCGCTGCCGTGTTGAAATCAGCCAAAGCTGATATCGGCCGCACCACGCCTGTTTGCAATGCAGTGTGCCTCATGAAGGGGCTGCGCTGCGAACATGGCCCGCCTAATCGCCTTTGGACTGCATGGTTCGGCTCGTCTCTGACCATGAGCAGTGGCCCATTATGCGAGTTTCCGGACCTGCGGCGACCGTGCGTCTCTCGTTCGAGATGCCGCTCACACTCACGCGACGGGGGCACGCGTCCCACGCGGCCGGCTCTACTAAACCGACACCTACAGCAGGACGTCTTTCGAAGGAAAGGTGGATCAGTTCTGGGCAGGGGCACCGGAGAGGAACAGCCGCGCCCCGAAATCGTGATGTCCCTAAGGAGATGTCCGAGGTTGCCACATCCTGCCGCGCCACCTAGCGTTGCCGCATCGGCCGGACGGCCGAAAGCGGGGTGGATCCGTTGGTTCTGCTCAGAGAGAAGCATCGAGGTAAGGAATACCCATGGCTACGGGCACCGTGAAATGGTTCAATGAGACAAAGGGTTATGGCTTCATCCAGCCTGACACGGGCGGAAAGGACGTGTTCGTTCATATCAGCGCCGTCGAACGCGCCGGTTTGCGCACCCTCGTTGAGGGGCAGAAGATCTCCTACGACGTCGAGGCTGACCGCCGCTCCGGCAAAGAATCCGCTGGTAACCTCAAGGCTGCCTGAGCCTTAAGCTGGTAAACTGCATCCAAGAACGAGCCGCTCCCCTGGGGCGGCTTTTTCATGTCCCTCTCTTGTTCGGCAGCCCCCGTCTCTTTGGAGATCCATGTCGCGAACTTTCTAGCAGACGAAGAGTTCGTACGTATCACTGTGGACCGCATTGCAGGCCACGTTCTGCAGCACCCGGGCCATCATGGCTTCCGCGAAATGCAGCACCAGCTGGCGTACCTTCGGACGGGCGCTGATGACCTCGTGCAGGCGCTCCAGCTCAATCCGGGAGGCTGTGCCGGAAGCCTGCACGATGTAGCGCCCGAAAGATTGGCTGGCCGTCATAGCACTGACGAGGCCCAGAGCTCCCTCCCGGCCATAGACTGCCATCTCGGCCGAGCGGCCGTCCTTCAGCACGGCCACCAGAGACACCACGGTATTATGGGGAAAGGTGGCATGGCGCAGAGGATCGCCGACCTCGTACAGAACCTGATCCTGTTGCAGGCTAACTCCGTGCAGGTACGGCTCAAGCGCCGCATAGTCATCAGGATCTAAAGCTGCCAGGAGACGATTGGCCCGGTGATTGATGCTTGGAGCTGGAGCAATGGTCAAGATATGAGATGTCATGCTCCAAGCTAAGCAGCGGATGGTCCCGGAGAAAAGCTAGAACTCACACGGGAGTTAGCAAAGTCTCGCCCAACGAGTCGCTCCGATCTGTCCGGCAGGAGCATTGCCACGACCATGGGTTAAACACGGTGAGAGTTCAGAAGAAACACCAGTTTGCATTGGCCCCGCAGCCTCAGATCACCTGGACGAGTTGATCGATGCTGGCTTTGGCATCGCCGTAGAACATGCGCGTGTTGTCCTTGTAGAACAGCGGGTTCTCGATGCCGGAGTAGCCGGTCCCCTGCCCGCGCTTTGAGACGAACACCTGCTTGGCCTTCCACACCTCCAGCACCGGCATGCCGGCGATGGGGCTGTTCGGATCCTCCTGGGCGGCCGGATTGACGATGTCGTTCGAACCGATGACGATCACCACGTCGGTCTCCGGGAAGTCCTCGTTGATCTCGTCCATCTCCAGCACGATGTCGTACGGCACCTTCGCCTCGGCGAGCAGCACGTTCATGTGCCCCGGCAGGCGTCCCGCTACCGGATGGATGGCAAAGCGCACGTCCTTGCCCTTGGCCCTTAAGCGCCGCGTCAGCTCCGACACCGACTGCTGCGCCTGCGCCACCGCCATGCCGTAGCCTGGCACGATCACGATGCTGTCCGCCTCCTCCAGAGCGGTCGCCACCCCGTCGGCGTCGATGGCGATCTGCTCACCGGCAATGGCCATCACCGGACCGGTGGTGGTGCCGAAGCCGCCCAGGATCACGCTGATGAAGCTCCGGTTCATGGCCTTGCACATGATGTAGCTCAGGATCGCACCCGAGGAGCCGACGAGCGCACCGGTGACGATCAGCAGGTCGTTGCCGAGCGTGAAGCCGATCGCGGCGGCCGCCCAGCCCGAGTAGGAGTTGAGCATCGAGACCACCACCGGCATGTCGGCGCCACCGATGCCCATGATCAGGTGGTAGCCGATGAAGAACGCCAGCAGCGTCATCGCCACCAGGGCCCAGATGCCGGCCCCCTGCACGTACAGCACCAAGAGAATGAGCGAGGCTAGGGCGGCTGCCGCATTCAGCCCATGCCCGCCGGGCAGCTTCCGGGCCTTGCCGTCGACCTTGCCGGCGAGCTTGCCAAACGCAATCACCGAGCCGGTAAACGTCACGGCCCCAATGAACACACCCAGGAACACCTCCACCCGCAGAATGGAGATCTCCACCCCAGTCTTGTGCGCCAGCACCCCGGCAAAGCCGGTCAGCGCCTGCCGTGAGGCCTCGTCGAGCGCCAGCACGCGGGTGAGCTCGAGATCGGCATTGAAGCCGATGAACACGGCGGCTAGACCCACGAAGGAGTGCAGCGCTGCCACTAGCTGCGGCATCTCGGTCATCTCGACCTTTTTCGCCACATACCAGCCGATGGCAGACCCGATCACCAGCATGGCGGCTATGACGGCATAGTTGCCCACCCCCGGGCCGAACACGGTGGCGCCGACAGCCAGCGCCATGCCGGCAATGCCGTACCAGACGGCGCGCTTGGCGCTCTCCTGGCCCGACAGGCCACCCAGCGCCAGGATGAACAAGATGGCGGCCGCCACATAGGCGGCGGAGACAAGACCGAAGCTCATCGGACGATCCTCACGACTTCTGGAACATGGCCAGCATCCGGCGCGTGACCAGGAAGCCGCCCACGATATTGATGGTGGCGATCAGGAAGGAGAGTGAGGCCAGGCCCGTCACCAGCCAGTGGCTCGAGCCGACCTGCAGCAGGGCGCCGAGCACCACGATGCCCGAGATGGCGTTGGTCACCGCCATCAGCGGGGTGTGCAGGGAGTGGCTGACGCTCCAGATCACCTGGAAGCCGACGAAGCAGGCGAGCGCAAAGACGATGAAGTGCGCCATGAAGCTCGCCGGCGCATAGGCACCCACCAGCGCGATCAGCAGGCCACCGGCCACGAGCAGCCCGACCTGGGTGCGGGTCTGGCTCCGGAAGGCGGCCGCTTCTTGCGCCCGCTTCTCCTCGGGGGTGAGTTCCCTCACCTTCTCCTTCGGTTTGGCGGCCGCGATCGCCGGCACCTTGGGCGGGGGTGGCGGATAGGTGATCGCGCCCTGGTGCGTGACCGTGGCGCCACGGATCACGTCATCGTCCATGTTGTGGACGATCACCCCATCCTTGCCGGGCGTCAGGTCGGTGAGGAAGTGGCGGATGTTGTTGGCATACAATGTCGAGGCCTGGGCGGCCATGCGGCTGGGGAAGTCGGTATAGCCGATGACGGTGACACCGTTCTCCGTCACCACCTTCTCGTCCGGCACGGTCAGGTCGCAGTTGCCGCCCCGTTCCGCCGCGAGGTCGACGATCACCGAGCCCGACTTCATCGCCGCGACCATGTCGGCCGTCCACAGCTTCGGCGCCGGCCGGCCGGGGATGAGCGCGGTGGTGATGACGATGTCGATCTCCGGCGCGAGCTCGCGGAACTTGGCGAGCTGCTTCTCGCGGAACTCCGGGCTGGAGGGCGCGGCATAGCCGCCGGTGGCGGCGCCGTCCTGGGTCTGCTCGAACTCGAGGAAGACGAACTGCGCCCCCATGGACTCGATCTGCTCGGCCACCTCTGGGCGGACGTCGAAGGCATAGGTGATGGCGCCGAGCGAGGTCGCGGTGCCGATGGCTGCCAGACCGGCGACGCCGGCGCCCACCACCAGCACCTTGGCGGGCGGAACCTTGCCGGCGGCGGTGACCTGGCCGGTGAAGAAGCGGCCGAAGTGGTTGCCAGCCTCGATCACGGCGCGGTAGCCGGCAATGTTGGCCATGGAGGAGAGCGCGTCCATCTTCTGGGCCCGCGAGATGCGCGGCACCATGTCCATGGCAATGACGGTGGCCTCCCGTTCCCTTGCCTGCTCCAGAAGATCGGAGTTCTGGGCTGGCCAGAAGAACGAGATCAGGGTCTGGCCTTGGCGGAGCTGGTGGACCTCGTCCTCTGTCGGCGGACGCACCTTCGTGATCACGTCGGTGGCAGCAGAGAGAGCAGCCGCATCCGGCACGATGCTCACCCCGGCAGCGGCATAGGCAGCGTCTGAGAAGCCCGCCTTCTCCCCTGCCCCGGCCTCGATCACGCAGGTGTGCCCCAGCTTCTGCAGCGCGACAGCTGAGTCAGGCGTCATCGCCACCCGGGCTTCACCCGGGAAGACTTCTCTCGGTGCTCCGATCCTCATGGCCAATGGTCCTTGCTCTGGCGGTGTGTCAGGTGAAGCTCAGATGGATCTTCATCGACCGGCTGCGATCGCCGGCAGCCTCGAAGGCCGCCACCGCATCGGCGATGGGGAAGGTCCCGCTCATCAGGGGTTTGAGGTCGACACGCCGCGCATTGATGAGGTCGACCGCGAGCGCGAACTCCTCGTGGAAGCGGAACGTCCCCTTCATCTCGATCTCTTTCGCCACCACCAGGTTCTGCGGGATCGACACGTCGCCGCCGAGACCGAGCTGCACCAGCACCGAGCGCGGCTTCAGCACCTCAAGACCGGAGCGCACGGCGCTCCCATTGCCTGAAGCCTCGAACTGGACATCGAAGGTGCCCTTATTGGCGGCATACGCCGACAGTGCTTCCGGATCGCTTGCCACATTGATGGTCCGATCGGCGCCGACAGCCCGTGCCTTCTCGAGCACGGCATCCATGACGTCGGTGGCGACGATCTCCCGCGCCCCGTGTGCCCGAGCCGCGATGATGGCGAGAGCCCCGATTGGGCCGCAGCCCGTGACCAGAACCCGCTTGCCCAGGAGCGATCCAGCCCGGTTGACCGCATGCAGCGTCACCGCCAGCGGCTCGGCAAACGCCGCTTCATTGATCGAGACGTCCTCGGCCACCCTATGGCATTGCCATTGCTCGGCCACCAGGCTCTGCCGGAACGCGCCCTGGATGTGCGGCATCGGCATGGCGCTGCCATAAAAGCGCATGTTCAGGCACTGGTTCTGCTGGCCCTTGAGGCAGTAATCGCATTGCTGGCAGGGCCGGCTCGGCGAGATCGCCACGCGATCCCCGATGGCCAGACCCGAGACGCCTTCTCCCAGCGAGCGGATGGTGCCGGCCACCTCATGGCCGAGAATCATCGGCTCGCGCACACGGACCGTGCCGAAGCCGCCATGGTTGTAGTAGTGAAGATCGGAGCCGCAGATGCCCCCCGCTTCGATGGCGACCTCGACCTGCCCCGGCCCGGGCGTCTCCGGCTCACGCTCCTCGATGCGCAGGTCCTTGGCGGCATGAATGACAACGGCTTTCATCGGGCAATCCTCAGATGACAGGCGTGAGAAGGGGCTGGCGGGCAAAGTGGGCGGCTAGGTTGTCGCGCACGAGCTTGCCCATGGCCTGCCGCGTCTCCACGGTTCCGGACGCATGATGCGGCTGAACGACGACGTTCTCGAGCGTCAGGAAGCGCTCGTCGATGTTCGGCTCGTTCCAGAATACATCAAGACCGGCGCCCTTGATGATGTTGTGCTCGAGTGCATCGAGCAGGGCTGCCTCATCGACGGTCGATCCTCGCGAGATGTTGATCAGGATGCCGTCGCGTCCGAGCGCCTGCAGGACATCGGCGTTGATGATTTTTTGGGTGCTAGCGCCGCCCGCCAGAGTGACGATAAGGAACTCGGACTGCTCGGCCAGGGCCGTCAGATCAGGCACGAAGGTGTACGGCAGATCGTCTCGCTGGGCGATGTCGAAATAGGCAATCGGGCAGTCGAACGCCGCCAGGCGCTTGGCCACCTCGACGCCGATGCGTCCCATACCGACGATGCCGACCTTCTTACCGTGGACGCGGGTGACGAGACGCATGTTGGCGGTGCGCCAGCGTCCATCCCGGACATATTTGTCAGCCTGCGGGATCTGGCGGGCCACGGCAAGGAGCAGCCCGACGCCGATGTCGGCCACGTCAGCGGTGAGGACGTTGGGCGTGTTGGTCACCCGGATCCCATTAGCCTTCGCATGCGAGAGGTCGATGGCATCGGTTCCGACGCCATAGCAGGAGACGATCTCAAGCCTCGGCAGAGCCGTCATGAGCTCAGCCGACGCGCCAATCTCGCCGCGGGTCGCGATGGCGCGAATGTTGCCACCCACTTGGCGCAGAAAGGCTGCCTGGTCGGGCGCTTCCCAAAGCTTGTGAACCGTGTAGTTGCTCTCCAGGTCCTCAACGTCCCAAGTCGGATAGGGACCCATCATCAGGATCTCAGGCTTTGTCATTGTGAGCGTTCTCCCATATCGGCTTCTGATGCCGACAGTCTGACGGGGCTGATGCTTGCGTCAGAGGCAGGTGGTGATGCCGCCATCGACGTAGAGCGTGTGCCCGTTGACGAACGAGGAGGCCTCGCTCGAGAGGAACACCGCCGCACCGATCAGCTCCTCGACGTTGCCCCAGCGGGCCGCCGGCGTGCGCTTCTCCAGCCAGCTCGAGAAGTCTGGATTGTCGACGAGGGCCTGGTTGAGTGGCGTCTTGAAGTAGCCGGGCGCAATGGCGTTGACCTGCAGGCCGTGCTTGGCCCAGTCCGCGCACATGCCCCGGGTCAGGTTCTTCACCGCTCCCTTGGTGGCCGTGTAAGGAGCGATCCCAGGCCGGGCGAGCTCGCTCTGGACCGAGGCGATGTTGATGATCTTGCCGCGCCCGCGCGGGATCATGTGCCGGGCGACCGCCTGACCCACATAGAACACGCTGGAGACATTGGTGGTCAGCAGCTGCTCCCAGCGGTCAGCGGGGAAGTCCTCGAGCGGGGTGCGGAACTGCATTCCCGCATTGTTGATCAGGATGTCGATCGGGCCCTCGCCTTCAATGGCCTCAATCCCATTCCGGACAGCTTCCGCCGAGGTCACGTCAAAGATTGCAGTCGCAACTCTGTGTCCTGCCGCCGACAGTTGGGCGGCAGCAACTTCGATCTTGCCCGGGTCACGTCCATTGAGAACGACCGCAGCACCATGTTCCGCCAAACCTCTGGCCAGAGCGAAACCGATACCTTGTGACGAGCCCGTCACGAGAGCACGTCGACCCGCAAGCGAAAACAACGAAGACACCATGGAATCCTTCTCGACCATCGTGCGCGATGGGATTTTCAGATGTAGTTTGTCGTCTATTACGACCATCTCCTCATGGCCGAATGCCTTTGAAATCTAGGCTCAGAAAACCAGCTCGACAAAGACAACTACAATCTGTAGCCATAGCTTTTGCTTATGGCGATGTGTTCGCAAGATGCCGCAAGCAGCGTCTGTGCCTATACCAAGGATCAAATGGAGTCTCAGAGTCGGCGGCGGTTTCGCAAATGGAGACGCCGGCTCGCTTGACGCAAGCCGGCGGGAAAGTTCGCTAGGAATGAACGGAAGTGCCAGATCTTAGGGAATTGGCTCGAACTTCAGTTCGGCTAGAGGCGTGACTTTATCGGTCCGCGTCATCTTGAACTCGGTGTTGGGCCCGAGCCACTTATCCCAGGCTGCATTGATTTCACCGGCCGCATCCATCTCCTTGAGAGTTTCGTTGACCTTCGCCAACAATGCAGGCTCGCCCTTTTTCATGCCGATGCCCGTTGGCTGCAATACCATCGGCTCGGGGATCATCTTCAGTTCAACGCCCCTCGTCTTCGACTCGTTGACGAGCTTCGTGATCGTCATGGTATTAGCGACCATGCCGAGCGCTTTGTTCTGTTGAACTGCCATGAACGCCGAGCCCGTGTCTTGGAAGGTCAGCGGTTCCGATCCATTCATCTTGATGGCGAGCTCGGAGGTTGATCCCTTGGTTGAGGCAAGGCGCTTGCCCTTGAAATCTGCCTTGGACGTTGCCGGATCGCTTGCCTTCACGGCCAGCATCTCCTTGGCCATATAGTAGGGGTCGCTATACTGGATCTGCTCAGCGCGGCTTAAGGTATAGGCAAGGTTCGCAATCGTCAGATCGACGCGGCCGAGCTTCACCTCTGGCACGCGGGCCTCGACGGATAGCGGCGTAAGCTTCGCCTCAACGCCCCACCGCTTGGCGATCCCTTTGCACAGATCGACATCGAAGCCTACCAGCTCACGTGTCTTTGGATCCGGAGCCGAGAACGGTGGCACGTCGGCATAGACACCGCAGCGAAGCTCCTTGCGGGCCATGATGTCAGCCAGTTGATCGGCACTCGCGGGGGCAATCGCTGCGAGACCGAGAGCGGTGGCCGCAAGGCCGAGTTTAAGCGATTTCAGTGACATGTCCTTCTCCTCTGGTTGTATTTTTTGCTAGTCGATCAATGGCGCAGATCCGAAAGAAAGCGCTGCGCTCGCGGGTGCTGAGGCCGCGAGAAAAAGCTCTCAGGGTCGGCCTCCTCCAGGATGCGCCCCCCGTCCATGAACCAGACGCGATCCGCAACTTCCCGTGCGAATCCCATTTCGTGAGTAACGCACATCATTGTCATGCCATCCGCGGCCAGAGCCTTCATCACGGCCAGCACCTCGCCGACCATCTCAGGATCAAGGGCGCTGGTGGGCTCATCGAACAGCATCGCTGGCGGTTCCATGGCGAGTGCCCGAGCAATCGCGACGCGCTGCTGTTGCCCCCCGGACAGTTGGCCTGGATAGGAGCCAGCCTTTGCGGCGAGGCCCACGCGGTCGAGAAGCTGCATTGCCTTTTCGCGGGCCACCTCCCGCTTAACGCCATTGACGGTGACGGGCGACAGAGTGACGTTTTCGAGCGCCGAGAGATGCGGAAACAGGTTGAAGCTCTGGAACACAAATCCGATGCGGCTTCGAAGATGATTGAGCTCCTTGCTGCGCATTTTGGCGTGCACGTCCTGACCGTCGAAGATGATTGAGCCGGACTGAATCTCTTCCAGCCGGTTGACCGTTCTGATCAACGTCGACTTTCCTGAGCCTGATGGCCCGCACACCACCACGACCTCGCTTCGAGCCACCTCGGCGTTGATGTTGTCAAGTGCCTGAAATGACCCGTAATTCTTGCGGACATTGGAAAAGCGGATCATCGGTGTCGCTCCCGTGGTCGGACGCTCAGTGCTCATGGCTCAGCCGTAAGTGTTTGAGGTTGCATTGCGACGGGGACTGGACCTGTAGCCGTCCCGGCCCGCTTGCGCGCGATGCGTCGCTCCAGAACGGTCGCTGCGTAGGTTAGCGTCCAGCAGACGATATAGTATACGATGGCCAGGATGAAGAAGACCTCGAATGGCTTCGAGAGGAGGCGATTGTTGATCTGATTGGCGGCGAATGTGAGTTCCGGAACGTTGATCACGTATCCTAAAGTCGTCTCTTTGATCGTCGAGACGAACTGGCTGAGGATGCTGGGCAGCATGTTGTAGAGAGCCTGTGGCAGGATGATGTACCACATGGCTCCAAGATAGCTGTGGCCGAGGGCCCGCGCCGCATCCATCTGGCCGCGGCCAAGAGAGACAATCCCGGCTCGCACGACTTCGCTCAGAAACGCCGCCTCATAAAGGACCAACGTCACGAGCATCGTCACAAATCCGGGGATATTCGCGCCGACAAGCAGTGGGACCATGAAGTAGACCCACAGGATCAGCATCAGTAGCGGCACGCCCCGGGCGATATAGACAAGTGCGGTTGACGGCCAGAGCAGAAACGGCGATCGCGACAGCCTGGCGAGTGCAAGCAGCACGCTGAGCGGGAATGCGAGAGCAATGCTCAGCACCGAAAGGATCAGGGTCGCAGCTAAACCTCCAAGCGGCCCGTTGGGATATTGGCCGATCAGCAGAAGAAGCCAGTTATCCTGAATGATGGAGAGGATGTCCCAGAGCATTGGTCAGCGCCCTCCGCTCAAGGCTGCTTGACGGCTGAGTGCAGCTCCGACAGACATGATCAGCAAAGAGCAGAGCAGGTACGCGATAGTTGCGATCAGGTAGACTTCGAAGGTTCTGAAGCTCTGGCTCTCGATTTCCTTAACAGCATGCGTGAGCTCGGCAGCTCCGATTGCCATCGCCAGGCTGCTGTTCTTGAACAGGGATACGCTGTGGTTGATAAGAGCGGGCAAAGCGTTGCGAAACGCCTGTGGCATGAGAACATAGCGCATCGTGCCAAAGAAGCTGTGTCCAAGGGCACGGGCAGCCTCGGATTGGCCAGCCGGAACAGAACGGATGCCGGAGCGCAGATCCTCGCTAAAGTAGGCTGCCTGACACAATCCCAGCGCAACAATGGCAAAGATGACTTCCGCACCATGGTCGGAGAGCCAATATTGCAGCCCTTCGGGCAGGAGGCTCGATATTCCGAAATACCATAGTATCAGCTGCACCAGGGTCGGAACATTGCGGTGGTAAGAGACGTAGGCTGCAACGGCACGATCGGCGAGGCGGCTTGGGGTCAGCCGAATAATCAGAAGCATGATCGCCAGGCTCATGGCGAGGAGCCACGATCCGACTGCAATCACGAGGGTCAGCTCTATCCCATGAAGGAGCATGAGCCCGAAGGTCGGGTTCGTTAAGATCGCGACAAGATCGAACCCGGCCATAGCAGCTTAACTCGCCTTGGAGGGCTGGCCATCTCTGGCGGCCGGACGGGCAGTTTGGAGGCCGCCGAGAACTTGAAGGGTCGGGGTGATCTCCATGTGACCCACGTTCATGGATACGGGTGCTGCAACGGCGAAGGCGATGGCCTCGGCAATGTCGGCGGCCTCCGGCAGTTCAAACCCTTCGATGAAGCGCTCCCGGATCTCAGGCGTGTCGCCATGGACGTGGGCAAAAATATCGGTTGCCACTCGGCCAGGACAGATCTCCGTCACGCGGACCCGATGGCCGAAAGCATCGATGCGCAGCTGGCGGGACAGCATGCTGACCGCCGCTTTGGTCGCATGGTAGGTTGAGTTTCCGCCGAAGTTATAGGCGCCGGCGATTGACGAGATGTTGATGACGTGACCGCGATCCCGCGCCACCATGCCGGGAACGATGAGGCGGCAGAGATGAAGCACGGCCCGTGTGTTCACATCGACGAGCAGATCGATATCCTCAGGATCTGCCTCAAGGAACTTCTTGGGACGGTCAACGCCCGCATTGTTGACCAGGATGTCGAACTGGACTGTTTCTGCGAGGTTTGCGAGCTTTTCGCGGTCCGCCACATCGATGACATGTGTGATGCACCCGGTCCTTTCCGCAAGGCGTTCCAGCGGCTCTCGACTGCGGGCAATTGCGTGAACCTCCAAGCCTTCGCGGCGGAACCGCTCGACCACGGCGGCACCAATTCCCGAAGAAGCGCCGGTCACAAGAGCTGTCTTGTAATCAGAGAAAGGCATGGGTGTCCTCGCTGGTTAATATAACTTAGGATAAGTTAGCCGGCAGACGCCAAGACCTTTTGTGTTTGTAGCAATAAGCTGTTCTTATCTTGCGTTGCCGGAGCTGGACTATGCCAACTGGGAGACAGGCACGACCGTCCCACCTGTCTGTTCAATCTCCCGGCGGATCTTGCGAGCCAGCAACAAGGCGCCTGGCGTATCCCCGTGCAGCAGGATGCTGTAAGGACGCATCGGCAGGTCCGCCCCATCATACGTTGTAACAGTTCCTTGCTGTAGTATCTGTTGCACCCGTTCCAGAACCTTGGCCTCGTCATGAATGACCGAGTTCGGCAAACGGCGCGGGACAAGGAGACCTGATCTGTCGTAGGCACGGTCCGCGAGAAAGGTAGTCGCAACACGCAGGCCGCAGGATGCCGCTGCGTCCTCGATCGCTCGGCTCGTCGAGGAGACGATGATCAGCTCAGGGTTGAAGCGCGCGACCGCAGCAACGAGGGGTGCGGCGACAGCGGAATCTGCAGCCGCCATGTTTCCAAGAGCCCCATGAAAGCTCATATGGGTCATCCGGTGTCCCACCGAGCGCGCGATACCCTCAAGTGCTCCGAGCTGATAAATTACCATTGCAGCAAGCTCGTCCGAGTCGATCTGCATCGGCCTCCGTCCAAACCCCTGCTTATCGGGAAAGCCAACATGCGCGCCGATGTCGACGCCGCGTTCCAGGGCTGCCTTGACAGTCTTTTCCATGATCAGGGGATCGCCTGCGTGAAAGCCGCAGGCGAGGTTCGCAGACGACAGCAGATCCAACAGGGCATCGTCGTCACCGATGCGCCACTGGCCGTAGCCCTCGGCTAGGTCAGCATTAAGATCGATTTGCACAGTTCTTGCTCCTTTACGACATCAACGCGACGAGCGGGTCGCCATAGCCGACAAGCGAGTGGTCGGGCGCAATGATCGAGGCAACAACTCCATCGCGGGGACATAGGACAGGAAGGAGAATGGGGCCGACCTGCAAAAGCCCCAGCGGCTGACCGGCCGCGACAGGATCGTTCGGCTCCACCAACGCGGCTTCCTGGACAGGGTGGGCACGGAGAAAAACCCCCACACCCGGCGACGCCACGACCGCGTCGGATTGGCCTCGTGCTGGACCGGCTGAATCCTGTCCCGGACCTGCCGAGAGACCACACTTGGATCGAGCCTTAACACTGCGCCGCAGGCAGATGCGGTAGTCCGGGCCTGTCAGCTCGTACGTCGCGATCCCCGCTTCGGAAAGCCAGGACGCAACTTTTGGGATGTCTGAGATCTTCATGGGCTCACTCTCCGGGCTCCCACAAGATCAAGGCAACGTGCCACATCTGACAGCCATCGGGAGACTTCATCGCTGGCGTGCAGTGCCCCGTCCCAGTCAGTTTCGATGAAGCGAATGGAACTTCCGATCGGCGCTTGCCCGAGCCGCCAGAGATCCGCCTCGATGACGGTGCCGATCTTCGGATATCCGCCAGAGGGCTGAGCATCGCACATCTGCACGATCGGCTGACCGCCGTGCGGCACCTGAATGACCCCAGGAACGATGCCATGCGAGCGTAGTTCCATGGGAGCAACGGGTTCAAGGACAGGGCCGGACAGGCGATACCCGTAGCGGTCACTCTGAGGCGTTACCCTCCACGGCTTCAGCCACAGATCGCTTTGGGACTCGGGCTTGAAGCATCCGTATTCGGCAGCCGGCAGAACCCGGACCGCCGGCAGTCCGTCCGACATCAGCGGCAAAGCGAATGCCGGCGGTACAATGCTGGTTCCTTCCGGAGCGCGGCGCGCATTGTTCGGCCGACCGAAAGGAAGCTTGTCTCCCTGCTGCAGCGCTCGACCTTCAAGCCCGCCGATGGCTCCCCGCAATTGCGTGGACCGGGAACCCAGGACGATGGGAACATCGATCCCGCCGGCCACGCAGACATAGGCCCGTGATCCCCGCCAGCGGGCCGATCGCGTCAACCCGAGGCGCAGCACCGAGCCGGCGGTCATTCGGACGCTCGACCAGGGAAGGATAACCCGCCCATCGACGGTCGCCTCGCAGGTTGCGCCGGTCAACGCGATCTCCGCGTCACCGTCAAACCGGGCTTCGAACGGAAAGACCTGGATCTCGATTGCGGCAGCGTCTTCACTGTTGCCGAGCAGAAGGTTGCCGCAGGCAAGCGCGAGACCGTCCATCGCACCGGCGGTGCCGACTCCCCATTTCAAAGCACCGATGCGTCCCCGATCCTGGATAGTCGTAAGAGCGCTCTTTGACAGAATCTCCATCATCGGACCACCTCGACAATGCGGAAGCGAATGCTGTCGCCTGGCTGCAGCAGGACAGGGGGATCGCGGGTCGCGTCAAAGAACGTCGTCGAAGTCGTGCCGATTGTGTTCCAGCCGCTGGGACCGGCCGAGGCCGACACGCCGGTCTGAGATCCACCGATCGATACCGCGCCGCCCGGAAGCTTCAGCACCGGCACCTTCCTGCGGGGAGTTGCGATGCGTGCGTCCATCCCGCCAAGATAGCAGTAGCCCGGATGGCTTCCGATCGCATAGACCGGGTAAAGTGGGCTGGCGTGAATCTCGGCAATTTCCTCCGGGCACAAGCCGGTATGAGCGACGACATCCGCCATATGCGGCCCCCCTTCCCCGCCATAGACGACCGGCAGCTCGATCGTCTGCCCCTGCAGGATCATCGGCGTCGCGGCCTCCCAAGCGGAGTGCAGGCGTGCCTCGATTGGCACAAGCGTCCGCGGCGGCGCCGAAAAACTCACGAGGAGATTGTTGACGCCCGGCACGGCTTCGCTCACTTCCGGCCATGTGCCCACTTCTCGGGCGAGCGACCAAATCCGCCGCTGCGTCGTCAGGCTGGTCTCGCCGGGGGCCTCGAAGAGAAGCGCTCTGGTGCCCAGCAGACTGATCCGAGGCTCGTTGACCATCATGCCGCGGCCCCGGCTTTCAGCAATTGCTCGAGATAATGGATATCGAACCCGCCCTCGATGAAGCCGGGCTCGTCCATGATCCGTCTGTGCAAGGCAAGGTTCGTGGCGATACCCTCGACCCTCATCTCAGACAGCGCCACCTTCAACCGCGCCATTGCCTCCTGCCGGGTCTGTCCATGGACAATCAGCTTGGCAATCATCGAGTCGTAATAGGGCGGCACGGTCGCTCCTGCGGCGATATGACTGTCGACTCTGATGCCCGGACCACCGGGCACGTCGAAGCGCGTGATCAGCCCTGGCGAGGGTGCGAAGCTGTTGGGGTCTTCTGCATTGATCCGGCACTCGAAGGCGTGACCGTGGCAGCCTATGTCAGCCTGGGTCAGTGTGAGAGCGTCACCACGCGCAACCTGAATGCCTTCCGCCACGATGTCGATTCCGGTTGTCGCCTCGGTGACAGGATGCTCGACCTGCACTCGTGTATTCATCTCGATGAAGAAGAACTGCTCGTCCTCGACCAGGAACTCGAAGGTGCCAACGCCCTGGTAGCCGATCCGCCGGCAGGCCTCGACGCAGCGCTCACCAATCCTTGCGATGAGGTCGACAGACAGACCCGGAGCCGGGGCTTCCTCCAAGACTTTCTGGTGACGGCGCTGGAGCGAGCAATCGCGGCTGCCGAGCCAGAGGGCCGTACCATAGGCATCAGCTAGCACCTGGATCTCTACATGGCGCGGACGCTCGAGGAACTTTTCAGCATAGATCTCCGGGTTGCCGAAGGCGCGGCGCGCTTCCTCGCGGACGAGCGCAAACGCATCGGCAAGTTCCGAATGCGCCCTGACAATCCGCATACCGCGACCGCCTCCGCCACCGGCTGCCTTGAGGATCAACGGAAAACCAATTTCGGCGGCAATGGCCTGCAGGGCTTCCGGATCGTCGGGCAGGGCTCCCTCCGACCCTGGAACGCACGGCACGTCTGCCTCGCGCATGGCCCGCTTGGCGACGACCTTGTCGCCCATCGTGCGGATGCACTCCGGGCTCGGTCCGATAAAGGTCAAGCCCGATCGAGCGACACTCTCAGCAAAGCCCGCATTCTCGGACAGGAATCCATATCCGGGATGAATGGCCTCGGCGCCTGTCGCTTCTGCAGCCAGCAGAATGGCAGCGCCATCGAGATAGCTCTTTCCTGCTGGAGCTGGGCCGATACACACAGCAGTATCCGCGTATTTCACGTGAGGCGCATCTCGATCGGCCTGCGAATAGACAGCGATCGTCCGCAGCCCGAGCGTTCGGCAGGCCCGCTGGATCCGAAGGGCAATTTCGCCGCGATTGGCTATGAGGACAGTGTCGAACATGGGTTCAGACAATCCGCAAAAGAGGTTGGCCGGCCGCGACTTCATCACCCGTTGAGACGAACACGGCCTCGACCACGCCATCCCGTTCGGCTGTGACAGGATTGAACATTTTCATCGCTTCAATTGTGCAGAGAATCGTTCCGCTCGTGACCTTCTGACCTACGGCTACAAAGGGGGGCGCATCTGGCGAGGGGCCAAGATAGACAACCCCAGACAAGGGGGCGCTGACATCGGTCGTGGATACTGAGGATTCGACGGAAGAGGCGGACTCACGACGGGAGGAATCCGGGCGAGCGGGCGCCGCGGGCGGCATCGCCCTTGCCTCACCAGTCGAAGGTGTGAACGCCGAATTCCCTGCATCGCGCGTGAGGCGCAGGGTCCAGCCATCCTTGTTGATCTCCACTTCAACAAGGTCGGAGGTGCTCATCGCATCGATTAACGCTTTGATCTCGTCAAGTGTCATGAGGATCACCGTCCGTCACCGCGACGGGCCTATGTCATGACGCTAGCAGCCGCCCAAAAGGGTGGCCAAGACAGATTGTCTCTGTGCCCATAAGGGCAGCTTATGCTCTCTTTATGAGACCATCATCTTGAGATGACAGCAGATTGCCGGGCAGTTCCCGAACAAGTTCAAGCAGGATCTGCCGGATCGCCGTAGCCGGCTCGGAAAGCGGAAGGTGGTCCGATTGGCATAGCGCCAGGGGCACCTCAATGGCGGGCTCGACAACCCGGGCGTGCCACGCCGATGTCGACCGCACGACCTGCTCCGCCATTGAGCCAGGCAGGATCGTCACACCCATCCCTGCCGCGATCACGGAGGCCAACGTGCTCGCCGACTCAATCTCGGCGACGACGCGAGGGACAAGCCCGATGCCGGCGCATGCCGCGTCCACGACCTTGCGGACAACATTGTATGGCCGAGGCAGGAACAGATCCATTTCGCCAATGCGTTCGAGAGGCACGGGATCCGGCAAAGCCGGGATGCTGCTGGGGCCCACCAGATAGAGGCTTTCGCGAAGGAGAGGCTGGAAGGTGAGGCCGTGCACGGATTGTCCCCCACCATACAGGACCGCAAGATCCATTCTGCCGTTCATGACGAGTTCCGAAAGCGTGGATCCATAGGTCTCGTTGAGGTAGAGCACGACCCCCGGATGGCGGCTCCTGGTGGCCACCAGCAGAGGCATGGCGAGGCCAGCGGCGGCGGTGCCAGGCGCTAAGCCAACGGAGACAGCACCGGAAATGCCCTGTCCAGCGGCTCTCATATCAACACGTGCCTGGTCACATTGCCGAAGAATGAGCTGAGCGTGGCGATACAGAACCTTGCCGGCCTCCGTCGGGGTCACGCCCCGCGGCGTGCGAACGAGGAGCTGTTGGCGGACTTCAGATTCCAGCGTCGCCAGCTGCTGGCTCAGAGCCGGTTGAGCCACGTGAAGGATATCGGCCGCCTGCGTCAGATTGCCGATATCGACAATCTTCACAAAGTACTGGAGGCGTTTGAGGTTCATTATCCGATCACTGCTCCCGGCACCGGACATGAGCTGGGCTCCTCCCACTCGCGAGCCATAAGATTTTCCTATGTTGGCAGACCGAACTTGTCTTGGCTAGTCTCCCAGCGTCCCGTTAGCAGTCATGGATCGATCAGAGATCCGTGAGCTAAACAATGACAAACAGCATTAGGAAGCACCCCTCGGCCCCATCGGCTGACCCTGAGCTCATTGAAACCCTGAAACGGATTCCGGTCGCTCTTCTCAGTGACCAGCTGCAGCGCAACCGGGGCAGCACCGGGCTCCACCCCTATCATCACCCTGCCCCGCTAGCAGGCACCGCCGTGACGGTGCGGACACGCGCCGGCGATAACTTGGCCATCCTTCGCGCTTTCGACATCTGTAGGCCCGGCGACGTGCTGGTGATCGACGCCGATGGCGACATAGCCAATGCGCTCGTCGGCGGGATCATGACCTTCTTTGCCGCAAGTGTGGGGGTTGCCGGAATGGTTCTTGACGGCGCCATCCGCGATGTTGCCGAGATCAGGGAGCGTCCGTTCCCAGTCTATGCTCGTGGCGTCAACCACCGTGGCCCTTATAAGGACGGCCCTGGCGCGATCAATGTGCCAGTCTCCGTGGGCGGAATGGCGGTGTGCCCCGGCGACATTGTCGTCGGTGATCAAGATGGACTTGTTGTGCTCTCTCGTGACGAAGCTCCAACCGTGATTGAAAAGGCTCTACTCCAGAAACAGAAGGAGGAAGAGACCATGCAGGCGATCAGAGAGGGCAGATGGGATCGCTCATTCGTCGATACGCTGGAAGCGCGAAGCATCAACGTGTGACCTCCCATCTTGGAGTGGGAAGGCCGAAGGCAGATCCGGCAAAAAGCTGACAATGAATGTCCGCGTGACCGTTGCAGCAATTTTTGCCGGAGAGCGAGATTTCAATCTAAGGACTACGATGATGCCTCAACTCGCAAGCCGTCTTGATAATGTGAAGGTTTCCGCGTCCGCAGCCATGACGGACAAAGCACGTGAGCTTCGCGCTCAAGGTGTTCAGATCATCAGCCTGTCATCAGGTGAGCCTGATTTTCCGACGCCACCGCATGCGATTGAGGCGGCCCACCAAGCGGCGCTTGCAGGAGACACCAAGTATCCTGCTCAACCTGGCACCGCAGCGTTGAGGGCTGCCGTCCAGCGCAAGTTCAAGCGGGAGAACAACCTGGACTACGGGCTTGACGAGATCTTGGTCGCCAATGGCGGAAAGCAGATCATTTTTAATGCCCTTCTTGCGACGTGCAACCCGGGCGACGAAGTGGTCATCCCAGCCCCAGGTTGGATCACCTATGCCGATATCGCGCTCCTTGCCGAGGCAACACCCGTTCCTGTGCCCTGCCCTGAGAACAATCATTTCAAGCTTCGCGCTGAAGATCTCGCTGCTGCGATTTCGCCAAAGACCAAGTGGCTCATTCTGAATTTCCCAAACAATCCCACTGGCGCGGCATGCACTCACTCTGAGATGCGAGCTATCGCCGATGTCATGTTGAAGCATCCTCATGTCTGGATCCTGACCGACGACATTTACGAGCATCTCACCTATGACGGCTTCGAGTTCTGCACCATTGCCGAGGTTGAACCTAAGCTCAAGGATCGCGTGCTGACTGTGAATGGGGCCTCAAAGGCTTACGCCATGACCGGCTGGCGCGTCGGTTACTGCGGTGGTCCAAAGGAACTGATCGCAGCGATGAACAACGTTCATGGGCAAGCGACGGGTGGAATCTGCACGTTGAGCCAAGCCGCAGCGGTTGCAGTCCTTGACGGCTCCCAGGATCTTCTGAAGGAGCGCGCGGACGTCTACCGCGAAAGGCGTGATTTGGTTGTTAGGCTCCTCAACGCGATTCCTGGCATCACCTGTCATACGCCTGAGGGTGCATTCTACGTCTTTCCAAACATCGCCGGATGTATTGGCAAGACGACGGAATGGGGCCGGCGTATCGAGTCTGATACCGACTTTGTGTCTGCACTCCTGGAGGAGCAGCACGTCGCCACGGTGCAGGGTAGCGCCTATGGGATGAGCCCCTACGTCAGGATTTCTTACGCCACTGATGCCGAAACACTGAAGGAAGGGTGCCGGCGCATTTCGAGTTTCTGTGCAGGTTTACGCTAGATTGAGAGCCCATCCAGATCGAAATCGAATAAGCTTTTTTGCAACGAGAAGACTCGGCACGTCTTGTTTAACGTGGCGGAGGACGGTTGTCCGCTTCCGTTGCTGCGGACAGCGCCCTGCGAGAGGCACTCTGCAATCCAGCTTGGATGACGCCGTTCGTGACGCAGTCCAGAGTCGATAACTTCCATCAGGAGCGGCGAGTCGATCCACCCTAGGTCTCCCCTGTCGAGACTTCTTGGCTATGTAGCGAGTCCGCATATTCTTAAGGAGCCAAGAGATGACCACGATAGCCGCTTCGATAACGCCGCTGGACCGATTGTGGCCACGAACGGCAGGAAGCAATGCCTTACGCACGGCTACTCTGATCCTCCTCGGAACAGGGCTGCTGGCGCTGTCCGCGCATATCCAGGTTCCGTTCTGGCCCGTCAAGCTCTCGCTGCAAACCCTCGTGGTGCTTGCCATTGGTATTGTCTATGGTAGCCGTCTCGGCGGGGCGACGATCCTGGCCTACCTTGTTGAGGGCGCACTCGGCTTACCCGTGTTCCAGAGCGGAGCCGGAATAGCCTACATGATGGGTCCGACGGGGGGCTTCCTCCTCGGGTTTGTGATTGCTGCTGTTGTGGTTGGATATTGCACAGAGCGCGGCATGCTGAACCGCTTTCCGACAGCCATTGGAGCCCTTCTCCTGGCAGAGGCAGCCATTTACATTCTCGGGGTAGCGTGGCTGGCTGTTCTCGTCGGCCCAGCAAAGAGCATTGCATTTGGCCTCACCCCCTTCCTGACGGGCGAGGCGCTCAAGATTGGGCTGGTCTTGGCCCTTGTTCCCACTATTCGGCGGGTGATGCACTGATCCCGGGGGTCTCCTCAATACGGGGAGGCCCTACAGTCCGGCTCACTAACATCGACTACCTCTTGAACTAAGCAGATGGCACCGTCAGGACGGAACACATTAGGCAGATAACTACAGTGTAAAACACAGGAGCGAGGGCGAACCCTAAGGGGCTTTGCAGTCCCGCCAGCCTCATCGCGGCTGACCCCGCTGATATGCTACTAAAGCATAACTGCCCTCAGGAATCCCGGCTCCTCAGGGCGCCTGCGCATCCCTATATGCCTCTTGCAACAAGAGCAATGATCGCTGGTCACGGTGACCAGCCACCTGCTGGGGAAACTCCATGTTCGTCACCTACATCCTGTCCAAGATCCGCGCCTATAAGCTTAATCGTCAGACCGTGCGGGAGCTGTCGGAACTCTCCGACCGTGAGCTGGCCGATCTCGGCATCGCCCGCTTTGACATCGCCGCCGTGGCTCGCAAAGCCAGCTTCGCGTAAGCAGCCACGGTATTCGCCGAAAGACGCGCCCGCCATAGGGCCGTGCCTTGATCAAGGCACGGCCCCTTTCGTTATACGCCAAGATCAGGTTCGTTCGCCGGCACGCAGTTTAGGCGACCCGCCTTAGTGGTTCATCCGGTAAGTCATGCCGCCTTGGGTGGGAGAGCAATACCGGGTGAGCGGCGTGGGCGGTGCCGGCGCCGCGTGCCCCAGACAAACGGATGACGGTGCGCATTCCAGTAGACCGTTGAGCAGTGGATCGCATTGGTAATCTCGTCCCAGCTCTCAAACCGCCGGCCTGCCAATACCAGGGAGCGCAGGATCTTCCACCACGGCTCGATCAGGTTGAGATAAGCCGCGTATTTGGGCTGGAACACCATCTCCCAGCGCGGATGTGCCAGCAGAAACAGCAGCACGTCCGTGGTGCGATGCGAACTCAGGTTGTCCATGATCGCGTATATCCGCTCGGTCGTGCGCGGGATCCAGGCCTCAACGTGCTCCAGGAAATCGACCCAGTGCGCGCCGCCGCGGCCGGGATACGGATGGGTGAAGGCCTCACCCGTGGCCGGACAAAAGGCCCCGAAGATGTAGCCTTTGGCGCGCCGACCATAGTCGATCTCCTGCTTCGCCCGTTCGGCCGGCCGTGTTTTTGTCTGCACCAGCGCCCGACCCGCGTAGCTCTTGGCGCTCACCGGTCCCATCTCGTCCAGGCAGATCACACAACTGCCCGCAGGAGGCGCCGTGTAGAGCGTTTCGATCCGCCCCTTTTTTCGGCAAACGCCGGATCGACCCGCTCGCCAAACCAGGTCTCGTGCTTGCGCCAGCGCAGGCCCTCGTGCAGCAGGATCTCGTCGATGCGACTGCGCTGCATCGCGATGCCCTTGACCTCGTGCAGGTAGGCGGCCAGCCGATCCAGGGTCCAGGCGGCAAACGGCAGCCCGAGGGTCTCTGGCTTAGTCAGCGCCGTGGCGATCACGGTGGCGGTTTGCTCGGGCGGATAGGTGGGCGGGCGTCCGGAGCGATGTTTGTCCTTGAGGGCCTCCACTCCTTCTGCATTGAAGCGGTGGATGCGCCGACGCACCGTCTCGACATCCAGGCCCAGGCGGGAGGCAATGGCGGATGCGCTCTCGCCGTGACGGGCGCGCCAGATGATTTGAGCCCGTTGCACCATCTGAGCCGGAGCGGTACGCGCATGCGCCAACGTCCGGACCCGTGCACGCTCCTCAACGGTCAAATCCCGTAAGCAGATCGGTGTCATGGGTCACCTCCCGCCAGCAGGCCAGCAAGCCGCGATTATACCCCCTGAACATGCCGGATGCACCACTTAGGATCGCCGCATGGGACTATTGACCTTCAGCATCAACGTCACCCTGGACCTTCTCAAGGTTTTGCCGTGGAGGTCAATTGTTACAAGCCCGAAATTAGGTAGCGTCCCGGGACGTAGTGTAGGAGCGGGCCGCCCCTGAGGTGGTCATCGCCAATCTTCGGTTAGAGTTCGGGTTGCGACACCTGACCCTGATCCCGGAGACGATGGTGACCGACGAGAGAATAGCCCTGATCGAGCTGATCGAAAAAAGGGGCTGGCGCCGATCTGATCCGCGACATGCTCGCCTTTGCCGCCGAGGGGCTGATGAACCTGGAGGTGGAGGCGCTCACCGGAGCTCCAGCCGGGATGCGCAGCCCGGATCGCCTCAACCACCGCAATGGCTATCGCGAGCGCGCCTGGGACACCCGGGCCGGCCGGATCAATCTTGCCATCCCTAGGCTGCGCAAGGGCTCCTACTTTCTCATCTTTCTCGAGCCTGGCCGCACCGCCGACAAGGCGCTCACCGCCGTGATCCAGGAGGCCTATGTCCACGGCATCTCGACCCATTCCGCCGACGATCTGGTCAAGGCCATGGGCGCCTCCGGCATCTGGAAGAGCCAGGTGAGCCGCCTGTGCGAGGAAATCGACGAGCGGATCAACGCCTTCCTAGCCCGGCCGACTCTTGGGGCTGATCTCGGCATTGCTGTTCCACAATTCCTAAAGCGCCCAAGTCTCCGCTGCCATGACCCCGCGTCAGCGCCAAACTCGCCTATGCATGCTTTGTACTTGGCTCTTGTGAGGAGGTAGGGTGACTGCTCAACCACATGCGGAACCGAGAGGGCGCATAGACAGATAAGGGAGCAGACGACGGTCGCTCAGCAAGGATATCTGCTACGATGCTCGCTGTGGCAGGACCTGCTGCAAGGCCGACATGGCCATGGCCAAAGGCATAGACGATGTCTGAGGAGGCCCGAGACGGCCCGATCACCGGTAATCCGTCCGGTGTCGACGGACGATGTCCCATCCAGCGCGAGATCCGATCCTCAGGAATCTGCCGAGGCAACTGCGGATAGGTGCGAAGTGCGTGATCGAGGAGAACCGACGCCCGCTTCCAGTTTGGTGGGGCGTTGACGCTGGCGAGTTCAACTTGACCTGAAGCACGCAAGCCATTCAACGTTAACGTGTTCGCCATTTTCCCGTCGCTCGGCATTACAGGAATCCGTGGAGCGGCCTCCGGATCGGAGATGACAACGTGATAGCCTCGTTCACTTTCAAGGCTCACCCGGTCTCCCGCTTCGAAAGCCAAGGATCTCGATTGTATACCCGCGGCAACGACTGCTCGATCGCACAAGATTTGTCCAGTGTCGGTGCGAACCGCCCGCAGCCGACCAGCCTGTATGTTGAAACCGATCGCACGCGCCTTGATGACAGTCGCACCCTGCGATTGCGCGTGACTCACGAGTGCCGCGACGTACCTTCCTGGGTCGACGCAGTGAGCCCCAGCCTCAACCAGAACTCCAAATCTGTACCGAGCGTCCAGCGCAGGCTCCCTCGCACGAAGCTGCTCCTCGCTAAGCTCATGCCAGCGCACCCCGTTGTCGCGCCTCAGCCTCCAAGCCAGGGCTTCGGCCTCGAAGGCACCGCGATCTGGGTAAACATATAACAGGCCAGTTTGTTTGATGAGATCACGTACCCCAGCTTCCGCAGCGAGTTTCATGTGCCGGGTCGGGGAGTCGCGCAGAAGAACCGACAAAGCTCGCGCCGTCGCTTCGACCTTCGCGACAGTCGCCCCCGCATAAAGGAAGCGAATCAACCACGGTAGAAGGCGGGGGAACTCGGATGCCCTGATCGTCAGTGGGCCAAGTGGATCCAACAGGTAGCCTGGCACCTTTTTCCACAATCCTGGCATGGACATTGGCACCACTGATGCCGGACTGATCCAGGCTCCGTTTCCATAGCTCGCCGCCTGCTCCCGCCCCGGCTCGCCAGGCTCCAGGATGGTAACCCGATGTCCGTCACGCGCAAGCTCCAAAGCAGAAGCAGCGCCAACGATACCGGCTCCAATTACAACAACGTGAAGGCTCATGAATGTCACTCGAACCTTGTTAGACGAAACCTGCCTTGAATTGCGTCGCGGTGGATCAGGGACGTCAGTTTCAACATCAGCGAGAGGTAACTCTCGTCCAAAAGCTGCTCTCGTGACAGAGATTGCATCAACTTCCTGCGCAAGCTGCGAGCATGTGGGGCTCCAGCTTCACGCTGCTGAACAACGCGCAAGCAAGGTCAGAACGAAGAAGCCGCTGTCAGCGTGGGTCGCTTGCGACGTCATATTCCAAACGATAGCCATCAGATCTGCACCTGCGTCCCGATCGCTTCCGGGTCGGCACCAATCTTCGTTAACCAGGAAAATACCGGGGGAAGGCGATCCGCGATGGATTCAACGACAATATCCAAGAAGCACGGTGTATTGAGACTGAATGCCTCTTCAAGCGCAGACTCCAGCTGCGCCGGTGTCTCGACACGATAGCTCCTGATGCCGTAGACATCGGCGAGCTTGCTCATGTCGTAGGCACCAAAGTCGACGCTGAACGTTCCGTCATTGCTGTTTGCGGGGGCATGCACGCGTTGGAGTGCTTTGATCCATCCGAAGCACGCATTGTTGAAGTGAATGAGGACTGCTGGAATGTTCAGTCGGGCCAGCGTCTCCAGCTCCCCTGCAGACATGCCCAGAGAGCCGTCACCGAACAGACCAACTGGTCGCAGTCCCGGCGCCGCAAAGTATGCTCCGACGACGGCCGGAATCGCGTAGCCCAGTCCCCCGAAGAACCGGGGGATCACGAGTTTTGAGCGCGGATCGTGCAGCCGAAGAAATCTTGTCGAGTATGGCGTAGGCGTTCCTGCATCGGAAATAACATGACACGGTGTCGGGAGATGGCGATTCAGCGCTTCAATGACGCGTTCCGGGCGCAGAGGGGTGCTGTCCTCCTGCAGGAAGGGTGACATCACATCCCAGAACTCGGCCCGTTTGACATTAATCTCGTCAACCCACGATCGCGTGCGCACATCGAAGTCCGACGGCACACGAACAAGGAGATCATCCATAACAAGCTTGGCATCACCGACGACAGGCAGGTCAATAGGATAGGTGTTCGCAATCGTGTCGGGATCGAGATCAATCTGGATGATGCGGATCTCACCGTGAGGCGCGGGCCACTTCCAGTTCATCGTTGCCACAGATCCCATCCGGCAGCCGACGTAGATAACGACATCAGCACGTGCGAGAGCCCAGAGGGCGTGAGGATGAAAGCCATTATCACCGATAATACCGGTCGCGAGGCGATGATCATCCCTGATCACCCCCTGCCCGGTAATCGTCGTGACAACAGGAATGTCGAGGCGTTCGACAAATGCCGTGATCGCTTCGGCAGCACCGGAGCGGTTGGCCCCCCCGCCCGCGACGATGATCGGTCGACTCGCGCTGAGGATGGAAGCCATCGCCGTCTCGAGGTCGTGCTCTGGCGGCCGTACTCGATAGGACGGAGCTCGGCGGCAGTGTTCCTCAACATGCAGCAAGATCCCTTCAGACGGTATAGTCTCGTAAAGGAGATCCTCTGGGAGCGAGAGAACGACGGCACCCGGCCGGCCGCCCGTCGCCTTCCTGAACGCCCGCCGCACAACCTCCGGCAACTTTCCTACACGATTGAGCGATTCCGCGTGTTTGGTAATCGGTCTGAACAGATCCTCGATCGGTAACTCGGTGAGGGTGCCACGGCCTACGCCAGGCTGAGGAATATCGTTCACCAACAAGATTAGAGGTACTGAGGACTTGTTTGCCTCGGCCACGCCCGGCAGAGCGTACATTGCCCCGGCCCCACTTGGGCATTCGGCGACACCAGGCTTACCAGACAGACGAGCATAGCAGTCTGCCATATAAACCGCCGAACGCTCGTCTCGGCACATAACATGCCGAGGCGCCCCCTCAATGCTTTTGAGGGCTTTGTAGAACGCGACGTTGGTATCGCCAGGGACACCGAAGATCACTTCGACGCCGTAGTCACCGAGCATCCTAACGAGGGCTTCTGCGCCGTTCATCGATTGACTCCAATTGTAAGTTCTACTTCTAAGTCCTGTCGCCGAACGACAAAGAGGTTTGCTGAGCGGTCCCTGGCACGCCATGGGTCTCGTATCCTCTGCAAGGTGGACGGCTCTATTGCAGCGGCATATGCTTGCTGGAATATTCTGATACAGGGATCTTTGTCTTGGCAGCCACCGCGCTGCGGGCGTCGACGATGCCATCGCAGCGTTGGCAGTCCTCCGCCTGAAAAGGTCCTGTTCTCAAAATGTCATGTCACTGACCTTAGAGATGCCAGGCCCGACGGCTTTTCGGGCAGGCACTCATCCAATTAATCCTCGCCCATCCTTATCCCTCTGCGAGGATGCGTGCGTTGCCGCGCAGAGAAGCCTCGCTAACGCGGATGCCGAGTCCGGGGCCATCGGGAACGACAACACAGCCGTTGCGATTGGGAATGCGCTCTTCCAGCACGTCCTCGGTCAGGACGTGATGAGGCATGTAGAACTCGCAGCCAAGGGAGATGCCAGGTGTCGCCGCGATGAACTGAGTTCCAGCGGCGAGTGCAACTCCACCTTCCCACAACGTGCCGCCGTAGCCAGGGATGTGTGCCGTGTCGGCAATTGCCATCTGCGCCTGTGCCTTCAGGATTCCTCCAGCCTTCATCAGCTTCACAGAGATGGCATCGGCGGCTTTCAGCCTGACGATCTCCATCAAGTCGCGTGCATCGAAGCAACTTTCGTCGGCGAGAACCGGTGTATCAAGAGCTTCAGTAAAGGACGCCATTGCCGATAGACAGTCGCGCGGTACAGGCTGTTCGATGAATGTCGGACGGAAGCGCTCCACGTCGCGGAGGACGGTGATTGCGCCAAACGGCTGAAGGGCTTGATTGTAGTCGACTCGAAGGTCGAGGCAGTCGCCGAAGGCTTCTCGCATCGCCTCCAGGTGCGCCATGTCCTCACGATGGGACTTCACTCCCGTTTTTACCTTGAAGAGCTGGTGGCCGGACGGCACCATTTCCTCCATCCGGGCCATATCGGCTGCAAAGTCGGGGTCGGCGATCGAAAATGAAAGCGGGATTTCGGTGCGGACGCGGCCGCCGAGGAGGTCCGCGACCGAGAGCCCACATGACTTGCCGAGGATGTCAAACATCGCCATTTCGATGGCGAGCTTCGCTTCACCGTGCCCCACCAACGCCTTATCCATCTTGTGCGTGAGAGCCCGGATCTCCTTGACAGGTGCACCTACAACAAGGGGACGAAGATAGATATCGATTGCGGCAAACGCCCCTTCAGCTGTGCCGGTGAATACCTCCCACGGCGCCGCTTCGCCCCACCCGCTGATCCCGGAGGTTGAAGTCATCTCGACGAGCACGCGTTTCACTGTGCCCTTGATATTGCCGACGCCTTGTAGGCGAGCCATCTTGATGGGGCTTTCGACCAAGAACAGGCGAAGCCGATCGATGCATTCCATCTTCTTACTCCCGGACATTAGCTTTGGGGCTGCCTTCAGCGTGGCATCTGACCTTTGTGAAAGTGGCTTAGGAACGAACGCGTGGCATCCATGCGCGGCTCATCGATTGTCTGGCGCGCTGGACCTTCCTCGACCACGACTCCGTCTCGCATGAAGACGACTTTGTCGGCGACTTCACGGGCAAAGGCGATTTCGTGGGTGACAATCACCATGGTCATCCCATCAGCGGCAAGTTGTTGTATGGTGAGAAGAACTTCGGAAACCAGTTCGGGGTCAAGCGCCGAGGTCGCTTCATCAAAGAGCATTACGTCGGGCTCCATCGCCAATGCCCGAGCGATTGCGACACGCTGCTTCTGGCCACCGGACAGCGTCTGCGGTACTTGATATGCTCTGTCGGCGAGGCCAACTTTTTCGAGCTGTGCCATGGCCAGATCTTGGGCTTGGTTTCGCGGCAACTTACGAACGTATATCGGTGCTTCCATCACGTTCTGCAGGACGTTCATATGCGGAAAGAGGTTGAAGTTTTGAAACACCATTCCAGTCCGCGAGCGGAACGCCGCCAGTTCCCGGCTGCTCGGTGTCTTATGTGACGGCCCGAACGCGAATGTGGTTTGCCCGACTCGGATCGAGCCGCCGTCCGGCACAACCAGCAAGTTGATGGATCGTAGCAGGGTCGATTTTCCAGATCCGGAGGGCCCGAGTAATGCGACGACGCCGCCGGCCTCCACCTTGAAGTTTATGTCCTTGAGAACTGCAAGGGATCCGAAGCTCTTGCGCAGGGCATGAACCTCTATCATCGGATTAGGCGTCGTCATGAGCTCACCCTCAACTTGCGTTCCCGTCTGCGGACAAACACTGTCAGCGGGAAGAGGATGACGAAGTACGCGACAGCTATTGCAGTGTAAGTTTCTAAAGGCCGGAAGCTGTCATGCGCCACCATCTGCCCTTGGTAGACGAGATCTGGAACGGCCAAGACAGAAACCAGAGATGTGTTCTTGAACTGTAGGATTGACTGGTTCATGAGAGCTGGTCCCATGCGACGGAGAGCTTGCGGCAGGATGATGCGACGCATGACGAGCGCGGGTGTCATGCCGAGCGCCGCTCCAGCCTCCGACTGGCCTGGATCGATAGAGACGATGCCGCCGCGGATGATCTCTGCGTAGAATGAGCCTCCATAGCAGGAGAGCGCCAGGAGCGACGCGGTGATCGGTGTCATCTCAATGCCGACCAGAATAGGAAGAGCATAGTAGAACCAGATCAGCTGAACGAGGATGGGCGTGCACCGAAAGATTTCGATGAATCCAAGGGACAAGGCTCTTAGCACGGCAAAGCGGGACAAGAGGCAGATTGCTGCAAGGAGTCCGATTGCCATCCCGCCGACGACAATGGCCGCAGTGAAAGCTATTGTAATGCCTAATCCTTGCAGGAAGAGCCACCTGTAGCCGAAGAGAATAGAAAAGTCCCATTCGTACATGGATGTGCCGCACTCTGGAGATGAGGCCCTGCGGAGAGAACTCCGCAGGAGCGGACGACAGCACTCAGATTTCGAAACCAGGCGGGAAGTCGCTCTCTTTCACGCCGACCAGTTCCATATTGCGGGTGATAGCCGATTTGATGAAGCCATTGTCGCGGTGCTTGATGATCCAGCTGTTGACGAACTCCCGCCAAGACTGATCTTCCTCGCGGCGGAACCCGGCATTGGACGTGGTAAAGTCGACTGGCGTCGGGATGATGAGTTCGCCGATGGATCGATTCTTAGCCCGAAGGCTGAGTGCGAGCACCAGAACAAGACATTGTGCGTCAACACGGCCAGCCTGAAGCGCTGCTGTTACGTCACTAGCGGTCTTAAGGCGTGAGATCTGGGCATTAGGCGCGTGCCGCGTCACAGCTGCGTCGTGCGATGAGCCGGCATCGACGCCGATACGCATGTCCGGCGTGTTAAACTCGTCCCATGTTTTGGCTGTGACGCTCTTCTTGGCAATGAAGGTAAATGAGTTTTTGAAGACCGGCTCAGAAAAGTCGATCACCTTCTGCCGCTCTGGGGTTGGATTGAGACCGAAGAACACATCGATCTTTTCGGCCTGAAGATCGAGGACCGAGTTACCCCAGGTTGTCTCAAGGAGTGTCAGTTTCAGGCCGAGATCGTCAGCCAATTTTTGACAAATGTCGATGTAGAAGCCTCGCCATTTTCCATCGCTGAGGCTCTTTTGGTAATAGGGAGCCCCATCGGCGATACTGCCGATCCGCAGGGTACCAGAGGCCTTCACGCGTTCGAGAGAACTCGCTGCGCGCGCTCCTGTGATGCCAAAGGTGCCCGCTGAGGCACCGATTGCAGTTGCTCCGACGATTTTCCCGAATGTCCTGCGAGTAATCATTTTTCCCTCTGATCGTCTGGAATGATATTTTATACTGTCGCAGCAATGCGGTCGTTCTTGTAACCGCACCTACTATTGATGAGACAGCAAACTACTCGATGTAAAACTTGAAAAACTCGGGCTGTCATGACTATTAGTCATGGAGAGTTCACGAGGGAGCATCATGCGACGTTTTCTTCCGTCGCTATCAGCGCTGCAGGCCTTTGAGGCGGCTGCCCGCTACATGAGTTTTACGAAGGCTGCCGATGAACTTGCCATCACCCAGAGTGGCATCAGTCGACAGATTAATAACCTAGAGCAGTATCTAGGGGTTCGTCTCTTTGAGCGGTCGGGCTCGCGCCTCGTGCTGACTGATGCAGGTGGAAACTACTTTCGGGAGATCGCACAGATCGTCAACAAACTCGAGGAGGTTTCCATTGATGCGGTCCGCGGACGGAAGGCCGACGCATCCTTGATGATTGGTGCCAACCCGAGTCTTGCCACGCGCTGGCTTGCACCCCGTCTGAGCGGCTTCATCGACAAAAACCCTGGTATGCCGATCGAGATTGCACCTGTCGGCCCCGAGCTGGATTTCGATCAGAGCCGGATCGACATCGCGATCTTGCGCGGAGTAGGCTCATGGCCGAACGCCCGCGCTTCGCTCCTCTTTCCCGAGCGGCTAGCCGTAGTGGCTTCGCCAAAGCTCATTCCAGCAACCGCCAAGCTCAACAGGCTGGATTTCTCAGAGATCCCTACCCTTCAGAATGCAAGCAGGCCTAGCCTCTGGCTCGCCTGGCTACGGACGACCAAACTCAGTCACAGCGGGGTCATCCAAGGCATCCGCTTTGCGAACAGCGATATGCTCATCAGTGCCGCGCTGAGTGGGCTGGGGCTTGCTGTGGTGCCCTCGCATTGTGTTGAGCATGAGCTTGCCAGAGGCGAATTGCACTTGCCTTTCGGGCAACCTGTAGAGTCCAGTGAAGGCTATTGGGTCGTATATTCTGAACGCAAGACCCAAAAACAAAGCGTAACTTTGTTCCGTGATTGGCTTCTATCCGAGACCCGCAAATATCGAAGCGAGGTACACTCGTGACATCAGGACTGATGAGATCGGTCTAAGCGCTGCCGGCTCCATTGCTTTGAAAGCACAGCGTTCGAACCGGCGCCAAATCCTTGGTGATCATGCATCATGGCAATATGCAAAGCCCGGAAAGGGTCATCCTCTGCCGATCCCCCGATCTCCAGGAACGTCCGATGTTCCTCGCGAGAGCACACTTTGGGTCTACTTCCGAGAGGTGCCGGGCGGACACCAGCCGCACGATGCTTCCTGAAGAGGTAACGGAACCGAGGTGGCGGATCCTTTCGTTTCCCGGATCATGGCCGGCTCCAATCGCCGCTTTGTCAAATGTGCGAACGACCATCCAGGTCGGATGGCAACAGATGCGGTGCCAACTGTCGTTCGTCAGTAGACGCAACCCGGAAGGAAGACTTGGGAATGTCCGTGGAAACCAAAGTGGCTGTCATCGGCGGCGGCCTGGCTGGTCTTTACGCAGCACGGCTGCTGCACGCGTCCGGCGTTGACTTCCGGCTTCTCGAGGCACGGGACCGCCTTGGAGGACGCGTCCAGACCACAGATGCGGATGGCCGCCCCTCCACCGACGGCTTTGACCTTGGCGCATCGTGGTTCTGGCCCGACATGCAACCCTCCCTGGGTGCCTTGGTGGATGAACTCGGCCTCTCCGTCATGCCTCAGAACAGCGAGGGCGCCGTCATCATCCACCGCATGTCCCGCGAGGCCCCTCAGCTCTATCAGCGGGTTGCAACGGCACAGGAGTCGCAGTCCATGCGCCTGGTCGGTGGAACGGGGGCACTTGTGACCGCATTGGCCCAAGATCTTCCCGCGGACCGGCTCCAGCTCAAGGCGCAGGTGACGCACATGACACTCGGTGAGGGCAATGTAACCCTGACGGTCCGTGGGGCCGACGGCTCACCCCAAACCCTGACGGTCGCCCACGTGATCGCCGCGCTTCCCCCACGGCTGCTGGAAGCGACGGTCTCGTTCACCCCCGGGTTGGACGCTGCCACGGCGCAGCGTTGGCGCGGCACGCCCACCTGGATGGCGCCGCATGCCAAGTTCTTTGCGTTCTACGACGGTCCCTTCTGGCGCGAGGCTGGTCTGTCCGGCACAGCCCAGAGTCTGGTGGGCCCGCTCGTCGAAATCCATGATGCGACGTCGGCCTCCGGGGCGGCAGCCTTGCTGGGCTTCCTGGGCGTGGGCGCGGATCAGCGGGCCAGCATGGGAGTGGAGGCACTAACCCAGGCCTGCGTGGAGCAGCTTGGCCGCCTGTTCGGCGACGAGGCTCGCCGTCCCCACGCCACGCTCATCAAGGATTGGGCCACGGATGCGTTGACCTCGTCCGCCAGCGACCGCAGCGGCGGAGGACACCCGGCACCCAGCGACAGATCCTGGGTGACGGGACCCTGGCAGGAGCGGCTGGTGCTGGGAGGCAGCGAGACAAGCGCAACCGACCCCGGGTATCTGGCGGGCGCAATTGAAGCAGCCCGACGCGCCGTCGCGGAAACGCTGGAGAGGCTGGGGCGTCCCGCGGGTTAGCACAGGATTGACGGTTAAGCAGGTGCAGGAGTCATACATCCGCCGATACTCCTTGGAACGGGAAGGTTTCGCCTACACCATGGGGCAGATCAATTTCGCCGGACTACCGGAATGTCTCATGTGGGTCAAACTGAGCAGTAGCGGACTTCAGTGTGAGGGTCCGTTCATCCTAGCAGTCCAGAAGTACGGTTAGGGTCAGCCCCGTGCCAGGAGCCGACATTACTCACCACCAGGGGATCCTCGGGCTGACCGGCGCGTGTACTTCTTCAGGAACGTGATCCGGCGGGTGCGGCCGTCGCCGTTTCCATGCCGTGAACATCGAAGACCTGGCGAACGGTTCCATCGTTCTTCAGATCTTCGATCATGTCGCTGATTATCTCCAATGCTTCGGTTCGGCCCTTCGGTACTGCCACCGCAGTGCCGGCGGCATGGAAATGACCGTCCAGCATCCGTGCGCCGGGAAACCGAGTGAGCAGGCTCCGGAGGGACTCCTTTCCGAGGGCGAGCGCATCCACCTCGCCATTGGTGAACCGTTCGAGTGCCTCATCAAGGCTCTGGAGCCCGATGACCGATGTGTTCTTCAGGGATTTGCGTGCACTGCGGATCGTAGCGGTATTCTCGACCCCATGGACCCGGACGCCCTTGTGATCCACCTCCTCGATGCTGGCGATCGGCGATCCGGCCGGAACCAAGTAGGTGCTTTCGCCGAGAAAGTAGTGCGGACCGAGGTCGACAAGCTTCTTTCTCTCGGCATCCACGGGAGCGAACGATACATCCTAGGTTTCTGATGAGGCGGTCTCGATGATCTCTCCCGAGCTTGCGCACTCGACGAGGCTCAAGGAAACGCCGAGGCATTCGGCGATGCGCCTAGCGAGATCCACCGTCGGGCCGCGGAGCTCACCCGTTTCTGCATCCCGCCTCGTCCAGACCGCAGAGATTGCACTGCCTACCGCAACCGCTACCCGCAGGCTTCCCGTCGGAGCTAGCAACTCGCGCGCTCTCTTGTCGACATTTGCCATAAGACCATTTCCTTTTCGAATTCAGCATGCCTGGGCGCCTTGAGCGCGCACATACACCGTGGTCGTGAAGACGATGCATACGGGGCTGCCGGTTCGGACGGCCTCCCCCTCATGTGACAGCAATCCGGTCTGCTGGTCGACCCTGAAGGTCACGACACCGTCGCTGTCCTCGTTGGCAACGAACATCCATGCTCCGGATGGATCGAACGTGAAGAAGCGAGGAGTTCTGCCATGGCTCTTCTCGCAGCCGATACTCGTCAACCGGCCTGATGCCGGATCGACGGAGAAGATGGCGATGCTGTCGTGTCCCCGGTTTGACGCGTACACGAACCGCCCATCGTTCGACACCATGATCTCGGCGGCGCGACTGTGGCCGACGAACGTGTCCGGCAGGATGCTCACAACCTGAAACGGTGTCAGATTGCCGTGCCCTGGATCGAGCCGGTAAGCGGTGACGGTGGAGTCAAGCTCGTTCACGACGTAGGCAACGGCACCGCCCGGGTGGAACGCGACATGCCGCGGTCCGGCACCCTCTCGGGCTGGAGCCGGCGGCGCATCCACCGCGAGCAATTTGCCCGTCACGCCATCAACCCCGAACGTAAAGACTCGATCGAGTCCCTTGTCCGGGACGATGACGAAGCGCCCGCTGGGATCGAACTCGACCTGATGCGGCTTGGCGAAGGGCTGCTCGACACGATGCGGGCCGATCTGTCCCTCGAGGACGGCCAGATCCACGAGCTTTCCGAGTGAGCCGTCCTCGTGCCGCGGCAACACCGCTAGGCTCGACGTGATGTGGTTTGCCACGATGAGGAAGCGGTTGCCGGGATCGACGCTCAGATGCACCGGGTTCTTGCCCGCGGTGGTCTCCTGATTGATGAAGGTCAGCTTTCCGCGCTCAGGATCGATGCTGAAGGCGCTGATTTCGCTGGCATCGCCATGGACACAGTACAGGAACCGGCCGCTGCGATCCAAGGCCAGGAAGGACGGGTTAAGAAGCCCGTCCACCAGCTGCACATGGGTCCACTGGCTGGTGGCTGCATCGACACGGTAGACGTTGATGCCGTCCCCGCGCGCGTTGCGCTCCCGGGTCGTGCGCGACCCGACATAGGCGAAGTAGAACGGTGAGCCTGTTGCCATGATGCCGAGCCCCTGACGCCTCGCACCGTTACTGTGCCTTGATCTCGGCAGTCGTGATGATGTTCTTGAACTTCACCGACTCCGCCGTGAGGAAGCTCTTGAATTCGTCGGGCTTCATAGGCGACGGGTAGCTGCCTAGGTCCGCCAGCTTCTTGGCCGTGGCCGGATTGCTGAGCACTTGGACCACCACCTTGTTCAGCTTGTCGACAATGGGGGCAGGTGTGCCAGCCGGCGCGAACAGGCCAAACCAGTTAGTCACATCATAGCCCTCGAGTTGCGGGTGCTCGGCCATGGCAGGGACTGACGGCAGGCTCGGGATCCTCTCCGACGAGGTGACAGCGAGCGCCTTGACCTGCCCCGCCTCGACAAAGGAGGCGACAGCCAGGTAGCTCGCGAAGGTCGCCGTGACGTTGTTCCCGAGAACATCCGTCACCTGCTGGGCCGCGCCCCTGTAGGGAACGTGCGTCAGCTTGACGGAGGCCATGCGGTTGAGAAGCTCGCCGGCCAAGTGCTGTGGGTTCCCGACCCCGCTGGACGAGAACGATGCCTTGTCCGCGTTGCTCTTGGTGAACGTGAGCAGATCATCGAGGGACTTCATGCCCGAGGCGGCATTGACCACGAGGACATTCGGAACCTTGACCACCAAGGTGACTGGGGTGAGGTCGCGGCTCGGGTCGTACTTGATGTTCTTGAACAGGTGCGGGTTCACCGCGGCCTCACCGGCTGATGATAGCAGAAGGGTGTAGCCATCCGGCTCCGCACGAACGGCGGTTTCCGCTCCCCGCATGCCGCTGGCGCCCGGCAGGTTCTCTACGACGACGGACTGACCCAGAACGCCCTTGAGTTCCTCGCCGACGATGCGAGCAACCGTATCGACACCTCCACCTGCGGTGAAAGGCACGATCAGCTTGATGGGGCGGGTTGGGTAGTCGGCCTGCGCGAAAGCGGCCGTGGAAATTGCGCCAAGGCTGACGGCGAAGATGGCTTTCAGAGCCCGCGAAGTCATTGCTTCCATGTGATTTCCTCCCGTGCCAGCCACAGCATCAGCCTGCTGGCACAGAGATCAATTAACATATCGATGACTTCAAATGCAATTTCCATTGCATTTATCATTAGTATTATGCAAATTGGCTTTCCCGTTGAGCGAGGAAGGTCCACCAAGAGCCCCGCTGCCCAACTGTTCAGGAAACGCAGGAGGGTCCGATGCCCAAAACCGCCGACATAACGAGCGCTGGCCAGCGTCACCGCATAGTCGACCTGCCTGCGGCGGCTGGCGCCCACCTCGAGCGGCTGCCGCACATCCTGCGCATCATGCTGGAGAACGTCCTGCGCAATGCGGGTGAGGACGCTCCCAGGGCCAAGGCTGCGATTCTGAACTGGCTCGGTACTGGACGCAGCGAGGAGGAGATCCCTTTCCTGCCCGGCCGTGTGCTGATGCACGACACCACCTGCGGTCCGGCCCTGGTGGACATCGCCGGCATGCGCGCGTCGCTGGCCGAGGCAGGGCACGACCCGAGCCGGCTCAATCCCGTTTTGCCCGTCGATGTCTCGACCGATCACTCGTTGGGCGTTGATGTGTTCGGCTCGCCCGATGCCCTCCGGCGCAACATGGAGCGTGAGTACGGGCGCAATGCTGAGCGCTATCGCTTCATGAAATGGGCCACACGGGCGCTGACGGGGTTCCGCGTTCATCCGCCCGGCACCGGGATCATGCATACGCTTAACCTGGAGCGCCTGGCGAGCGTCGTCACCACGGCGGAACGGGACGGTGTCTCCTGGGCCGTGCCCGACACGCTCATCGGCACCGACAGCCACACCCCCATGATCAACGGCATCGGCGTACTTGGCTGGGGCGTCGGTGGGCTTGAGGCGGAAAGCGTCTTCTTCGGCATGCCCGTGATGATCCGCGTGCCGGACATCGTGGGCGTGCGCCTCACGGGACGTCTGCGCCAAGGCGTGCTCGCGACCGACCTCGCGCTCACCGTCACCGAGCGCCTGCGCCGGATCGACCTCGCCAACCGCTTCGTCGAGTTCTACGGGCCGGGCGTGTCAACGCTGTCCGCCGGCGACCGGGCCGTGATCGCCAACATGACTCCGGAATTCGGCGCCAATTCCGGTTTCTTCCCCATCGATGAACAGACCCTGCGCTACCTGCGCGAGACGGGCCGTAGCTCCGATCAGGTCCGCCTCGTCGAAGACTACGCCAGGCGGCAGGGCCTCTGGTTCGATCCGGAGGCTGCGCCGCGCTTCACGGGTGTCGTCGAGATCAACCTCGACGAGGTCGAGGTCAGTGTCGCCGGCCCGCGCCGGCCGCAGGATCGCATCCCCGCGGGCAAGACGGTCGAGGCCCTAGCACCGATGCTGGCAGACCGGCCTGCCCCGGCATCAGCCGATCAGCCCGGCAACGGTTCCGTGGCCATCGCGGCGATCACGAGCTGCACCAACACCTCTGATCCCAGGCTGCTGATCGCCGCAGGCCTAGTCGCCCGCAAGGCGCGGGCCTTGGGCCTTACCCCGCCGGCTTGGGTAAAGACCTCTCTGGCGCCCGGGTCTCCCACGGCGGAACGCTACCTGCGCCGCGCTGGACTGCTGGAAGATCTGGAAGCCGTGGGCTTCGGCATCGTCGGTTACGGCTGCACCACCTGCATCGGCAATTCCGGCCCGCTGCCGGCCGTGATCGACCAAGCCATGACTGAGCGTGGGATCCTTCCAGTCGCCGTGCTGTCCGGCAACCGCAACTTCCCGGGACGGGTCCATCCTCAGCTTGAGGCCGGCTTCCTAGCCTCACCGCCACTCGTTGTCGCTTTCGCGCTGGCGGGTGATGTCAACCGCAACATCCTCGCGGATACTATTGCCCGCTCGGCGTCAGGCGAAGACATCCGGCTGGCTGATCTCTGGCCCACGGGCGACGAGATCGATGCGGCGCTCGCCATGGCCATCGATGCAAGCGATTACGACACCTCGTACGAGGCGGCCGAGGCCAGCGACACCTGGCGGGTGCTCGATGCTCCCGGCACTCCGCTGTTTCCCTGGAATGAGAGCTCGACCTATATCCGGCGTCCGCCTTTCGCTGGCTTCGGCAAGGGCACGCTGCTCGGCACCTATGCGGCCCATCCGCTGCTCGTGCTTGGCGACGACATCACCACCGACCACATCTCCCCGGCCGGCGCTGTGCCGCTGCGGAGCGAGGCGGCCCAGTATCTGGTCGAGCGCGGCGAGAACGCCCGCGACCTGAACGTCTTCGCATCCCGGCGCGGCAACTGGGAAGCCATGGTGCGCGGCCTGTTCACCAACAAGTCCGTGCGCAACCTGCTCGATCCCGCCATCGCACCGGGCTTCACGATCCATGTCGGCTTCGGCGAGGACCTGCCTCTGTTCCGGGCCTCCGAGCGCTACGCCGATGAGGGCGCCTCCGTCGTCGTGGTGGCGGGCGAGCGCTACGGCATGGGTTCGTCGCGGGATTGGGCGGCGAAGGGTGTGGCGCTGCTTGGCACCCGCGCGGTGCTGGCCTCCAGCTTTGAACGCATCCACCGCTCGAACCTGATTGGCATGGGCATCCTGCCCCTGCGCCTTCCGGCGGAGCGCCATCCGAGCGATCTCCACCTGCGTCCGGGCGATCAGATCCTGATCGATGCCGATCCGGCGAGGATTAGCCCCCGCTGCGCTGTGCCCGTCAGCATCCGTCGCGCCTCTGGCGAGAGCGAATCCTTCATGGCTACGGCCGCCATCGAGACCGGCCTCGAGGTCGAGATCCTGCGCGGCGGCGGCATCATCCCCCTCATCCTGCGTCGCGTCGTCAACGCGGAGGCCACAAGCTGCGAGACGCCCGCATCCGAGACCACCGGCAACGGTGAAACCCTTCGGCGAGAAGCCTCGCCGAGCATCAGGCGCTGAGCGGCAACGTCCGCTTCGCGTGTTCACCATCTCACGCAACCCAAGGGAGGAACTCGTGAGCCACTTGACCAAGACCATCCGCGGCGTCGCTTTTGCCGCCATGACGCTCGTCGCGTCGTCGGCTTTCGCGCAGCAGGAACTCAAGATCATCGCACCGGCCGGGCCCGGCGGCGGGTGGGATTCGGCCGCCCGCTCGATCCAGCAGGTGCTGACCCAGACCGGTCTTGCCAAGAGCGTTCAGGTGGTGAACGTCACCGGCGCCGGCGGCACCGTGGGCCTCGCCCAGTTCGTCAACCAGGCGAAAGGCGACCCGAACCAGCTCATGGTCAACGGCATCACGATGGTGGGCGCGATCCTGACCAACAAGGCGCCGGTCACCCTCGATCAGGTGACGCCGATCGCGCGCCTCACCGGCGATCCGCTCGTCATCGTCGTGCCGGCGAACTCGCCGATCAAATCGGTCAAGGAGTTGGCCGATGCCGTGAAGGCGGATCCGGCGAAGGTGACCTGGGCCGGCGGCTCGGCGGGTGGCGCTGACCATATCCTCGCGGCCCTGTTCGCAAAGGCGGCTGGCTCCGAGCCCTCGAAGGTCAACTACATCGCCTTCTCGGGCGGCGGCGAGGCGCTGGCGGCCATGCTCGGCGGGCGCGTGACGGCCGGCGTGTCCGGCTACGGCGAGTTCGAAAGCCAGATCAAGGCCGGCAAGCTGCGGGCGCTCGCGATCTCGTCCGGCAAGCGCCTGGCCGGCGCCGACGTTCCGACCCTCAAGGAGCAGGGCATGGATGTGGAGGTTGTCAACTGGCGCGCCATCATGGCGGGTCCGGGCATCACGGCCGACCAGAAGAAGACACTGACCGACACTGTCGAGAAGGTGGTCAAGTCGAAGGAATGGACCGAGATCCTCAAGCAGCGCGGCTGGGAGGATTTCTACTTGGCGGGCGAGCCCTTCCAGGCCTTCCTCAAGGACGAGCAGGTCCGCGTCGGCGACGTGCTGAAGTCGATCGGCCTCGTGAAGTCGTAAGAATGCAGAGAGCCTTGGGGGTCTCTGGGCTCCCAAGGCTTCAAGAACCACCGCCCCGTGCATGATGAAGCAAAGGTGAGAGTACCGTGACCGCGACACTTCGGGTAAACGAGAATCGAGCTGTGTCGAAGAGCGTGCCCGAGGTTGCTGTTATGAGTTCAGTCAGCGAGCGCATGGTCGGCGGGAAGCGTGAGCTGACCGAGGGCCTTGCCGCACAGATTCTCGACCATATCCGGAATGGCGGACTGACAGTCGGGACGCACCTTACCGCACAGGAACTCGCCGAGCGGTTCAGCGTCTCCCGCTTCCCCGTTGGCCAGGCGTTGCAGTTGCTGGCCGCCAAGGGCGTCCTCATCCACGAGCGCAACCGCGGCTATTTTGTTGCGGATACCAGGGATGTATCGCCAGAAACCCTCGGCCTCACGATGAGAGATGATGCCACCGAGATCTACTTCAGGATGGCCGAGGATCACCTACACGGGCGTCTGCCCGATCCGGCCTCTGAGGCCTACCTCAAGGAAACCTACGGGCTCACCAAGGCACAGTTGAATACCATCCTGGGCCGGATTGCCCAGGAGGGCTGGGCCGAGCGCCGCCCCGGCTACGGCTGGTCCTTCTCGCCCATGCTCACGACCCCGGAGAGCCTGGAACAGACCTACCGCGTCCGCTTGGCACTCGAACCGGCTGCCCTGCTGGAGCCGAGCTACCGCCTTGATCGTGACATCGCCGCCCGCTGCCGCGAGGCAGAGCTTCGGCTTCTCGGCGGCGCCATTGAGACGGATAGCGCCGCCGCGCTCCACGAACGGGGTGTGCGGTTCCACGAGGCGATTATCAGCGCATCCGGCAACCCGTTCTTCCTGGAGGCGGTCCGGCGCATCAACCGCGTCCGTCGCCTGCTCTCATACCGCTCGATGGTCGACCGTAAGCGCTACCGCCAGCAATGTGAGGAACACCTCCACATCCTTGATCTGCTGGAGCGGGAGCGGAACGAGGAGGCCTCGCAGGCCCTGCGCCTCCACCTCGACCACACCATTGGAAATCTCCAGGAGATTAGGCTGATCCTGGAACACTGAACGGCAGGGCTGGAGTGAGGAAGGAAGCCATCATGACGGTCGAAAACCCCGGCGTGCGCGAGGCCGTCATTCGGACGATTGCGATGCCCTCGGACACGAACCCGGCAGGGGATATATTCGGCGGATGGCTGATGGCGCAGATGGACTTAGCGGCGGGCAATGCAGCCGCACGGCGCGCCCGTGGGCGTTGCGTGACGGTCGCGGTCGACGGCATGGTCTTTCACACCCCGGTTCATGTGGGTGACGAGGTCTCGGTCTACGCTGACCTGATTTCTACCGGACGTACATCCATGAGGTTCCAGGTCGAGGCATGGCGCCGCTCCCGCGATGGGGACGAACAGATCAAGGTGACGGAGGCAGTCTTCACGTTTGTCGCTATCGACAGCGGCTCGCGTCCTCGCCCACTACCCCCAGGTTGAGCTCTCAATCTGTTAACCGCTGAAGGTCTGTTGTGGGTCAAAGAGCAACGAACAGCTAATGAAATGAAGTCCACTGACCGCCTCATGAGCCGACCACGGCGTGTCCTTCGAAAAGTGCCGAATCCTGACGTTCGGCAACGCACTGAGAGGTCACTCAGCCGGCTGGCGCGATCGATGCAGTGACCTGTCCTTGCGACATGGCCGAGGAATCAAAGTCCTCGCTGACGAGTTGGCCGATACGTTCCGCAACCGGCGACAGGATTCGTCCTCTCCTCCGGCGTCCGCATCTGGCGTGCTATGCCAACACTTCGAGGCATAGGCGTGTACGCTTCATGATCGCGCTTACAAGCAATGACGGTGCGATGCGTTTCTCGCTACTCAAAGCCAACCAATCCGAGTTGTCGCCGCGGGCGCGCTCATCAAAGAGGGCAGCGATTGCTTGCTGCCCTCTTCTTGTTACTGATGATGATCCGTCGTCTAGGCAGCTCCAGTGCCTGTATAGTCGGCGACGATGTGGAGCATGGCCCGAAGGCCGGTAATCAGGCCGGCTTCGTCCACCTTAAACCTGGGCGAATGGTTTGGAGCGGCGTTCTCCACTCCTTCAGGGGTGATGCCGACGAAGAAGAACATTCCCGGGGCCTTTTGCGCGAAGTAGGAGAAGTCTTCGCCCGCTGAGCTGCGTTCTGCTTCCTTAGCCTTATCGCCGGCAACCCGCACCAGACTTGGCGCCATCTTGGCGACCAGGTCTGGATCCGCCATGATGGGGGGGTATCCGTTGGCTTCCCAGATCACCTCCGCGGACGCGTTCATGCTCGATGCGACGCCTTCCGCGACCTCCTTCACTCGCCGCTGGATTCGTTGGCGGGTGTTCTCATCATAGGTTCTGAGGGTACCAGACATTTCTGCCTTGTCCGGGATGATGTTGTACCGGACACCAGCATGGAAGGTACTGACGCTGAGGACCACAGCTTGTTTCGTGAGATCGGTTTCGCGACTTACGAGCGTCTGGAGGGCAGAAACGATTTGCGATCCGACAACGACCGGGTCAACGCCGTTCCAGGGCATGGCTCCATGGGTCTGCTTACCATTGACGATCAGCCGGAAGCCATCCGAGCTTGCATTCACCGCACCAGCCCGGTAACCGATCGACCCGACGCTCACCGCACTGGTCACGTGGAGGCCAAAGACAGCATCCGGCTTTGGGTTCTCCATAGCGCCTTCATCGACCATCAGTCTAGCGCCGCCGATCTCGCCGTTGGGCAGTTTCTCCTCTGCCGGCTGGAACAGCAGTTTGACCGTCCCTTTAAGCTCAGCTTTATGCTGCGCAAGGACCTCGGCAGTTGCCATCAGAATGGCCACATGGCAATCATGACCACAGGCATGCATGACGCCTACATCCTGCCCCTCCCACTTCGTGCGGGCTTTCGAAGCAAATGGCAGGTCAACCTCTTCACTGACCGGTAGGGCGTCCATATCGGCTCTAAGGGCTACGACCGGGCCTGGGCCTCCCTCGCCTTTCAGGACCGCTACAACGCCGGTTTTGGCCACACCTTCCTTAACCTCGTATCCGAGATCCTTGAGGTGCTTCGCGACCAGAGCGGCCGTCCGGGTTTCCTGGTTACCAAGTTCCGGGTTCTGGTGGATGTCTCGACGCCAAGCGATCATTCTGGCTTCGATAGCCTTTGCGGCCTCATCAAGTTTCACGTGGATCGGCCGAGCCGCGGCAGCCTGGACATTTGCAGCAGCTCCGGCTGGGAGTGCTTTGAAGACTGGAAGGACGCAGCAAGCGCATGCCAGCCCTTTCAGGAAGCCGCGGCGCGACGTCTCCGGAAAGACCTCTTCAGCCCGGAATTGCCGGACCATTCTGTTGTCACCGATATGAAGCATCATTCCTCTCTAGGATTGGTTACACCTTTTGACCCTAAGTTCCCTGAGCGGCTTGGCAAGATGGGAACTAGCTAGCATGGCTACGATGCCGTTATGGGCGTTCTCGTGAGCATGCTTGAAAGGAAACCTCGAATTCGAATGAGGTATTGATCCGCATAGACGTCAGCTTCGACTGCCTTCCTCAGGCGAACGGGACACGAGACTTCGCTTTTGAGGTAAAACGCGCGGCTCTGGGCTACTACATCGTGGCCCGATGGGGAGGGGACGAGGCGTTTCAACGAAACTTCCATGAGCAGCGGTTCAGGGACACGCCATTCTCCCGGATCATGCTCAAGGAGCAGGCCGCTGGCACCATCGCGCTCACGGCTCACGTTGATCATCTGCGTCGTGATGAGTTTTATCTGCTCACGTCAAATCAGGAGCAGGGTCTGAAACCACGATCCTGAGCGTGAGGCTGGGCCAGCCGTGGTGATGAACGTTCTTGCGCTCACCCGGCTCGAAGGTGGCCTCCAGAAACCGCACCGCATCGTCCTTAAATAAGAGACGATGATTGGCCGGTGCGGCGACGAATGCATCCAGATGGGGCGGCACTGGCCCTTATCCCTGGTTGCTCACAGATCCTCATTCTCCCCTTCCCTGTAGCAGCAGACGTTCACTGCGAAGCCTAGGAAAAGATGGGATTGGGCTACCATACGAGGATAGGGTGTATAGATCTTAGACTAAAGTCGAAACACAGATCAATTGACCCTCCCCCAGACGCTGAGTACTTGTCGACTAGTCGACAAGGACGTTGCCATGCTCGCTGTTTCGGTTCAGTCACCCCATCATCTTGAGGTTCGCGAGGTTGCCGCACCCGGAGAGCCCGGGCCCGGAGACGTCCTTCTGCGGACGGTGAGAGCCGGCATCTGTGGCTCAGATATCCATATCTTTCACGGATCAAATCCGTTCGCCCGCTATCCCCGCGTCATCGGGCATGAGTTTGCCGGCGTCATCGAAGCCGTGGGTGCGGGCGTCGAGGGTCTTGCTCCAGGCGATCGTGCTGTGGTCGATCCCGTGGTCTCGTGCGGCCATTGCTACGCCTGCCGGGTTGGCCGCTCCAATGTCTGCGGCAATCTCGAAGTGTTCGGCGTCCATCGCGACGGCGGCTTTCGCGAGCAACTTGTCGTACCCGCAATCAACTGCGTGAAGGTGCCGGACACGATGCCCTTCGAGGTTGCAGCTTTGGCTGAGCCCTTCGCCGTTGCAGCCAATGTTCTCTCCCGGACCGGCATTGATGCCGGCGACACCGTGTTGATCTACGGAGCCGGCACTGTTGGTCTCACCGTTCTCCAGGTTGCCAAGCTTCATGGTGCCCGCTGCTTGATTGCCGATATCGACGCAGCCCGCCTCAAACGGGCACGCGCGCTCGGCGCCGACGTGACCATCCACTCGCGGGAACAATCGGTTCCGGATGCCGTCAAGGATGAGAACGATGGTCTTGGCCCCACGGTCATTATCGATGGAGCAGGGATCCCGGCTCTCTTGGAAGAAGCTTGCCGGATTGCAAGCCCAGCCGCACGCATTGGTCTGCTTGGCTTCTCCCCAGCCCCCTGCAACATCAGCCAGCAGGAAATCGTCAAAAAGGAGCTGACGCTGGTCGGCTCCCGCCTGAACCGGAAGTTCCTGCCGCAAGTCATCTCCTGGATCGCCGAGGGGAAACTCGACCCGTCCGCCATCATCACGCAAACCTTCCCAGTCCGCGAGGCCCGCGCAGCTTTCGAGCTGATCGAGACTCGGCCCCAGGACACCATCAAGGTTCAACTCGCCTTCGGCGATTGAAGAATGCTTTGCCTGGCCGGCCCCAGAGAGGGCGCGGCTCTCATCAAGGAGGAAATTCGATGTCACGCCAGTCCAAGTTTACGCGCCGCGCCGCTGTCGGCGCTCTGGGAGCCCTTCTCGCACTTGGCACAGCCACCCCGTCATTTGCCAAGACGACCTTGAAGCTGGGTCACCTCGGCAATGAAGAGAATGTCTGGCACAAGGCAGCCCTGAAGTTCGCCGAGGAGGTGTCGAAGCGCACCAATGGCGAGATCGAAGTCAAGGTTTTCCCGAACGAGCAACTCGGCAAGGAAACCGATCTGATCAAGGGGATTCAGCTTGGGACGGTCGATTTCACGATCACGGGCGAGTCGCTGCAGAACTGGGCTCCCTCCGCAGCCCTGCTGGCAGTTCCGTATGCCATCCGCGATTTCGATCACCTCGATAAGGTCGTGAATGGCCCGGTCGGTGAGAAGATCGCGCAGAACATCGAGGAAAAGACCCAGCTCAAGCCCCTCGCCTACTTCGCCCGCGGTGCCCGTGAGCTGACCTCGAACACTCCTATCAAGACGCCGGACGATCTCAACGGTCTCAAGCTGCGCGTTCCCAACGTGCCGCTGTTCGTGAAAGTCTGGGAGGCTCTCGGTGCCAAACCGACCCCAATGGCCTTCTCGGAGGTGTTCACCTCGCTGCAGAATCATACCATCGACGCTCAGGAAAATCCGCTTGCGCTGATCAAGTCGGCGAGCCTCAACGAGGTCCAGAAGTACGTCAACCAGACGGATCACGTGCTGAGCTGGATCTATCTCGTCGGCGGCAGCAAGAAGCTCGGACGTCTCCCGGCTGAGCAGCAGAAGGCCATTGCCGAGGCGGCCAAGGCCGCCCAGGCCTATGAGCGCGAGCTGTTCCTGAAGGACGAGCAGCAGCTCGCCGCCGATCTCAAGGCAAAAGGCATGGAGTTCGTCGCGTCTGACAAGGCGGCTTTCGCAGCCAAGGCCCGGCAGGCGGTTGCCTCGTCCCTTCCGGCCGAGATCAAGCCGCTCTACGACGAGATCGTCGCGACGAAGTAATCATCGCTTGGTCCAACAAGGCCTTGAGCCGTTGCTCCTAAAGGCAGGCGGCTCGAGGCCCACCGCTCTTCGATTGGGATGACGCCAGCTAAACGAGATCGATCATGCGCAATGTCTTTGCCGCCTTGCTGTCGGGTGCGCTCACCCTCTGCCGTTATGGCACGATTGCCGCCTTCAGCGTGCTCATTGCCGTCGTCACCATTCAGGTGCTTGGCCGAATTCCCGGTTTTCCATCGCCGTCCTGGACCGAAGAGGTGGCCCGCTTCGCGCTCGTCTATCTCGTGGCGTTCTCCTGCGGCATCGCCGTCCTCCGCGGCGAACTCGTCAATGTCGATCTCTTCGTCGGGCCCCTTCCCGCGTCGGCCCGAAGGATCGTTGACCGCATTGTCGACCTCATCATTCTCGGCTTCTCGATCGCCATCATTCCCGGCGCCTACGATTACGTGGTGGGCAGTATCGGTGAGCGGGCGCGCTCGATCGATATTCCGATGATCACGATCTATGTGGTCACGCTGATCATTCCGGTGGGCCTCGCCTTCTTCACGCTGGCGCGCCTCCTCGGCTTTGCCCAACCCTCTCCCGCGAGTCACGGGGAGCTCGTCTGATGCTCGTCACACTTCTGTTCACGACCTTCGCGGTCTGTCTTGTTCTCGGCGTGCCTGTCGGCATCTCTCTAGGCCTTGCCGCCGCCGTCTATCTTGTCGGTGCCGATATCGACCTGAGCGTCGTACCGCAGTACATGTTCGCCGGCATGGACTCGTTTGTCCTTCTCTGCATCCCTGGCTTCGTGCTCGCCGGCAACCTGATGAATGGCGGCGGCATCACCGACCAGATTGTCCGCTTCGGCAATGCGGTCGTGGGTCACGTCCGGGGTGGCCTCGGACTCGCCAACGTGCTCGGCTCAATGATCTTTGCCGGTATTTCGGGAACGGCGGTCGCCGAGACAGCGTCGATCGGATCCGTCATGATCCCGGCGATGCGCAAGTCCGGCTATGACGCTCCCTTCGCGGCCGCCGTAACAGCCGCAGCCTCGACCGTGGGACCGATTATCCCACCGAGCGTTCCGATGATCATCGTCGGCACCCTGACGGGCCTGTCTGTCGGCAAGATGTTCCTCGCCGGCGCCGTCCCAGGGCTTCTGCTCGGCCTCGGCATGATGGTGACGGTCTATATTCTGTCACGCAAGCGCGGCTACCCAAAGGGTGCCTGGGGTGGGATCCGCCACGTTCTGTCCACCAGTAAGGGGGCGTTCTGGGCCCTCCTGATGACCGGTGTCATTCTGTTCGGCATCGTGGGAGGCTTCTTCACGCCGACCGAAGCGTCCATCGTCTCGGCGCTCTATGCGTTCGTGGTCGGTCTGTTCATCTACAAGGGTTTCAAGCTGAGTCACCTACCGAACATCCTGCTCGAGAGTGCCATCGGTTCGGGAGCTCTCATTCTCCTCGTGGGACTGGCGAACGTGTTCGGCTGGATCCTTACCAGCGAGCAGATTCCCCAGATGATCGCCGACGCGATGCTGTCTCTCACCACGAACAAGTATCTGATCATTCTTCTGATCAATATCCTGCTCCTGATCGTCGGCACCTTCATGGAGACCATCGCGGCGCTGATCATCCTGTTCCCGCCCCTGCTGGCAGTCGCCGTGAAGGTCGGCATCGATCCGATCCATTTCGCGACCTTCGCCGTGCTCAACCTGATGATCGGCCTGACGACGCCGCCCGTGGGAGTGTGCCTCTTCGTGGCGGCCGGCATCGCCAAGATTTCGCTCGGCGCGATCTCCCGCGCGATCTGGCCCTTCCTCGTGTGCAACATCCTCATCCTGTTCGCGGTCTCTTACATTCCCGCGATCTCGCTGTGGCTGCCGAGCCTCTTCTACAAGTGAGATGCCGATGTCCTCCTCACGCATGCCTGCCAACAGAGAGCGTGCGGAAGGCACGGCAGCTTCGCTGCCGTCTCCAACCGTACGCAGCATCCGCGCAGAAATCCGGGACGATATCGTCACGCTCCGCCTCCGGCCTGGCACGCGTCTATCGGAGAATGAACTCGCCTTGCGCTTCGGCACCAGCCGTGCGCCGGTTCGCGAAGCCCTCATCCGGTTGGTCGACGAGGGATTGATCGAGGTCCAACCTCAGCGCGGTAGCTTCGTGAGCAGGATTTCCCTTGCCTCCATGGAGCGGGCGCGTTTTGTGCGCGAAGCACTGGAGATCGCGATTGTCCGGCGTGCGGCCGAGCGCGGCCTTTCACCGGCTGCCCAAGACAAGATCGCGGCGGCACTGGCCGATCAGGAAAGTGCCCAGGCGGATCCCGAACAGTTCACTCTTGCGGACGATGCCTTTCATCGCGCTATTGCCGATGATATTGGCATTGCGCCGATCTGGTCGGTGCTGGAGCGAGAGAAATCCCAGTTCGACCGGATTCGCTTTCTCAGTCTGCCCGTGAGAACCCCCGTCGAGGCCCTGGTCCGCCAGCACAGAGAGATCCTCAAGGCCATCCTCAGCCGAAATCCCGAGGAAGCTGAAGCGGCAATGCGCCTCCACCTCTCCGAGGTGCTCAAGATCACCGAGCAGCTGGCTGCCGAGCACCCAGACCTGATCGTAAACGATGTCTAGTCGGCCAGAACCTATGGCAGAGAACCGCCCTCGCCTCACTCCTGCGTCTCTCGCCCTTGCCAAGGCCGGGACGCAGCGTTCAGCCTATGATCGCACCCGGCTCCGCACGGGCATTGTTCATCTTGGCCTCGGCGCCTTCGTCCGTGCGCACCAGGCGCTCTATACGGAGGAACTCGATGCCGCCGAGATTGGCGACTGGGGCATGACAGGTGTCAGCCTTCAGCGTCCCGATCAGCGCGACCGCCTCGCGCCGCAGGGAGGGCTCTACACCGCGCTGCAGAAGGATCGCACGGGCGTGTCGGCGCGCATCGTGGGCTGCCTCGGCTCGGTCATGGTCGCCCCGGAAGACCCGGTGGCGGTCGTCGAGGCGATGGCCGATCGCCACGTGAAGATCGTCAGCCTGACCGTGACCGAGAAGGGCTATTGCATCGACCCAGCAACGGGACGTTTGCAGCACCACCACCCCGATATCCGCCATGACCTTGAGCATCCGGGTGAGCCGCGGACGGCTGTGGGCCTGATCCTGGCGGCTCTGGAGCGACGGCGGGACGAAGGCATGGCGCCCTTCACGGTCCTGTGCTGCGATAACCTTCCTTCGAACGGGCGCCTTCTCGCTTCGCTCGTCAGCGACTTTGCCGCCCTGCGCGATTGCGGGCTCGCTACCTGGGTTGAAACCCATGCCTCCTTCCCGTCCAGCATGGTGGACCGGATCGTCCCGGCGACAACGGCGGAAGACGTCGCAGAGGCAGCCCGGCTCACGGGGCTTTTCGACGCGGCACCCGTCGTGCACGAGCCTTTCCGCCAATGGGTGATTGAGGATCGGTTTATCGAGAACGCGCGCCCGCGTTGGGAGAGTGCCGGAGCCGAGTTGGTCGGCGATGTCGCTCCCTACGAGCATATGAAGCTTCGACTACTCAATGGAGCCCACTCCGCCCTGGCCTATCTCGGCTATCTGGCCGGTCACGAGACCATCGCGGACACAGTGGAGAATCCGATCCTGCGTGCATTCGTGCAGGACCTCTGGCGGGACGAGATCATCCCCGTTGTTCCGGCGCCTCCTGGAACCGATTTGTCCAACTATGCGGGGATGCTCCTGGAGCGCTTCGCCAACCCTGCGATCCGGCATCGCACCTGGCAGATCGCCATGGATGGATCGCAGAAGCTGCCGCAGCGCTTGCTCGCGACAGCTCGCGAGCGTCTCTCACGCAACCTGCCGCTGCCGAGGGTTGCACTCGCGGTGGCGGCGTGGCTGCGCTACATCGGCGGCATCGATGAGAGCGGGCGCGAGATCGACGTCCATGATCCCCTCGCCGCTCAGCTTCGGGCTGTTCTCGACAAGGCGGGCAATGCGCCGCGGGATCGGGTTCTGGCTGTTCTGCAGATTGAGGCAATCTTCGGCTCCGATCTGCCACACGATACCCGCTTCGTGGATGCGCTGACGGCTGCCTACACCCAGCTTCTCACACGTGGCGCCCGCAATGCCGCAGCAGAGCTCATTTCAGCCGGTTTCTAAGTCCGGCTTTCAAGAGGTTATCATCATGGAACAGACCTGGCGTTGGTTCGGCCCCGAGGATGTCATCCAGCTTTCCCACATCCGCCAGACCGGCGCGAGCGGCATCGTCACCGCGCTGCATCAGATCCCCTACGGCGTCATCTGGAGCGTCGAGGAGATCGAGAAGCGCAAGGCGCTCATCGCGGCCGATCCGTCGCTCGGCCTGCGCTGGAGCGTGGTCGAGAGCCTGCCGATCCACGAGCGCATCAAGATCGGCGAAGGCGACTTGACGGGCCTGTTCGACAATTACCGGCAGTCGATGCGCAACCTCGCGCAATGCGGCGTTACGACGATCTGCTACAATTTCATGCCGGTGGTCGACTGGACCCGCACGGAACTGGCTCACCCGCTCCCAGGCGGCGCGACGGCCCTGCGCTTCAACATCCACGAGTTCGCGGCCTTCGACTGCTTCATGCTGGAGCGCCCGGGCGCCGAGGCGGATTACTCAGCCGATGTTCTGACCCGCGCAAAGGACTGGCATGTCCGCTCGTCGGAGGGCGACCGGCGCAAGCTTCTCTCCAACATCATGGCAGGCCTGCCGGGCGCCTATGACCGCTACGACGTTCCGGGCCTGCGCGTCATGCTCGACCGATACAGGGATATCGATGCCAGGGCCTTACGCGAAAACCTCGCCCGCTTCCTGCGCGAGGTGATCCCGACCGCCGAGGAAGTCGGCATCCGGATGTGCATCCACCCGGACGATCCGCCGCGCCCGCTCATGGGCCTGCCCCGCATCGTCTCCAACGCCGAAGATATCGCGTTCATCCTCGGCGCCGTCGATGCACCGGCTAACGGCCTCACCTTGTGCAGCGGCTCGCTCGGGGCCAATCCCGTCAACGACGTTCCGGCCATCACGAAGCGCTTCGCAAATCGCATCTGGTTTGCTCATCTGCGGAACGTCGCGAAGGAGCCGGATGGCTCCTTCATGGAAGCGGACCATCTCGGTGGCGACACCGATATGGTGGCCCTGGTCACGGCGCTCCTTGAAGAGCAGAAACGCCGGAAGGTTGCAGGCGAAAAGCACTGGCGCATCCCCATGCGGCCGGATCATGGACACGAGATTCTCGACGATGTGGGCAAGCCCACGCATCCGGGTTATCCCGCTATCGGCCGCATGAGAGGCCTCGCCGAACTGCGCGGCGTCATGCAAGCCGTCTCGGCGCTGCGCAGCCTGCCGCTCTAAGACGTGTTTAGTCGGCGGGCGGACAACTGACATGGCCATCGCTGCGCCGAAGCCCCGGGCCCCCTGTAGGGTTCGAAACCGGCTGATCGCGATTGCCGTTTGCTGAGGGTCCTGCCGATTGCACGATCGCCGGAAATCGATTCAGCTGTTCCTGCTTTGATAGGGGGCCAACTTACGAGGTCGGTATGAACGACGTTGTTTTCCTGCCCGAGCAAACCCTGGAAGAGCGGGCCTTGGCTGCGCTCCGGAATGCTGGCGCGAACGAGGAGACCGCAGGAGCCGCTACCCGCGCGATGCTTCATGCCTCACGCCTCGGGATCGACAGTCACGGTGTTCGCCTAGCAGCCCACTATGCGAAGGTGCTCCGCGGCGGACGGGTTAACCCCAATCCCGCGATGAAGACGCATCGCACGGCGGCAGGTACGGCACTTCTCGATGCGGACAACGGCTTGGGTCATGCTGCAGCCTATGCGGCCATGGACTTGGCATGCAGTATGGCCAGGGGGGCCGGCGTCGCGGCCGTGGGCGTGGTACGCTCGTCCCACTATGGAGCCGCTGGAGCCTATGCGCTTGCGGGCGCTGAAAACGGCATGATCGCGGTGTCGATGTCGAACACCGATGCCATCGTCGCCCTACACGGTGGTGCCGAACGGTTTCATGGCACCAACCCGATGGCGGTAAGCGCCCCTGTTCCAAACCAGAAGCCATGGCTTCTGGACATGGCCACCTCGTCGATTCCGCTCAACCGCGTTTTCCTCTATGAAACCTTGAGCAAGACTCTGCCGGAGGGCGTTGCTGCGGACCAATCGGGTCAACCAACCAGAGATCCCGCAAGCGTCGAGATGCTGATGCCACTCGGTGGCCCCGAGTTTGGCTTCAAAGGCGCGGCCTTGGCCGGAATGGTAACACTGCTATCGGCCGTACTGACGGGAAGTACCCTCGATCATCTCATGATCCGCATGGCTGAAACCGAGGATTTCGAAACGCCCCGCCGAATGGGCCATTTCTGTCTGGCCATTGACCCGGACCGCTTCGCCGGACGAGCGCTCTTTGAGGCGGCCATCACGCACTATCTCGCCGACCTGCGAGCGAGCGCCGCGCAGGAAGGGCAGAGCGTCATGGCTCCCGGTGATCGGGAGTGGGCGGTTGCGGCTGAGCGCAAGTGCACCGGGATCCCCGTAGATCTGCAGACGGCAAAATTCCTCGGGCTAACGGAGTAGTGTTCTGCTCGTCGGCGAACGAGCTGAGGTCTGGTCCGGGTCAAAATGTAACTTCGGACGGACCAAATGAAGGTCCGCTCGTTGCGCCTTTGCAGAAGTTTGGCGTACTTCACGGACGTGCCACTTTGTATGGTCCGGCCGTACGTCGCAAGATGAAATTGGCAGGCTGACGAACGTGAGAGCTGCATCAATGTATGAGGCCTCGTGATGGAGCTTGTGCTCCGGGCCATCATGGGGATCCGCGCGCATCCAAGACTCGCTAGGCGAAAGACCTCGTTGGGCCATCATGGCACCCAGTCCTGTGGTTGCGCCGGGCAGACCGTTCGTCCATCTCCTCCTTCATCTCGCAGACCTCGGCGGGAAAGTCGTTGATTACCTGACTGACGTCATCATCATCACATCCTCAGTGTTGATGGTTCATCCGAGCCGGTTCCGGAAAGGCTTACGAGCCAGATCGCCTCAGGCGGCATGAGCAGCACCCCTGGGCTGATAGCCATGTCCACGGGCCAGCACCGCCCAAGCAATGCAGGCGAGCTTATTGGCCAGCGCGATCACCAGCATGTTGCGATGCAGCCGTCGTCCCGCGGTCTCGATCCAGGGCCACAGCCCTATCCTCGCCCCATGTGGCCGACGCACCCGGACGATGTGCGCCGCCTGCACGAACAGGGTTGGCAGGTACGTGTTGCCGCGCCTGGAGATCTTGCCCAGGATCGTGCGGTCGCCGGTCGGCTCCTGTTTGGGCACCAGCCCGAGCCAGGCGCCGAAGTCCCGCCCCTGCTTGAACCCAGCGCCCGTGCCAATCGCCGCTCCCACGACCGACGAGATGATCGGCCCCACGCCCGGGACGCTCATCAGGCGCCGGCAGGGCTAGTCGTGGGCAGCGAGCGCCTCGATCTCGGCCGAGACCGCGGCAATGCGCTCGTCGAGCTGACGCCAATCCTCAGCCAGATCGGCAATGAGGTGAACGATGCGCAGCGACAGGGCGTCGGAGGACGAAGCCAGGATGCTGGGCAAGGCCTGGCGCAACGGCACGAGCCCGTGCCGCACGGTGATGCCGCGCTCGAGCAGGAGGCCCCGGATCTGGTTGGTGACGCCCGTGCGCTGGCTGACCAGACGCGAACGGACCCGGTGCAGGGCGGGCAGATCCATCTGGTCGGGCGTCTTGATCGCCACGAACGACATGGTGGGCCGCTGCACCGCCTCGGCGATGGCCTCAGTATCGCGGTAGTCATTCTTGTGCCCCTTGAGGAAAGGCTCGACGTACTGAGCTGGGATCAGGCGCACGTCGTGGCCGAGCGCCTGGAGCTGGCGGCCGATGTGGTGAGCCCCGGCACAGGCCTCCATGCCGATCAGGCACGGTGGAAGGTTGGCTAGCCGCTGCACGAGTTGCGAGCGGGAGAGCTTGATCCGCAGCACGATGGCGCCGCGCTCATCCTGGCCGACGCGATGAAACGTGTTCTTGCCCAGGTCGATGCCGATGGTGGCAATGGCGGCAGAGAAATGAAGGCCG
>JAFAAP010000046.1 GCA_023426505.1 Pseudomonadota bacterium
GCTTGTCCGTGGAGATCCCGGCACCAGTCCTCAAGAACCGCGCCGCCGATGAACCCGATATAAGTTCATCAATCCCCAGTGTCAAGCGCTTTCTTTAGGTCGTTTTCCGAAGAAGTCGCCGACACCCTGTCCGAAAACAGGATCTCCGAAAACAGAAAGTCGTCCCGGCCGATACCGGGCCAACCTTCGCGGTTCTCAGAGAGGCGTCGAGGCGAACCAGTCAGTGCCGCCGTCGATGGGCGCTTTATAAGCCCACCCATTTTCCGGTGTCAACACGCATGTGAAGTTTTTTTGACGGTCGCGTTTTCCACCACCTGATCCGCGCCCGAACGCGCATCGGACGTCCCTGCCTCACTGCCGACACAGTGAAGCGCAAAGCAACCGCGAGGCTTGCAGCATCTCCTTGCCGGAGGGATCGCTGCGTCAGCCTGTGCGGGCGGGCTCAAACGTGCTAGAGCGCAGTTCGAGTTCGTCTTTATAACGATAATTGCAAAACCTATCCGCTTGGTGTCGATGAGCCATATCCCTTCCGATGATGATCGCACGACCGGCTCCCGCAGGGAGATCGCGCGCGTGTCGTCCGGAATCGATCTGGGGCATGAGCCGCCCCTCAACGCCTCCGGCGGCGATGCATCGGAAATCGACAGGCGCGGCGTCAATGTCCGTTGGCTCGGCGCGAGCGTCCTGACGGGCGTGACCGGCGCGGTCCTGATCGGGGCCTCCATCTATATTGCGCTCGAAGGCGCCACTACGTCGGCCAATCCCCCGGAGCGGGCTGCCCTGGGGCCCGTCCGGGGTGGCGACGACCGCGAGCACCCCTCGATCGCGTCACGCAAGGCGGATCGGCTGAACCTCACCGAGAACACGGTGCTGGCCCGCCAGAGCTTCAAGGCTCCTATGACGATCCGCAACGGCGACCGGGAAGCCATCAAGGTGCGCCAGTTCGTGCGGATCGCCACGAACCTGTCCCTCTCCACCGGGACATACGCGACGGACATTCCGCCCTTCAATCCCATGCGCCTGTTCGCTGACGCACCGCAGGAGCGCCCGCCCGAGCCCCAGCCGGAGGTGGCCGACGCGGACGTCTCGGTCGTCCGGCAGGACCTGACGCCGATCGCCATCGAGGCCAGCGCCCCGGCGCTGAGCGACGACGACGTGCTCGCCATGCTGGAGGAGGACCGCCGCCTCTCCGCAGAGGCGGGGCGGCAGAGCGCCGTCCCCATTCCGGCGCAGCAGATGCTCTCGCGGACCCTGAAGCAGCCGGATGGTCTCGGGGATGCGCTCGGCTATGCCCGGATCGTCGACGCGCCCTTCAGCACCATCGAGGTGCGGGTGGTGCCCGAGAACGTGACCAATCTCCCCAAGGTCGACCAGAGGGCCGCGGGCCCCCTCGTGGAGGAACGGGAGATCATCCTCAAGAAGGGCGAGACCCTCGAGACGGCTCTGCGCTCCTACGGGGCCACGCCGGACCAGATCCAGGCGATCACCAACGCGCTCTCGGCCCGCATCAAGGTCGCGGCGCTCGGCGAGGGTCAGCGCCTGCGCGTCCTCATCGCTCCCGGGCCGCTGCTCGGGGATCCCCGGCAGATCGTCCGGGTGCTCGTCTTCGGCGAGAAGGGCATCGAGGCCATCGCGGCCACGAATGATCGCGGCCTCTTCGTTTCCGTCGCGCCCCCCGAGGACCGGAACGATTCCAGGACGGCCGTGGCGCAGGAAGAGGAGGCCGAGGACGACGGGCGCGGCGTGCGGCTCTACGAGAGCCTCTACGAGACCGCCATGAAGAACGACCTGCCGCGCCAGACGGTCGAGGAGCTGGTGCGGATCTTCGGATACGATCTCGACTTCCAGCGCCGGGTGTCGCCCGGCGACAGCTTCGAGATCTTCTTCGGATCCGACGATGAGGACGGGCCGCCGGAGGTCCTTTACGCGGCCCTGTCGGTCGGCGGCGAGGCCCGGCGGGTCTATCGCTATCAGGGCGACGACGGAACCGTGGACTTCTTCGACGATGCCGGCCGCTCCCTGAAGAAGTTCCTGCTCCGCAAGCCGATCACCGACGGCATCCTTCGCTCCGGCTTCGGATCGCGCAATCACCCGATCCTCGGCTATACCCGCCCGCACACGGGCGTCGACTGGGCCAACCGGATCGGCACCCCGATCCTGGCCGCAGGCAACGGCACCATCCTCAAGGCCCAGTGGGATTCCGGGGGCTATGGCCGCCGCGTCGAGATCCAGCACACCAACGGCTATGTGACGGCCTATTCGCACATGTCCGCCTTCGGCAAGGGCATCGTGGCCGGCACCAAGGTCCAGCAGGGCCAGGTGATCGGCTACGTGGGCAATACGGGCCTGTCGACCGGTCCGCACCTCCACTACGAGGTGATCATCAACGGCAGCTTCGTGGATCCGCTCAAGATCCGCCTCCCCCGCGGCCGCGAGCTCGAGGGGCGCGGCCTCGCCGAGTTCAAGCGCCAGCGCGAGCAGGTGGACGAGCTCATGACCCATGCGACCGGGGCATCGGCCAGCCTCTCCCAGCGCGCCGAACTACGCTAGCCGATGCTCGACCTGCTTGCGATCGTCCTGCCGGTCTTCGGCCTGATCGGGATCGGCTATCTGGGACGGCGCACGGGCTTCGTGTCGGAGCGGATGGGAGACGGGCTCTCGGAATTCGTCTTCAGCCTGTCCGTCCCGTGCCTGATCTTCAACACGCTAGTGAGAGCCAAGATCCCCGAGGTGCAGCCCTGGGGCTACTGGATCTCCTATTTCGCCGGAGTCGCGGTCGTGTGGGCGCTCGCCATGCTGCTCGGGCGGCGGCTGTTCGGGCTCAAAGGAGTGTCGGCCGTGGTCGCGGGCTTCTCGGCCGGCCAGGCGAACACCGTCTTCGTTGGCGTGCCGATGATCCTCAAGGCCTACGGAGACGAAGGCGCGGTGCCGCTCTTCCTCCTGATCGCCGTCCACCTGCCCGTCACCATGACGCTGGCGACCATCATGGCCGAAGGGCGACAGGCTTCGCCTCTCACCATCCTGAGGCGGCTTGCGACACATCCGATCGTGGTCGGCATCCTGGCCGGCTCCGCCTTCCGGCCGATCGCTCCTTATGTCCCGGGGCCGGTCTGGCAGATCGTGGAGCTCCTGGCGAGCGCCGCCGTCCCCTGCGCCCTGATCTCCATGGGCATCGCCCTGCGCCGCTACGGGCTGCAGATGGGCTGGAAACTGCCGACGCTGATCTCAGCCTTCAAGCTGGTGCTCCACCCGCTGATCGTGCTGCTCCTGGCCACCTACGTGTTCGACATGCCGCCGGTCTGGGCCGGAGTCGCGGTGCTGTTCGCCTCCTGCCCCTCGGGCATCAACGCCTACCTGTTCGCGGAGCGCTACGGCGAGGGCGTGGCCCTGGCGTCGAGCACCGTCACCCTGTCGACCATCCTGGCCCTCGGCACGACCCTGATCTGGCTCTACGTGCTCGGCATCGGCTGAGCCGGAAAACCCAGCCGCTCCCTCAGCTCCGCGGCCGTGACACCGCGCTCCCGAAGAGCCGCCAGGGCTTCCGACCGCCGGCTCTTGGCGAGCTTGTCCCCCTCCGGGTCGCGGACGAGGTCGTGATGATGATAGAGCGGCGTCGGCAGCCCAAGGAGATCCTGGAGCAGGACATGCAGGTCGGTCGCCGCCTCAAGTTCCTTGCCGCGGACCACATGGGTCACGCCCTGGAGAGCGTCGTCCACCACGACGGACAGATGATAGCTCGTCGGCGTGTCCTTGCGGACGAGGACGGCGTCGCCCCAGCGGCCGGGCTGAGCCTGGCGATGGCCCTCACGCATGGATCGGTCGAAGCGGACGTAGCCGTGCGGGCCAGGAGACCGAAGGAGCGCCTCGCCCATGTCCAGCCGCCAGGCATGAACGGACCCCTCGGCGATCCGCCGGGCAGATTCGTCCGGCGGCAGCCCCCTGCAGGTGCCCGGATAGAGCGGCGCGCCGTCGGGGTCCCGCGGCCAGGGCTTTCCCCCTGTCTCCCGGCAGGCGACGGCCTCGGCGATGTCCTTGCGGGAGCAGAAGCAAGGATAGACCACCCCCCTCCCCTTCAGCCGGGAGAAGGCGGAGCGATAATCGTCGAAATGCTCCGATTGCCGGCGCACGGGCTCTTCCCACGCGAGGCCGAGCCAGGCGAGATCCTCGTAGATGGCCGCCTCGAATTCGGGACGGCAGCGGGTCAGGTCGATGTCCTCGATGCGCAGGAGGAAGCGCCCGGCGGACCGCCGTGTAAAATCGTCGTTGAGAAGGGCCGAATAGGCATGGCCGAGATGAAGCCGCCCGTTCGGGCTGGGAGCGAATCGAAAGACCGGCTTGGTCACGGAGGCCTGCATGGGAGAGGACAAGAATGACCGCCACCCTCCTCGAATCAGAGGCCGTTCTCAAGAGGGGGCTCGCGGAGCTGACCGAGGCCGAACCGATCATGCGGGACCTCGTGGCCGCGGGCGCCGCCCCCACGCTCCGCAAGCGCCCGCCCGGGTTCGGGGGCCTGGCGTGGATCGTCGTCGGCCAGCAACTGTCGACCTCCAGCGCAGCGGCGATCTGGGGGCGGGTAAAGGAGCTCTACGATCCTGATTCGCCCGACCAGTTCCTCGCACTCTCGGACGAGGCGCTTCGCGGCGCCGGGCTTTCCGCCGGCAAGGTCAGGACCCTCCGGGCCGTCGCGGCTGCCGTCGTGGACGGAGTTCTCCCGCTCGGCCGGCTGCACGATCTCCCCGCCGACGAGGCCCATGGCCTGCTGACGGCGGTCAAGGGGATCGGCCCCTGGACGGCAGACATCTACCTGCTGTTCTGCCTCGGGCACCCCGATGCGTTTCCGGCCGGGGACCTCGCGGTCCAGGAGGCGGCACGCCTCGCCTATGGCCTGGAGCGCCGCCCGAGCGCGAAAGAGCTGACCGCCTTGGCGGAAAGCTGGCGCCCCTGGCGCGGCGTAGCCGCCAAGGTGCTCTGGGCTTATTATCGGATCGCCAAATCCCGGGAGGGCAGCCCCGTCTCCTGAGGCGGAGCCCCCCACCGTGCCCTCGGATCCTTGAGGCTTTCCTGCCATGACGACCTTCGACGATGCTCCGCGCCTGGCCCCCCGGTCGGGACATGTCCGGCAGCTTGTCGTGTTCCTGCACAGCCTCGGCGCGGACGGGCGCGACCTGATCGACATCGGCCGTGAATGGCAGCCATGGTTGCCCGATGCGGCCTTCGTGGCGCCCCACGCCCCTGATCCCTACGAGGACGCACCCGTCGGGCGTCAGTGGTTTCCCCTGACCTTCCGGGATCCGGGCGAGTACTGGCGCGGCGTGAACCAGGCGGCTCCCGCCCTCGATTCCTTTCTCGACCAGGAACTGGCGCGGCACGGCCTGCCGGCCTCGAAACTCGCCCTCGTGGGCTTCAGCCAGGGAACCATGATGGCCCTGCATGTGGGCCTGCGGCGCGCGACGGCGCCCGCGGCAATCGTCGGATATTCGGGGCTTGTAATCCTAGAGGCCGGGAAAGGGCCGGAGAGCCTTGCGGCCGCGATCCGGTCCAAGCCGCCGGTCCTGCTCGTCCACGGCGATCGGGACGATGTGGTGCCCACCGACATGCTCTTCTTCTCGAAGGAGGTGCTGGCCGCGGCCGGCACCTCCTGCGCGTGGCATCTCTCCCGCGGGCTGGCCCACGGGATCGACGAGGAGGGGCTACGCCAGGGCGGGCTCTTCCTGGCCCAGGCTTTCGGCCTCTCCTCCCCTGCTTGAGCCCTCAGCCCCGGGCGGCCTTCAGGGCCACCTGGGCCCCGGCCCTGAGCAGGGCGGTGTCGCTGGAGATGGAGATCAGATCGAATCCCTTGCGCACGAGTTCGGCGGCGCGCTCGCCGGTGCCGGCATAGACTCCGGCGAGCTTGCCGGCGGCTCTCACCCGGGCAAGGGCATGGTCGAGAGCGTCCTCGACCTCCGGGCTCGTCGGGTTCATGCTGCGGCCCTGCGACAGGGCAATCGAGAGGTCCGACGGTCCGATGAAGACCCCGTCGATGCCGGGCACCGCCAGGATGTCGGCGATGATCGCAAGCGCCTCGCGCGTCTCAACCATGGCGAAGGCGACGGAAAGGCCGTTGGCGGAAGCGAAATAATCAGCCGGCTGGAGACCCGAGAGGGCGAGCGCCCCATGAGGGCCCCAGCTCCGCTCGCCCACCGGCGGGAACTTCATGGCGCCGGCGAAGCGCCGGGCGTCCTCGAGGGTGTTGATCATGGGGGCGATCACCCCGGAGACGCCCGCATCGAGGAAACGGGACGCGGACGCGAAATCGCCGACCGGAATGCGGACCATGGCCGGTTTGCCGGCCGCCGCGATGAGGGGAACCGCCCTCATGGCCGGAGCAAAGTCGATGGCGCCGTGCTGGAGATCGATCACCACGGCGTCGAAGGCCTCTCGGGCGAGGAGGCCGGGGATTGCCGGATCCGGCAATCCGCACCAGGCGGCCAGGACGGGAGAGCCGCCTTTCAGGCGGTCGGGAAAGGAAGGATTCGTGAGCATCATGCCCCTACCTTATCGCCTTGAGGCGGCTCTTGGGCGCCCTGGCGGCGCCGATCACACGATTATTTTACGTTTGGTAATCCGGGTTACCGGCCGGCCTGGATCTGCTCGACGGCCTGACCCATCAGGTCAGACATGACGCGCGCCAGCTCGGCGTCATCGACGGACTTGCCGGCCGCGTCGAGGTCCTGGCGCACCTTGCGGATCACGTCCGCATCGCCGGCCTCCTCGAAATCCGCCAGGACGACGGTCTTGGCATAGGCTTCCGCGTCCGCGCCGCTCTTGCCGAGCCGCCCGGCAGCCCAGAGGCCGAGAAGCTTGTTGCGGCGAGCCGTGGCCTTGAAGCGCAGGTCTTCGTCATGAGCGAACTTCTTCTCGAAGGCGTCTCTGCGGTCGTCGAAGCTGGTCATCGGCATTCTCTCCTTGCGATGGAACTTTCTGCGATATAAAGGCGCACTCGCGTTGCCGCCAGTAGTCCCCACCTTTAAAGCAGGGCCCGGCCGAACCGCCATCTTGATGCAACGCACGGCCCGCGTTGTGCTTATGCCAGGGATCGGATAGGTTGCGCCGCAAGCGGGGCGGCGGCGAAAGCCGTGCTCTCGCCAGCCGCGGGTCTGGCAGTTTCACCCTTAAGGAGCCACGGCAATGGATTTTCTCAAACCTCGGTACACACCTATGAATCGTCGCCGTCGCATCTACGAGGGCAAGGCGAAGGTCCTTTACGAAGGCCCTGAGCCCGGTACGCTGATCCAGCACTTCAAGGATGATGCCACCGCCTTCAACGCCAAGAAGCATGAAGTGATCGATGGCAAGGGCGTGCTCAACAACCGGATCTCGGAACACATCTTCCAGCATCTGAACGACATCGGTGTACCGACCCACTTCATCCGCCGCCTGAACATGCGCGAGCAGCTGATTCGGGAGGTGGAGATCATCCCTCTCGAGGTGGTGGTCCGGAACGTGGCGGCGGGCTCGCTCGCCACCCGCCTCGGCCTGGAGGAAGGCACGCAGCTTCCCCGGTCGATCATCGAATTCTATTACAAGAACGATGCGCTCAACGACCCGATGGTGTCGGAAGAGCACATCACGGCTTTCGGCTGGGCGACCCCGCAGGAGATCGACGACATCATGGCGCTGGCCATCCGGGTCAACGACTTCCTGTCCGGCCTCTTCCTCGGCGTCGGCATCCGCCTCGTCGACTTCAAGATGGAAACCGGCCGCCTATGGGAAGGCGAGATGATGCGCATCGTCGTCGCCGACGAGATCTCTCCCGACTCGTGCCGCCTCTGGGACATCAAGTCCAAGGACAAGCTCGACAAGGACCGCTTCCGCCGCGACATGGGCGGGCTGGTCGAGGCCTATCAGGAAGTCGCCCGCCGGCTCGG
>JAFAAP010000128.1 GCA_023426505.1 Pseudomonadota bacterium
GGACGAGGCCGCCCGGGTCTCGGGCGACGTGGTGAGCGCTTTCGCGCTGGCCCTGCTCGCGCTGACGGCCTTGGTCGAGATCGGCGCCGGGCTCCTCGCCTTCCTGCTGGCGCCGGGCCTTCGGGACGAGGGCACGCTCGCGCTCGTGGCCCTCTACACCCGCCTCGGCTTCCCGATGGTGCTCGGCGTGACGCTCTCGTCCGTGGCGGCCGCGCTTCTGAACCTGCGCGGGCATTACCGGGCCACCGCCGTCGCGCCGCTGGTGGTCAATGCGGGCCTCATCCTCACGGCCGTGGCGCTCGAGGCCGGCACGGCCCTGCCGCTCGCGGACAAGGCCGCGTGGCTCGCCGCGGCGTCGAGCCTATCGGGCCTCCTGCAATTCGCCATCGTGGCGGCGGCGCTCTTCGGCGGTGAGCGGATCGTCGCGTTCCGTCGACTGCTCTGGTCGCCCTTCCTGAAGGGGCTGCTGCTCGCCGGCGTCCCGGCGCTGGTGGCCAGCGGCGCGGTGCAGCTCTTCATCCTGGCCGGCACCCAGGTCGCCTCGTTCTGGCCGGCTGGAATCTCCTGGCTCTACTATGCCGACCGGGTCATGCAGCTGCCGCTCGGCCTGATGGCGGCCCTGGCCGCAAGCGTGCTGCTGCCCGACCTTGCGCTCAAGCACCGGGACGGGGCCGCGCACGCCCTGGTCACCGCCCAGAACCGGGCCCTGGAGCTGGCGCTCCTCATGGCCCTGCCGGCCTGCCTCGCCCTCGTGGTGCTGTCCCACCCCATCGCGTCGGTCCTGTTCGAGCGCGGCGCCTTCACGGCGGCCGACGCGGACGGAACGGCCCGGGTGCTTGCTTCCTTGAGCCTCGGCCTGCCCTTCGCCACCGCCGCCAAGGTGCTGAGCCAGACCCTCTTCGCCCGCGGGTCCCTGCGGGCGACCCTGGTCGCGGCCGCGGCCGGGGTCGCCGTCACGGCGGTCGCCTCCCTGCTGCTCGGCCTCGGGCTCGGCATGACGGGGATCGCGCTCGGCATCAGCCTCGGCTGCGTCGCGCATCTTCTGACCCTGGCGTGGTTCCTGCGCCGGCTCGGGCTCTGGCACGCCGATTCCGCCCTGCTGCGGCGCGTGGGACGAATCACGGCGGCGAGCGCCGTCATGGGGCTCGGGCTGGCCGGCGCGACGGCCGCCCTGCCGGAGGTCGGACCCATGGGTCTGGCGGCTTTGTGCGTCGGCGGATTGGGACTCTATGCCGCCGCGGCCGCCCTCACGGGCGCCCTGACCCGCGACGATGTGGCTCTCCTGACGAAAAAGCCCTGAGACCGCTTGTGCATCCCGGCCCTGCCCTGCCATAACGCCGCCCGCGACAAGCGTGGGAGTTGAAAGACGATGGCGCAGTTCAAGGAGCGGGTCTTCTCCGGCGTTCAGCCGACCGGCAACCTGCATCTCGGCAATTACCTCGGAGCCATCAAGCGCTTCGTCACCATGCAGCAGACGCACGATTGCATCTATTGCGTGGTCGACATGCACGCCATCACGGTCTGGCAGGATCCCAAGGAGCTGGCGCGCCAGATCCGCGAGGTCACGGCCGCGTTCCTGGCCGCCGGCATCGATCCCACGAAGCACATCGTGTTCAACCAGAGCCAGGTCTCGGAGCATGCCGAGCTCGCCTGGGTGTTCAACTGCATCGCCCGCATGGGCTGGGCCAACCGCATGACCCAGTTCAAGGAGAAGGCCGGCAAGGACCGCGAGAACGCGTCCGTCGGCCTCTTCGCCTATCCGATGCTGATGGCGGCCGACATCCTGGTCTACCGCGCCACCCACGTGCCGGTGGGCGAGGACCAGAAGCAGCACCTGGAACTGCCCCGCGACATCGCCCAGAAGTTCAACAACGACTTCGCGGACTCGATCGCCGAGCACGGCTATGGCGACGCCTTCTTCCCGCTGACCGAGCCGATGATCGCCGGCCCCGCCACCCGGGTCATGTCGCTGCGCGACGGCTCGAAGAAGATGTCGAAGTCGGACCCGTCCGACTATTCGCGCATCAACCTCACGGACGACCGGGACACCATCGCCCAGAAGATCCGCAAGGCGAAGACCGATCCCGAGCCGCTCCCGACCGAGGTCGAGGGGCTGGCGTCGCGCCCGGAGGCCGACAACCTGGTGGCCATCTACGCGGCGCTCATGGATTCGACCCCCGAGGAGGTGCTGCGCGAGCATGGCGGAGCGCAGTTCTCCGGCTTCAAGGCCGCCCTCGTGGACGTGGCCGTCTCGAAGCTCGCGCCGGTCGCGGACGAGATGCGCCGCCTGATGGGCGATCCCGGCCATATCGATTCGGTGCTGGCGGACGGCTCCGACCGGGCGCGGGTGCTGGCCTCCGAGACGATGGGCGCCGTCAAGGACATCGTCGGCTTCGTGCGCAGGCGCTGAGGCCCGGCTTGCCCATGACGCAGCGTCAGTGCAGCATCGGCCGGTGAGGCAGGAGACCGTGCTGTGAGCGGCAAACGGCAATCCTACGAGGCCGGCCACCGGCCGAAATTCATGGTGGTGGTCGACAAGACCCCGGAATGCGCCCGCGCGGTGCATTTCGCGGCGCGGCGCACCGCCCGCACCGGCGCCAGCATGATCATGCTGGCCGTGGTCGCCCCGCCCGACAACTTCGAATGGATCGGCGTCGGCGAGGCGATGATCGAGGAGGCGCGCGCGGCTGCCGAGAAGCAGCTCGAGGACGCCGCCCGCGAGGCCCGCAACGCCGCCGGCGTCGAACCGGAGCAGGTGATTCGCGTCGGCAACCGGGCGGACGAGATCATCCGGCTGATCAACGAGGACGAGGACGTCTCCTTCCTGGTCCTGGCCGCAGGCTCCAGCAAGGAGGGACCCGGCCCGCTGGTCTCGACCCTCGCGGGCCGCGCCGCCTCCACCTTCCCGATCCCGATCGTCATCGTGCCCGGCGGCCTGACGGACGAGGAGATCGACGCGCTTGCGGGCTGACCGGCCGACAGCCTCCGCGCGTCACTGCCCCTGGCCGAGGGAATAGCCCGGCGCGCCGTCGAAGGCGAAGAGGTGTTCCGTCTTCACGAACTCGACCCCTTCGGCCGCGAGCCGCCCCAGCAGCCGCGCCAGGGTGGCCTTGTTGGGGGCCTTGCCCGGCTCCGCCTCGAACCGGCAGCGCCAGTGATCGGTGCAGAAGGTTTCGGGCAGGCCCTGAGGCCAGACCTTGACGCCCCGGTTGGTGATGAGCCGCAGGGACACGAGCCCGTCCTCGGCGACCTTCAGGCGGTCCGCGAGTTCGTCCGCCGCGCCGCGCCATTCCACGAACACGTCGATCCCGGCGAGGTCCTTGCGGGCGGGCGTCCTGCGCTCCGAGACAGCGGCCGTCACGTCCACGGACCTGGACATGGCCTGCGCGCCCTTCAGCCGCTTCGGCGTCTCGCCGAGCCGCGCGATCACCGCATCGGCGAAGTCGTCCGTCGAGACGCGCCGGGTCGACGCGGACGCGAAGATGTCCGCCGTGTGGATGCCGTCCTCGATGGTCTTCAGCCAGGCGTCGTGCACGATCCGGGCGGCCTCGGCCTGGCCGATGTGCTGCAGCATCATCACGCCCGCGAGAATGAGTCCCGACGGGTTGGCGATGCCCTGGCCGGCGATGTCCGGCGCGGAGCCGTGGATCGCCTCGAACAGCGCCCCGTGCAGGCCGATATTGGCCGAGCCGGCGAGCCCGACGGAGCCCGCCACCTCGGCGGCGATGTCCGACACGATGTCGCCGTAGAGGTTGGGCGTGACGATCACGTCGAACCGCTCCGGGTTGGTGGCGAGCTTCGCGGCCCCGATGTCGATGATCATGTGGCTGCGGGCGATCTCCGGATATTCGGCGCCGATCTCGTTGAACACCTTGTGGAAGAGCCCGTCCGTCATCTTCATGATGTTGTCCTTCGTGAAGCACGTGACGGACTTCCGGCCCGACGCCCGGGCGTACTCGAAGGCATAGCGGACGATCCGCTCGGTGCCGGGCCGCGAGACCAGCTTGAGGCACTGGTAGACCTCGTCCGTCTGCCGGTGCTCGATGCCCGCATAGAGGTCCTCCTCGTTCTCCCGCACCACCACCACGTCCATGTCCGGGTGGCGCGTCGCCACGAAGGGCGCATAGGCCCGGCAGGGCCGCACATTGGCGAAGAGCCCGAGCCCCTTGCGGATCGTCACGTTGAGGCTCTTGAAGCCGCCGCCCTGCGGCGTGGTGATCGGAGCCTTGAACAGGATGCCGCTGCTCCGGATGCCGTCCCAGGCCTCGGGCGCGATGCCCGAGGTGAAGCCCCGGCGGTAGACCGTCTCTCCCAGATCCACCTCAGAGAGGGCGAGCCTCGCGCCGCCGGCGAGGAGGACTCGCAGGGCCGCATCCATGATCTCGGGACCGATGCCGTCGCCCCGGGCGACGGTGACCGGCGTTGCGGCGGCGGTGGAAGCAAGGATGTGCGTGTCGACGTGGACGTTCATGACGGGCTCCGTGTTTGCCCGCGGACTATGGTTCGGCCTCGACACTTTCTGAAATGAATAATAAATCTTGTTATCATTGCAAATCGCAATGGTGACCCGATGCTGCCGCGCCTCGATTTCGATCTTCTGAGAACCTTCGCCACCGTCGCCGAGACCGGCAACCTGACCCGGGCGGGCGAGCGGCTGCTCCTGAGCCAGCCGACCGTGAGCCTGCAGCTCAAGCGGCTCGAGGAGCAGCTCGGCTGCAGCCTGATGGAGCGCAGCCCGCGAAGCTTCTCCCTCACGGCCGAGGGCGAGACCCTGCTGTCCTATGCCCGCCGCATCCTGGCGCTCACCGACGAGGCGGTGGCGCGGATCGTGGAGCCGACCATGCAGGGCCTCGTCCGGCTCGGCACCCCGGAGGATTTCGCCACCACCCACCTGTCGGGCGTCCTCGCCCGCTTCGCCGAGGCGCACCCGAACGTGGCGCTCGAGGTCACGACCGACCTCACCCTCAACCTGATCGAGCGGTTCAAGGAGGGGGAGTTCGACCTCGTCCTGATCAAGCGCGAGCCCATGGGGCCGACCGAGGGCGTGCGGGTCTGGCGCGAGCCCCTGGTCTGGGCCTCGACGCGGCCCGATCCCTTCGACCGGAACGGTCCCCTGCCGCTCGTGGTGTCGCCGCACCCTTGCGTCTACCGCAAGCGCGCCACCCAGGCGCTCGACCGGGCCGGACGACCCTGGCGCATCGCCTACACGTCGACCTCGCTCGCGGGCGCGCAGGCGGCGGTGCGGGCGGGCTTGGGCCTCACCGTGCTGCCTAAGGAGATGGTGCCGGAGGACTTCTTCATCGTCGACACGGCGGCTGGCGCGCCCGACCTGTCCGACACGGAGATCGCCCTCATGACGGCCTCGCCTCTCCCGGTGCCGGCGGAGCGGCTCGCGGCCCATATGGTGCGCTCCCTTGAGCGGCGCGAGGTCATGCCGCCGGCGCGCCCTTGGAATTCTCAAAGAGCCATCCACATTTCGGAATGAAGCTGTTAGAACGATTCTAAGACCCTGCCCGCTCGGCCGGCCTTGAACCGGCGCCAGAGGAAAAGACCCGATGTTCATCCAGACCGAAGCCACGCCCAATCCCGCCACCCTGAAATTCCTCCCCGGCCGCGTCGTCATGCCGGAGGGCACTTTCGAGGCTCGCACCCCCGATGCCGCCGACGCCTCGCCGCTCGCCCGGCGCCTCTTCGCCATCACGGGCGTGACCGGCGTCTTCTTCGGCTACGACTTCATCACCGTCACGAAGGCGGACGGCGAGTGGCAGCACCTGAAGCCCGCCATCTTGGGCGGCATCATGGAGCACTTCATGACCGGCGCGCCGCTCTTCACCGAGGGCCATGAGGTCGAGATGGAGGACGGCGAGGAGTTCTTCGACGAGGACGACGCCCCGACGGGCGCGACCATCAAGGAGCTGCTCGAGACCCGCATCCGCCCGGCGGTCGCGGGCGACGGCGGCGACATCACGTTTCGGGGCTACAAGGACGGCACCGTCTACCTGGTCATGAAGGGCGCCTGCTCCGGCTGCCCCTCCTCGACCGCGACCCTGCGCCACGGCATCCAGAATCTGCTGCGCCACTTCCTGCCGGACGTGCGCGAGGTGCAGGCGGTTTGATCGCAGGCCGAACCCCTCTAGTTCAAAGCGCGGCTCCGGCCGCGCTTTTCTTTTGGAGACCTGACCCGTGCCTCCCCTGACCGACGACGCCATCGACCAGCTCTTCCGCAACGCCCGCACCCATCGCTGGTGGGACGGACGGCCGGTCGGCGAGGACACCCTGCGGGCCATCGCGGATCTCGCCAAGCTGGGGCCGACCAGCGCGAACTCCTCGCCGGGCCGCTTCGTCTTCGTGGTCTCGCCCGAGGCCAAGGAGCGCCTGCGGCCCCATCTCGACGAGGGCAACGTGCGCCAGACCATGAGCGCGCCCGCCACCGCCATCGTGGCCTACGACACCGAGTTCTACGAGAAGCTCGGCTTCCTCGCTCCCCACAGCAAAGATGCCCGCAGCTGGTTCGCCGGCAAACCCGACGCGATCGAGCGGGCGGGTTTCCAGGGCTCGAGCCTCCAGGGCGCCTATCTCATCATGGCGGCCCGCGCCCTTGGGCTGGATTGCGGTCCCATGGGCGGCTTCGACCGCGCCGGCGTGGATGCGGCGTTCTTTCCGGACGGCAGGACCAAGTCGAACTTCCTGATCAATCTCGGCTACGGCCTGCCCGAGAAGCTGCACCCGCGCCAGCCCCGCTTCGCCTTCGAGGAGTTCTGCACGATCGCGTGACCGCGCCATCGTCGCTCACGCGAATCCGGTTCCCACGGGTCGGGGTGATGCTCTAAAGAATCTCCGACACCAGACGGAGACGAATCTTGCGCGTCCTTGCCATCGACACCGCCCTCGGCGCCTGCTCGGCCTGCATTCTCCAGGCCGGGGACGCGGAGCCGCTGGCCCGCGAGAGCATCCCCATGGAGCGCGGCCACGCGGAGGCGCTGCTGCCGATGCTCGACCGGGTCGCCTCCCAGGTGGAGGGCGGATTCGAGAGCCTCGACCGGGTCGCCGTGACGGTGGGTCCCGGCAGCTATACGGGGCTCCGGGTCGGCATCGCGGCCGCCCGCGGCATCGGCATCGCGGCCGATATCCCGGTGATCGGGGTCGCGACCCTCTCGGCCTTCCTGGCGCCGCTCATGGCAGGCGACAAGCGCGGCCTCTTCACGGCCGCCATCGATGCCAAGCACGGGCAGATCTACGTCCAGGCGGTCGCCACGGGCGGGCGCGTCATCATTCCGCCGAGTCTGATGGGAATCCGCGACGCGATCCGGCTCCTCGGCTCCGGCCCGATCCTGGTGAGCGGCTCGGCCGCCCCGATCCTGGCCGCGGAGGCCCGCATGCAGGGCGTCGACATCCAGGTCGACGAAGCCGCCCTCTTCCCGGACATCGCCTGGGTGGCCCGGCTCGGCGCCATCGCCGACCCGACGCAGGCGCTACCGAAGCCGCTTTACCTGCGTGAGCCCGACGCCAAGCCGCAGGACGGGGCGAAAATCGCACGCCAATGAGCTTTCTCGACCGGTTCTATCCTCCCCCCTCGGCCCGGATCGAGCCGGTCGGCACGGAATCGGCCGCCGCCCTGGCGGCGATCCACGCCACCAGCTTCGCGCGGGGCTGGAGCCCGCTCGAGTTCCAGGGCCTCCTGGCGGAGCGCGGCGTCATGGCGGACGGGCTCTTCGTCGGCCGCGAGGGGCTTCTGGGACGCGCCGCGCAGCCGGCCGGCTTCATCCTGTCCCGGATCGTCCTCGACGAGGCCGAGATCCTGACGGTCGCGATCCGGCCGGAATGCCGCGGCAGGGGCTATTCGAGATCGCTCCTGTCCCGGCACCTGGACGAACTCTCCCGGCGCGGCGTGGCGCAGGTCCATCTGGAGGTGGAGGAAGGCAACGGCCCGGCGATCGCGCTCTACCGCCGCCTCGGCTTCAGGGAAACCGGCCGCCGGCCGGGTTATTATCTCAAGCCCGACGGGAGCCGGGTCTCGGCCCTGATGATGGCGCTCGCGCTATAGCGCCGGCCCGACGGGCCGCCTATAAGCATGCCGGAGGAGTGAGACTGACTTGGCAGCACGCAATTCCACATCCGCAAAGCCGCGCCGGAACGACGCCATCGAGCGCGCCTGCCGCGAGAAGGGCCTGCGCATGACCGGCCAGCGCCGGATCATCGCGCGCATTCTCGACGACGCGGCGGATCATCCGGACGTGGTCGAGCTGCACCGGCGCGCCGCGGCGGTGGACGACCGCATCTCGCTCTCGACGGTCTACCGGACCGTGAAGCTGTTCGAGAACCAGGGCATCATCGAGCGGCTCGACTTTCGCGACGGCCGCTCCCGCTACGAGCAGGCGGCGCGCGAGCACCACGACCATCTCATCAACCTCGAGACCGGGGCCGTGATCGAGTTCCATTCGGACGAAATCGAGGCGCTGCAGGACCAGATCGCCCGGCGCCTCGGCTACAAGGTCGTGTACCACCGGCTCGAGCTCTACGCGGTGCCCATCGACAAGGACGACGCGTGACGCGGGCTCTCGTCGGCGCGAGGCTCGCGCTCCTGGCCCTCGCAAGCCTGTTTCTCATCCCCCTGCAGATGCTGGCGCTGCGCTTCGGCTGGACCATCCTGCACGTGGTGCCGGTCTGGTTCCACCGGATCCTGCTGCGCCTGTTCAACGTGCGCGTGATCGAGCGCGGCAGGCCGCCGGGCGAAGCCGCCACCCTGGTGGTGGCCAACCACGTCTCCTGGCTCGACATCCCGGTCATCGGCTCGCTGCACCCGCTCTCCTTCATCGCCAAGTCGGAGATCGAGGGCTGGCCGGTGGTGGGGCATCTCGCTAGGCTCCAGCGCTCGGTCTTCATCGACCGCCAGCGCCGCAAGGCCACCGCCGAGGTGAACGACGCGCTGGCGCACCGGCTGGTGAAGGGCGAGGCGATCGTGCTGTTCGCGGAGGGCACCACGAGCGACGGCAACCGCCTGCTGCCGTTCCGCTCGTCGCTCGTCGGCGCGGCCCAGACCGCCCTGATGCACGATTCGGTCGAGCGCGTGCTGCTCCAGCCGCTCGCCATCACCTACACCCGCCGCCACGGCCTGCCCGTGACCCGGCGCGACCGGCCCTTCATCGCCTGGTACGGCGACATGGATCTTGCCCCGCACCTGAAGATGTTCGTCCGGGCCACGCCCCTCGACGTGGTGGTGACCTGGGGCGAGCCGATCCCGTTCAACGGCAGCCGCAAGGCCGCGACGGCCCAGGCGGAGGCGGAGGTGCGGCGGGCCGTGAAGGCGGCATGACGTGTTTTTCCCCGTCGGACGCGGCAATGGCCGCTGCGGATGACAGGGAAGCGCGACGCCGCAGAACACCGCTATTCTCATAGGCCTCCAAAAGCCTTAAAAGGGCGCCTGTCCGTTCCCATGTTCCGGTTCTTTCAGCAAACAGGCCGTCTTCCGTGAAAAAAGTCTTCGTCAAATCCTATGGCTGCCAGATGAACGTCTATGACGCCGAGCGCATGGCGGACATGCTGGCGACCGAAGGCTACAGCGAAACCAAGGCCATGGAGGAGGCGGACCTCGTCATCCTCAACACCTGCCACATCCGCGAGAAGGCCGCCGAGAAGGTCTATTCCGAGCTCGGCCGCGTGCGCGAGCTGAAGCAGGAGCGCGAGGCGTCGGGCCAGGAGACCCGGATCGTGGTGGCGGGCTGCGTCGCCCAGGCCGAGGGCAAGGAGATCCTGCGCCGCCAGCCGGCGGTCGACGTGGTGGTGGGTCCGCAGAACTACCACCACTTGCCGGATCTCCTGAGGAAGTCGCGCTCCGAGCGCCTCGTCGACACCGAGTTTCCGATCGAGGACAAGTTCGATCACCTGCCGGCGCCGTCGAGGGCCAAGACCATCAGCCGCGGCGTCTCGGCCTTCCTCACCATCCAGGAGGGCTGCGACAAGTTCTGCACCTTCTGCGTGGTGCCCTATACCCGCGGCGCCGAGGTGTCGCGCCCGGTCGCCAAGATCCTGGAGGAGGCGCACCGCCTGGCGGAAGCCGGCGTGCGCGAGCTGACCCTGATCGGCCAGAACGTCAACGCCTATCACGGCGAGGGTCCGGACGGCGCCGTCTGGTCGCTCGGGCGCCTGCTCACCCGCCTCGCCGAGGTGCCGGGCATCGCCCGGCTGCGCTACACCACGAGCCATCCGCGCGACATGGACGACGAGCTGATCGCCGCGCACGGTGACCTGTCGGCCCTCATGCCCTACCTGCACCTGCCGGTGCAGTCGGGCTCCGACCGCATCCTCGACCTCATGAACCGCAAGCACACGGGCGACGAGTACCGCCGCCTGATCGATCGGATCCGCAAGGCTCAGCCGAATCTGGCGCTGTCGTCCGACTTCATCGTTGGGTTCCCGGGCGAGACGGACCGGGATTTCGAGGACACGATGCGCCTCGTGGCCGATGTGGGCTTCGCCAGCTCGTTCTCGTTCAAGTACAGCCCGCGCCCCGGCACGCCCGCGGCCGAGATGGGCGAACAGGTCCCGGAGGCCGTGAAGGCCGAGCGCCTCGCCCGCCTGCAAAACCTGTTGGAAACGCAAAGGCAGGCTTTCAATCACGGAACCGTTGGTCAGACTCTTGACGTTCTCTTGGAGAAGCCGGGTCGTCATCCGGGCCAGATCGCAGGCAAGTCGCCCTATCTGCAGCCGGTGCAGTTCGAGAGCGACGTGCACCGGATCGGCGAGATCGTGACGGTCCGGATCGTGCGGGCGGGCTCGAACAGCCTGTTCGGGGAATGGGTCAAGCCGGGCGACAGGGCCGCGGCTTAAACGAAGGAGAGGCATTTGAGGCCAGCGGACAACGTGACCGCACGTGGGAAGGGCCGCGGCCCCTCCGGCTTACATCCCGGCGTCGTGGAAGAGGCCGAAATCATCCTCACCTTCGACGACAACCGCCTCGCCAGCCTTGTCTTCGGCCAGTACGACCAGAACCTCGCCCATCTGGAGCGGCGCCTGAACGTGGCCGCCATCGCCAACGGCAACCGCGTCACCGTGAAGGGTACGCCGGAAGCCTCCGAGCTCGCGCGCCGCGTGCTGGAGGGCCTCTACGAGCGCGCCCGCCAGGGCACGACCCTGGCGCCCGGCGACGTGGACGGCGCCATCGAGGAGAGCACCCTGCAGGGCACCCTTTTCCCCCAGGCCGAGGACGTCCCAGTCCCGGGCCTGACCGCCTTCGACCAGATCGCCACCCGCAAGCGTGGCCCGGTGCGCGCCCGCAACGCGGCCCAGAACGCCTATATCAAGGCCCTCAAGCAGCACGAGATGGTCTTCGCCGAAGGCCCGGCCGGCACCGGCAAGACCTGGCTCGCCGTGGGCTATGCGGTCTCGCTCCTGGAGCAGGGCCAGGCCGACCGCCTGATCCTGTCGCGGCCGGCCGTCGAGGCCGGCGAGCGCCTCGGCTTCCTGCCGGGCGACATGCGCGAGAAGGTCGATCCCTATCTGAGGCCGATCTACGACGCGCTCTACGACTTCATGGAGGCCCGGCACGTGGACCGGGGCCTCCAGACCGGCATGATCGAGATCGCGCCGCTCGCCTTCATGCGCGGGCGCACGCTCACTAACGCGGTGGTGCTCCTCGACGAGGCGCAGAACACCACCTCGATGCAGATGAAGATGTTCCTCACCCGCCTGGGCGAGGGCTCGCGGATGATCATCACGGGCGACCCGACCCAGATCGACCTGCCGCCCGGGCAGAAGTCGGGTCTGGTCGAAGCCGTGCGCATCCTCGACGGGGTCGAGGGCATCGGCCGCGTGACCTTTAAGGAGCAGGACGTGGTGCGTCACGACCTCGTGCGGCGCATCGTCACCGCCTACGACGCGGCCGCCCGCCAGGAGCCGGCGCCGGACCAGGGACGCAGAGGGTGATCGCGCTAGACATCATGGTCGAGGCGGGCGAATGGTCCCGCCTCGAAGGAGCGGAGGACCTGGCCCAGCGCGCCGCCGAGGCCGCCGTCACCGTAGCGGAGGAGACGGAGGAGGATTTCGAGGTGAGCGTCATGCTCACCGACGACGCCCACATCCGGGAGCTGAACCGCACCTGGCGCCAGAAGGACAAGCCCACCAACGTGCTCTCCTTCCCGGCGCCCGACCAGCCGGGAGCGGAAGGCCCTCGCCATCTGGGCGACATTGCTTTAGCGTATGAAACTCTGGTGCGCGAATCCGAGGAGGAATCCAAGGCCCTCGCGGACCACTTCGCCCATCTGATCGTCCATGGCATCCTCCACCTCCTCGGCTACGACCACGAGGACGAGGAAGAGGCGGAAGACATGGAGGCTCTCGAGGTGAAGGCGCTCGCCACCCTTGGCATCGCCGATCCCTATCGCGATATGGCGGCTTGAACGTCAGGCGTTCGGGCTGATATTCAACACTCATGAACGACGATCGAAGTCCCACCGACTCCCCCGCCGCGCGGCCCTCATCAGACCCGGAAGGCTTGCGTGATCACTGGTACGACCGGGTCCTGACCCTGCTGGGCTTCAAGCCCCGCGAATCGATCCGCACCGGCCTCGAAGACGCGCTCGCGGAAGCCGTCGAGGATGCGGATTTCTCGCCCCAGGAACGGGCGATGCTGAAAAACGTGCTCGGCTTCCACCGCATCCGCGTCGAGGACGCCATGGTGCCCCGGGCCGACATCGTGGCCGTGGCGGCCGACACCACCCTGGGCGACCTGCTCAAGCTCTTCCGCACCGCCGGCCATTCGCGCCTTCCCGTCTACGGCGAGACCCTGGACGACCCGAAGGGCATGATCCACATCCGCGATTTCCTGGATTTCATCGCCATGAGCGCGGGCGCCTCCGTGAGCCCCGACACACCGGTGCCGAGCCTCGGCCAGGTGGACCTGTCCATGACGCTCGCCTCCGCCAACATCCTGCGGCCGGTCCTGTTCGTGCCCCGCTCCATGCCGGCGATCGACCTGCTCGTGCGCATGCAGGCGACCCGAACCCACATGGCCCTCGTCATCGACGAATACGGCGGCACCGACGGGCTCGTATCCATCGAGGACCTGGTCGAGATGGTGGTGGGCGACATCGAGGACGAGCACGACGACGACGTCGAACTCACCATCGTCAGGAGCGCCGACGACACCTTCATCGCCGATGCGAGGGCGAGCCTCGACGAGGTCAAGGAAAGCCTCGGGGTCGACCTGACCGACGAGGACAGCGCGGAGGACATCGACACCCTGGGCGGCTTCATCGTGACGCTCGCCGGGCGCGTGCCGTCCCGCAACGAGCTCATCATCGGGCCGAGCAACCTGGAATTCGAGGTCCTGGACGCGGACCCGCGCCGGGTGAAGCGCCTGCGGATCTACCGCCGGAACGTGGCTCCCCTCGACACCACCACCGAGGTCGACAACAACCGGTCCCTGCCGCCCGAGAGCACCGCCGCCGAATGAGGCCCCTTGCCGACCGGGTGATCCGCGCGCGCGGCTGGCGGCGCGGGCTCATGGCCTTCGCGGCCGGCGCCGTGGGAGCGCTGGCTCTGCCGCCGTTCGGGATCCTGCCCGCCCTGGTCCTGTCGCTCACGCCGGCCGTCTGGCTCCTCGACGGGGCCGCCAAGGCGGGTCCCGGATGGACCCCGCGGCTGAAATCCGCGGCGCTCGCAGGCTGGTTCTGGGGCTTCGGCTATTTGGTGGCCGGCCTCTGGTGGCTGGGGGCGGCCTTCCTGGTCGAGGCTGATCAGTTCGCCTGGGCGCTGCCCTTCGGGGTGCTGGGGCTTCCGGCGCTGCTCGCCTTCTTTCCGGCCTTCGGCTTCGCCCTGGCGCAGGGTCTCTGGACCCGGGACGCCTCCCGGGTGCTCTCGTTCGCGTTCGCCATCACGGTCAGCGAGATCCTGCGCGGCCACCTCTTCACGGGCTTTCCCTGGAACAGCCCCGGCATGGCGCTGGGCCAGCATCTCTGGCTCATGCAGATCGCCTCGGCGACGGGCCTCTACGGCCTGACGCTCCTGGCGGTCGCGATCGCCGGCGCCCCCGCCCTCATCGGCACGGGCCCGACCGCCCGCGCCCGTTGGACAGCTCCGGGCCTCGCCACGGCCGCCCTCGCGGGCCTTGCGGCTTTCGGAGCCCTGCGGGTTCCGTCCGACCCGACGGCTGCGGTGGCGGACGTGCGGCTTCGCCTGATGCAGCCGAACCTGCCTCAGGACGCCAAGTTCAACCCGCGCAACCGCGACCTCATTATGCAGCGCTATCTGCGGATCAGCGCCGAACCCGGTCCCGATAGGCAGGACCACGAACAGGCGACCCATATCGTCTGGCCGGAATCGGCCTTCCCGTTCCTGCTGCACCGGGACCCCGCATCGCTCGCCCAGATCGCCACCCTGCTCGGGCCGGGCTCGGTCCTGATCACCGGCGCGGCCCGCATGGACGAGCCCCTGCCGGGCGAGGCGGTCGGCAAGTTCTTCAACGCCATCCAGGTGATCGACGAGAAGGGCACGATCCTCGGCTCCTACGACAAGGTGCATCTGGTGCCGTTCGGGGAATACGTGCCCCGGTTCCTCGACGCCCTCATCCGGGCCGTGGGGCTGCGGCAGTTCGTCCATATCCCGGGCGGCTTCGAGCCGAGCGAGAGGCGGACGAGCCTCGGGGTCCCGGGCCTCCCGCCGGTGGCCGCGACGATCTGCTACGAGGCGATCTTTCCCGGCGAGGTGCTGCCGGACGGCCCCCGGCCCGATCTCATCCTCAACGTGACCAACGATGCCTGGTTCGGCCGGACCCCGGGCCCCTACCAGCACTTCGCCCAGGCCCGCCTGCGGGCCGTCGAGGAAGGGCTGCCCCTGGTCCGGGCCGCCAATACGGGCATCTCGGCCGTGGTCGACCCCTTCGGCCGGGTCACCGGGAGCCTGCCACTCGGGGTTGAGGGCGTGCTCGATGCGGCCCTGCCGGCCGCCATTTCGCCCACTCTCTACAACCGTCACGGCAGGTTTGTTTTGACGGCCACGCTTGTCATCTGCTTAATGGCTGCGCTCACCCGCCGCAGGCGGCGGCCGCCCGCCTGAACGGAATTCGTCCTTACGCTGCGATAAGATTTGCCAGGGAATATTGCACCGATGAAGAAGTCGACCGGCTCCATCGATAAGGAAATCGGCAGCAGGGTCCGCATGCGCCGCATTTCGATCGGCATGAGCCAGGAAAAGCTGGGCGACATGCTCGGTCTGACGTTCCAGCAGGTCCAGAAATACGAGAAGGGCACCAACCGGATTAGCGTCTCGCGGCTCGTGGACATCGCCAAGATCCTGGGCGTCGACATTCATTTCTTCTTCAACGGCATCAAGAGCATCAAGGACGATGGGGGCTTCTCCGAGGAGGCGTCTCCGCCCTATATCTCGGAAGTGATGTCGACCCCGGAAGGTCTCCAATTGATCAGGACCTTCACCAACATCAAGAACTCGCGGGTCCGCAAGAGCATCGTGCAGCTCGTCTCGGCCTTGGCGGCCCAGGACGAGGAAGAAGAACGTTCGGCATAAAGAACGCGTTCGCTTGACCTTTCCAGGCTTCTGCGGCATGAGCAGGCTCGAAAGCCTACGGCTGTAGGCAAAGCTCCTTATCTCGTCTTCCGAAGGAAACTCTGTCGTGCGCCGTTCGAGCTATCTTTTCACAAGCGAGTCGGTCTCCGAAGGTCATCCGGACAAGGTCTGCGACCGCATTTCGGACGCCGTTGTCGACGCCTATCTGGCGGCCGAGCCCGAGGCCCGCGTGGCCTGCGAGACGCTCGCCACCACCAACCGCGTCGTCATCGCAGGCGAGGTCCGCGGGCATGAGTCCATCACCAAGGACAGGGTAATCCAGCTGGCGCGGGACGCCATCAAGGACATTGGCTACGAGCAGGAAGGCTTCCACTGGAAGAACGCCGAGGTCGACGTCTATCTCCATGCCCAGTCGGCGCATATCGCGCAGGGCGTGGATGCCGCCGGCAACAAGGATGAAGGCGCCGGCGACCAGGGCATCATGTTCGGCTACGCCTGCAACGAGACGCCCGAGCTGATGCCGGCGCCGATCTACTACGCCCACAAGATCCTCGAGGACCTGACCCAGGCCCGCAAGACCAAGGCCAACGGCGCGGCCGTGCTCGGCCCCGACGCCAAGAGCCAGGTCACCGTGCGCTACCAGAACGGCAAGCCCGTTGGCGTGACCCAGATCGTGCTCTCGACCCAGCACCTGGACGAGGCCCTGACCTCAGAAGACGTGCGCGCGATCGTCGAGCCCTATATCCGCCGCACCCTGCCGGAAGGCTGGGTCTCCCCTGAGACCATCTGGCACGTGAACCCCACCGGCAAGTTCGTGATCGGCGGCCCGGACGGCGATTGCGGCCTCACCGGCCGCAAGATCATCGTGGACACCTACGGCGGCGCGGCCCCGCACGGCGGCGGCGCGTTCTCCGGCAAGGACCCGACCAAGGTGGACCGCTCGGCGGCTTACGCGGCCCGCTACCTCGCCAAGAACGTGGTGGCGGCCGGTCTCGCCGACCGCTGCACCCTGCAGCTCTCCTACGCAATCGGCGTGGCCAAGCCCCTGTCGATCTACGTGGACCTGCACGACACCGGCAAGGTCGACGAGGGCAAGCTCGAGAGCTACCTCATGGACGCGGTGGACCTGTCGCCCCGCGGCATCCGCACCCATCTCGGCCTGAACCGTCCGATCTACGCCCGCACCTCGGCCTACGGCCATTTCGGCCGCAAGCCCGACGCGGACGGCGGCTTCTCCTGGGAGCGCACGGACCTCGCCGACAGCCTCAAGTCGGCCCTGGCCTGAACGCCATGAACGCAGCCTCGGAACGGGCCGGCGCCTTCTTCGGGCGTCGCAAGGGGAAGAGGCTGCGCGCCGGCCAGGACGACCTCGTCCAGAACCTCCTGCCGTCCTTGCGGGTCACGCCCGGCCGGTCTCCCGCGGAGATATTCGGCACCGTGGACCGCGAGACCTGGCTCGAGATCGGCTTCGGCGGCGGCGAGCACCTCGCCGCCCAAGCCCGCTCGCATCCGGACGTCAACGTCATCGGCTGCGAGCCCTTCGTGAACGGCATGGCGAAGCTCCTCGCCGTGGTCGACCAGGAGAAGCTCGGCAACGTCCGGGTCTGGGACGAGGACGTGACCGACCTGCTGCCCACCCTGCCCGATTCCTGTCTCGACCGGGTCTACATCCTCTATCCCGATCCCTGGCCCAAGCGCCGGCAGCGCAAGCGCCGTCTCGTCTCCGACGAAACCCTCGTCGAGCTCGCCCGGGTGATGCGCCCCGGCGCGGAGCTGCGCTTCGCCAGCGACATCGACAACTACATCGGCTGGGTCCTGGCCCGGGCGCTGCGCTCGCCGCACTTCCGCTGGACCGCCGAGCGCGCCGACGACTGGCGCAGGCCCTATGAGGGCTGGCCCGGCACCCGCTACGAGGCCAAGGCAATCCGCGAGGGCCGGGTGCCGAGCTACCTCACCTTCGTGCGGATCTGACGCCGGAGCGCCATGCCCGGGCCTCCCGGGCCGCCGGGGATGAGACGCTCCTTGCAATTTCCGGCTTGAATCGGTATATCTGTCGTTGTCAGCTCTGGTTGCAGCGTGAAGCTGCTCATGAGAGTGGGCCCCGCCGGGTCCGCTCTTTTTTATTGCTTCTCTCGGCCGGAGGCTGCGACCAACGACGGCGAAGCGGGTTTAACGGACACCATGGCAAGCGAACGCGACAAGCGTCTGATCACGGAGAACGGCGTGGCGGCCCGGGTGGCGGCCATCGTCGAGCCGGTGATCGAGGACCTCGGCTTCAATCTGGTGCGGGTCAAGATCTCCAGCACCAACGGCTGCACGGTGCAGATCATGGCCGAGCGGCCCGACGGCACCATGTCGGTGAGCGATTGCGAGACCGTGAGCCGGGCCATTTCCCCGGTCCTCGACCTCGAGGACCCGATCCCGCAGGCCTACCACCTCGAGCTCTCGTCGCCCGGGATCGACCGGCCCCTCGTGCGCGCCAGCGATTTCGAGCGCTGGAGCGGCCACGAGGCCAAGATCGAGATGGCCGTGCCGATGTCGGGCCGCAAGCGCTTCCGGGGCTTCATCCGGGGCGTGGAGGACGGCGCCGCCCTGGTCGAGCTGCCGGACGTGAAGGAAGGCGAGGAGCGCCTGGTGCGCCTACCCCTGACCGATCTCGGCGAGGCGCGCCTCGTCCTGACCGACGAGCTGATCCGCGAGTCCCTGCGCCGTGGCACGGCGCCGGTCGCGGACGATGACACGGAAGAAGAATTCGATGCGGAGTCCGATGCGGACATTCCGCAGGACAACACGCCCAGGAAGGAGTGACCTCGATGGCTGTCAGCGCCAACAGGCTTGAGCTCTTGCAGATCGCCGATGCGGTCGCGCGCGAGAAGGTGATCGATAAGCAGATCGTGCTGGATGCCATGGCGGACGCCATCGCCAAGGCGGCGCGCTCGCGCTACGGCGCCGAGACCGACATCCACGCCGAGATCAACCCGAAGACCGGCGAGCTGCGCCTGTCCCGGCACCTGCTCGTGGTCGACGACGCCGCCCTCGAGAACGACTCCCGCGAGATCGCCCTCTCCGAGGCCCGCAAGCGCAACCCGGCCGCCCAGGAAGGCGACGCCATCTCCGAGACCCTGCCGCCCTTCGACTTCGGCCGCATCGCGGCGCAGTCGGCCAAGCAGGTGATCGTCCAGAAGGTGCGCGACGCCGAGCGCGACCGCCAGTACCAGGAATACAAGGACCGCATCGGCGAGGTCGTGAACGGCGTCGTCAAGCGCGTCGAGTACGGCAACGTGATCGTCGACCTCGGCCGCGGCGAGGCGATCGTACGCCGCGACGAGCTGATCCCCCGCGAGACCTTCCGGCCCGGCGACCGCATCCGCGCCTACCTGTTCGACGTGCGCCGCGAGGCCCGCGGCCCGCAGATCTTCCTGTCGCGCACCCATCCGCAGTTCATGGCGAAGCTCTTCGCCCAGGAAGTGCCGGAGATCTACGACGGCATCGTCAGCGTCCAGGCGGTGGCCCGCGATCCCGGCTCCCGCGCCAAGATCGCCGTGACGTCGCGCGATTCCTCCATCGACCCGGTCGGCGCCTGCGTGGGCATGCGCGGCTCGCGCGTCCAGGCGGTGGTCGGCGAGCTGCAGGGCGAGAAGATCGACATCATCCCGTGGTCGCCCGACCAGGCGACCTTCATCGTCAACGCGCTCCAGCCTGCGGAAGTGGTCAAGGTGGTGCTCGACGAGGAGGCCGACCGCATCGAGGTGGTGGTGCCCGACGACCAGCTCTCGCTGGCCATCGGCCGCCGCGGCCAGAACGTGCGCCTCGCCTCGCAGCTCACCGGCTGGGACATCGACATCCTGACCGAGGCCGAGGAATCCGAGCGCCGTCAGAAGGAGTTCGCCGAGCGCACCGAGCTGTTCATGAACGCCCTCGACGTGGACGAGGTCGTAGGCCAGCTCCTCGCCGCGGAAGGCTTCCGGTCGGTCGAGGAGATCGCCTACGTGGATCCGTCCGAGGTCGCCTCCATCGAGGGCTTCGACGAGGACACCGCCCGCGAGATCCAGGAGCGGGCCCAGGAATACCTGACCCGCATCGAGTCGGAGAACGAGGCCCGCCGCGTCGAGCTCGGCGTCGCCGACGAGCTCAAGGAGATCGACGGCGTCACCACCGCCATGCTGGTGGCCCTGGGCGAGAACGACGTCAAGACGGTCGAGGACCTGGCCGGCTGCGCCACGGACGACCTCGCCGGCTGGACCGAAGGCCGCGGCCAGGACGCGACGCGCTACAAGGGCTTCCTCGACGGCTTCGACATTTCCCGCGCGGAAGCGGAGGCCATGATCATGGCCGCCCGCGTCAAGGCGGGCTGGGTCGAGGCTCCGGAGGAGCCCGTGGAGACCGAGGGATCGGCCGAAGAGGCCGAGACCGAGGCCCAGCCGTCCTAAACCGGCCATGACCAGGCGAGGACCAGACCCTTGGGGCGGCACGAACCGGAACGCACCTGCATCGTCACCCGCGCGGCCCAGCCGCCGGCGGGGCTGATCCGGTTCGTCCTCGGTCCGGACCGCCAGGTCGTCCCCGACCTGAAGCACAAGCTGCCCGGCCGGGGCGTGTGGGTGACTGCGCGCTCCGACTTGGTCCAGGAGGCGGTGAAGCGCCGCCTCTTCGCCCGCGCCTTCAAGACGGAGGCCCGGGCGCCTGAAACCCTCGCCGCGGACATCGGCGAGTTCATGCGGGCGGATCTGCGTCAGAGCCTTTCGCTCGCCAACAAGGCCGGAGCGGTGATCACCGGCTTCGGGAAGGTCGAAGCGGCCGTTGCCGAAAAACCCATCGTTGCCCTTATTCATGCCGCAGAAGCGGCCGAAGATGGGCGAAGAAAGCTCCAGGGCCAGTTGCGAAAACGCCTCGGCGACGCAATATCAAGCTTTCCGGTCGTTCAAGAGCTGTCAAACGACGAATTGAGTTTGGCATTAGGCCGGTCACATGTGATACATGCTGCCCTCGTCGCGGGCGCTGGAAGCGACGGCTTTCTGAATCGATGGCACCGTTATCGCGCCTATTGCGGAAGCGATGCCGATCAGGCTGACCCCGATCATGGGGCCGGCGCACACACGAATATGGAACCCGACGGATCTGAGCGGAATGAATGATACGAAAAACCCGGGCGACAAGACGCTGCACGTGTCGTCCAAGACGCTGTCTCTGAAGCGGCCCGTCGAGCAGGGCGTGGTTCGCCAGAGCTTCTCCCATGGCCGCTCGAAGGCGGTTGTGGTCGAGACGGTGAAGCGTCGCCCAGTCGGCCAGGGGGGCGGCAAGGACGAGCGTCCTGCGCCCCAGCAGGCCGCCGCGCCCAAGGCGGCCGCGCCGCGGCCGGCAGCACCAGCCCCGCAGCAGGGCCGCCCGCAGCGAGGGGGGCCGTCATCGAACGCGCCCCGCTCCGGCGTCGTCCTGCGCACCCTCTCCGAGCAGGAGCGCGACGCGCGCCTGAACGCCCTCGTCGACGCCCGCCGTCGCGAGGAGGAGGACCGCAAGCGCCAGGAAGACGAAGCCCATCGCCGGGCCGAGCGGGAAGCCGCCGAGGCCCAGGAGCGTGAGGCGGCCGAAGCCCGCAAGCGCGAGGAAGAGGAGCGTCGCCGCCAGGAAGACGAGCGCAAGCGCCG
>JAFAAP010000010.1 GCA_023426505.1 Pseudomonadota bacterium
CCTGGCGAACGGCTGGAGTGGTGCGGGCTTGGGGATGAAGGGAGTGCATCAGATCCTCCACCAAGCGCGTGGCGGGCGCCGCGAGCGATCGAAGCGCCAAGTATAGTTCTCAATCGCCCAACGCACCCGGTCCCAACGACGTTCCGCTACTAAACAACAGGGCCCTCACGAGTTTGGACGGCCCGGCCCATTACGCTGGTGCACCTCGACCGTGGGAGTGCATTCGTGGTGGCTAGTCCCGCCTGAGCGGCGAAGCTTGAGGCCCCTTCTGGCAGATCCTCCAAGGTCGTCGAGAGGCTCAGGAGCGCAAGCGCATGACTGAAAGAGCCAAGGCCTGAGCGCAGGGGACCAAGCTGTCGACGAGCACATATTCCTCTGGCGTGTGCCCGCCATCGCCGACCGGTCCAATGCTGCAAAGGGTGGGACAGCCCTGACCCGCCGTAAAGCCGGAATCTGCGCAGCCGCCGGTGAACTCGGCCTCGACTTCAAATCCGATATCCCTCGCCGCCTGTCGATAGATCTCGAACAGCACACGGCCCTCGGCCGTCTCCTCCAAGGGGAGGAACTCGCCCTTGATGGTGAGCTGGGCTGTCGTGCCTGGGAGGGAGCAGTTTTCCACGACCTCGCGGATAGCCTCGATCATCGCAGCGCGATCCTCGCTGTGGACGTAGCGCAGGTCGATCTCGCCGCGGGCATGGGGCGCAATTGTGTTGACGGTTTGTCCGCCGCTGATCAGCCCGACATTGACGGTGATTCCACGGTTGAGATTGGTCAAGCGGTGAAGCGCAGGCACCTTTCGCGACAACTCCTCGATAGCCGAGACGCCGCGCTCATAATGGGCTCCGGAATGGGCCGCCTTTCCATACACGTCGAAGCTCATGAATACGCCGCCCTTGCGCCCACGTACGATGACGTTCGGCGCTCGGCTGGGTTCGGCATTGAAGACTGCCCGTGACATCCGAGCCTGCGCCTCGATGAGAGGCCGGGACGATGGCGAGGCGATCTCCTCATCGCTGGTCACCAGCGCCACGACTGGCGCCGAGTGGCCCCCAAGCCGTGCCAGAGCGGCGATCACAAAGGCGTTCATGACGAGGCCCGATTTCATGTCGGCCACGCCGGGGCCGTAAGCACGGCCATTTTCAACCCTGAACGGCCGCCGACCCGCCTCTCCCCTCGGAAAGACCGTGTCGCGATGCCCCATAAGCACGATCGGTCTCTGGTCATTGGCCGTTTCCTGCGGCAGCGTCGCACGAAGGGCGTCGCCAAAGATAGGGTCGGGCAGGACCTCGACCTGGAGTCCAGCACCTTCGAAAAACCGGCGGAGCGGTTCCCCAGCCGCATCGACGCCTGCCTTGTCGTAGGTCCCCGAGTCGGTGTTCACCAGTTCCCCGAGAAGCGAGACCATAGCCTCTCTCTGCTCCCAAAGCCATTCGGTGACCCTGCCTTCCCCTTCGGTCATGCTGCCCATTGAATCCTCATTTTGCAGTTTGGGTTGCACATCTTCGAGGCTTGCATGTTCCGTATGGGAAGGCTAGTCATAATTCCAACTTGTGGAACACGAGTTGCAAATTCTGGAACTTTTGGACCAGTGATGTGACAGCCTTGGCAAGTGTAGCGGCGGTCCTCCGATGCTTTTCGGAAGAACGCACCGAACTGACGGTTACGGATGTCGCGGCGCTTCTTCCGGCGCCGAAGAGCACCGTCTCCCGTCTGCTGCGCGCCATGCGAGATGCCGGTTTCATCGAGAGTATCGGGGAGACGAAGCGCTACCGTCCCGGCCTCATGCTGTTCGAGGCCGGAAACGTCTATCGGCGCGCCTCGTCTCTGGTGGCCCGGGCGGACGAGGTTGTGAAGGCCGTCTCGGCTCAGGTCGGGCATTCCGGTTATGTCAGTATCCGCGCCGGTCACGACGTGGTTGGGCTGACCTATCACCCTGGTTCACATGTTCTGCGGGTCGCGACGCCGGTCGGGCGTCGCCTCGTGGCCTTCGCGAGCGCAACCGGGCGCACGCTCCTTGCCCGACTCGCCGACGATGAGGTGAAGGCTCTCTATCCCACGCTCCCCATGCCCCCGTCCCCGAACGCGCCCCAAAGCGTCGAGGAACTGCTGGCGCGTCTGGCGAAGGTGCGTCAGGAGGGATTTGCCGAGTCCAATGATGAAGCCAACCGAGGCGTCGCCGCGATCGCAGTGGCGGTCGGTGACCCCGAAACCCGTGAGGCCGTCAGCCTCTGCGTCACCTTTCCTTCCTCAACGATCACTCAGGACGAACGCGACGCGATCATCACTGGCCTTCGGGCGGGAGCCAAACACATCGCAGCGATCCTCGGTGATGGCCTCAGTTACAACACCAGAACCCATTGAAAGAGATTGCGATGATGCAACCCGGAACCCGCTGGCGGATCGGCTTCGACATTGGAGGCACCTTTACCGACTTCATCTTGTACGACGGCGATGAAGAAACGGTCCGTCTCCACAAGCGGCTGACGACACCTCACGATCCTTCCGTTGCGGCACTTGCGGGGCTCGAGGAGCTCGTTGCCATGGCCGAGATCCGCCTTGCCGAGGTTCATGAAATCGTGCACGGCACGACCTTGGTGACGAATGCGGTCATCGAGCGCAAGGGGGCCAAGCTCGGTCTACTGACAACCGAGGGCCTCCGCGATATCCTCGAGATGGGTACGGAACAGCGCTACGACATCTACGACCTGTTCCTCCGCTATCCGCAGCCCTTCGTCTCCCGTGAGTTGCGGCTGGAGATCCCGGAGCGCATCGACCGCGACGGCCGCATTGTCACTACCCTCGACCAGGACAGCGTCCGCCGCGCCCTCCAAGCCCTGCTGGACACCGGCGTCGAGGCCGTTGCCGTCTGCTTCCTCAACGCATACCGCAATCCCGAGCATGAGCGGATCGTCGGCGAAATCGCCCGGTCGGAATTCCCCGAACTTGCCGTATCCCTGTCGTCGGAAGTCGTCGCCGAACTCTGGGAATACCAGCGCTGCGTCACGACCTGCGCCAACGCCTATGTTCAGCCGCTCATGGACCGGTACCTGAAGCGGCTTGAGCGCGAGCTATCGGGCCGGGGCTTCCGGGGGGCTCTGCGACTCATGCACTCGGCCGGTGGTCTCGTCTCGCCCGAAACAGCGCGCGCCTTTCCAATCCGCCTGCTCGAGTCAGGTCCTGCGGGAGGCGGCTTGGCCACGGCCCTGTTCGGTTCGCTCGCCGGCAAGGAGGATGTGATCTCCTTCGATATGGGCGGCACGACGGCGAAGGCGTGCATGATTGAAGGCGGGCGGACCGAGATTGCCCCGATGCTTGAAGCCGGGCGCGTTCATCGCTTCACCAAGGGCTCCGGCCTGCCGATCAAGGCTCCCGTGATCGACATGATTGAGATCGGCGCCGGTGGCGGCTCTGTCGCGGCCATCGACGAAGTCGGTCTCCTCAAGGTAGGCCCACACTCCGCCGGTTCGGACCCCGGCCCGGCCTGCTATGGGATGGGTGGCACGAAGCCGACCGTCACCGACGCCAACCTCATCCTCGGGTACTACGATCCTGGCTTTTTCCTCGGCGGGCGCATGTCGCTCGACATCAGCGCGTCGGAACGCGCCATCGCGAGTGTTGCCGACCCGCTTGGCCTCTCCGTACCGGAAGCGGCTTGGGGCATTCACAAAGTCGTCGTGGAGAGCATGGCGGCGGCAGCCCGCGTTCACCTGGTTGAAAAGGGCAAGGATCCCCGCAACTACGCGATGGTGGGATTCGGGGGCGCGGGTCCAGCCCATGCGACCGACGTGGCGCGGGCGCTCGGGGTGTGCGAGGTCATCATCCCACCCGCCTCGGGCGCAGCCTCCGCCCTCGGCTTCCTTGCGGCTCCCCTCTCGTTCGAGCTCGTTCGGTCTCATCCGGTCGAATTCTCGGACGACTTCGATGCAACGGCCACGAATGCCGTGCTGGGGGAACTTGAGGCCGAGGGCCGCAAGCGTCTCACAGAGGCCGGCGTAGCGCCGGCCTCCGTCACGGTCGAGCGCTTCGCCGATATGCGCCTCGTGGGGCAGATGCACGATATTACAGTCGAGCTGCCGGCGGGAAGGATCGACGGCAACCGCCTCGATGCCATCCAGAATGCCTTTTCAAAGGTCTATGAAGCCCGTTACACCGCGGTCTACGAGGGTGCCCGCATAGAGGCTATCAACTTCCGGGTCCGCTGCGTCGCTCCGGCGCCGAAGCTTTCGCTCAAGGGTGCCGCCGGTGGTGGCGATCGCGAGAGGATGATCAAGGGACATCGTCGCGCTTGGTTCGGAGGCGGCTATATCGAAACCCCGGTCTTCGACCGCTACGCCCTGTCCCCCGGCGACTCCATCCAGGGACCGGCTATCATCGAGGAGCGCGAGGCGACCACGGTGATCGCGCCCACGGACAGCTTGGCCGTGGACAGCAGCCTGAATCTGCGCATCACGGTCGGTCAGGCCAGCGCCGGAGCCACCATGATTCCGGCCGGCCTACCGCTCCAAGAGGCCGTTGCCCGGATCGAAGCGGATCCCATCTCGCTGGAGATCATGTGGAGCCGGCTCGTCACCGTCGTCGAGGAGATGTGGCTGACGGTCTGCCGAACTGCCTTCTCGCTGGTGATCTCGGAGTCGCAGGACTTCGCCTGCGAGCTTCTCGACCCCAATGGCGAGACGCTCGCGCACTCGCCACGCGCGATGCCGGTCTTCAACCTCACCCTGCCCCGTGCGGTAAAGGCGTTGCTCGCCCGTTATCCGGCCGAAACGCTCAAGCCCGGCGACGTTCTGATCACGAACGATCCGTGGCTTTGCGCCGGACACCTCTTCGACATCGCGGTGGTCACGCCGGTCTTCCGGGCGGGCCAAGTCGTCGGGCTTATGGGGACCGTCGGCCACGTGTCCGATATCGGCGGCACCCGCGACTCGTTGCGCGCCCGTGAGATCTACGAGGAGGGATTCCAAATCCCGCCGATGAAACTGTTCGAGGAGGGGCGGCCGAACGAGACGCTGTTCCGGCTCTTTGCCGAGAACGTGCGCAACCCCGAGCAGGTGCTGGGCGACCTGCATTCGTTCGTCGCAGCGAACGCGATCGGGGCGGAGCGGCTTCTGGCCTTCATGGCGGATTACGGCATGAATGACGTGCGGGCGCTCGCCACGGTCGTGCAGAGCCGCTCGGAGAAGGCCATGCGCGACGCGATCGCAGCCATCCCGGATGGCATCTACTCGGCCGAGGTGTGGAACAATCCACTCGGTGAGCCGATGCGCTATCCGCTCAAGCTGACGGTTTCGGGCAGCGAGATCGAGCTCGATTTCGAGGGCGCTCCTCCGCAGCTGGCGCAGGGCGGGCTGAACTCGACCCTGAACTACACGGCCGCTCACGCGACCTATCCACTGAAATGCATGCTGACGCCCAACGTCCGCGGCAATGCGGGATGTTATCGCGCGTTCACGGTCAAAGCCCCGGAAGGATCGATCCTGAACTGCCGCCGCCCCGCCGCCGTGAACCTGCGGACGCGCACCGGCTGGTATCTCGCACCGAACATCTTCCGCGCCCTTGCCCAAGCGGCGCCGGACAAGGTCCAAGCCTTCACTGGCCTGCCGATCGCCGCCAACGTTTACGGGCAAGACCAGAGCGGCAAAACCTATTCCGATCTTCTGTTCACGGGCGGCGGACAGGGCGCTTCGGCGCACGGCGACGGCAAGTCCGGTCTGCTATGGCCGACCTCGGCCGCGAATACCTCGATCGAGCTGTTCGAGGCGCGTGTGCCGGTTCTGGTGATCGAGAAAGCCTACCTCCCGGATTCAGGCGGCCCGGGACGTCACCGCGGCGGTCTCGGCCAGCGGGTGCGCGTGCGCAAGCTCGAGGACGATGGACTCCCGACGCTCTTCTCGATCTATCCTGAGGGGGTCGGGAACCCCGCCCCGGGCCTCTTCGGAGGCCAAGCTGGCACCGAGGCACGGGGCCGCATCGTCGATCCATCGGGCCGTGTCCTTCACGACTGCGGGACTGGTGACCTCGTTCAGGTGACCCGCCCCGACGAAATCGTGGAGATCACCCTGGCCGGCGGTGCCGGATATGGCGACCCGCGCGAGCGTCCCCGGGCTGCCATTGAACGAGACCTGCGGCTCGGCTTGGTGACACCTGAGGGAGCGGCACGGGATTATGGGTTCGAGAGCGAGGCTTCGCGGCCATCGGCCGCGCAGGAAACACCGGAAAAGGCGGGCCTGACCGTCTAGGATCAGGCCCGCGTCGGGGCAGAGAAAAACGGACAAACCAGAGGACATCCCATGATCAATCTCACGAGACGAAATGTCATCGCCACGGGAGCCGCGTCGCTCGCATCCGTGGCGCTGGGCGGACCAGCCGACGCGCAATCGCGCAAGATCCTCATCATCGCGAGCAACCAGGACATCCCGAACTTCGACCCGCACATCGCGACCGGCTATTCGGCCAGCATGCTCCTGCGCAACACCTACGACTCGCTCGTGAGGGTTGAGGATAATCCGCCCAAGCCGGTTCCCCATCTTGCGACATCCTGGACCGTTTCGCCCGATGGCATGGAATACGTGTTCAAGCTGGACCCGGCCGCAAAATTCCATGACGGGTCGCCCGTCACGGCGGAGGCGGTGCAATACTCCTTCAATCGCCTCCTTCGCCTCAACAAGGGCAATTCCTGGATGATCGCCGGCATTGTCGAGGAAAACAGCGTCCAGCCGGTCGATGCGCAGACCGTCCGGATCAAGCTCGTCAAGCCGTTCGTGGCCTTCCTGCAGGTTCTTCCCTGGGTGTGGGTCGTCAATCCGAAGGAGGTGGAGGCCAACAAGGGCTCCGACGACGGTCAGACGTACTTGCGCTCCAACATCGCTGGCTCAGGTGCGTTCCGCGTCCGCCGCGCCGAGCCAGGCAACCTTTACGAGTTCGAGCGCGTCGCCAACGGCTGGAAGCAGGGCGGCGGAAATCTCACCGGCGCCATCTGGAAAATCACCCGCGAGACCTCCTCGCAGCGTCTTATGCTGCAGCGTGGCGAAGCCCATATCGCCGTCGATCTCACGAGCGAGGACATGGACGCGATCAAGGGCCGGCCGAATGTGGTTTCCGTGATCGAGCCGGAATACCGAACCTTCAGTATTAAGATGAATACCGAGCACGGCCCCCTCGCCGACGTGAACCTACGCAAGGCGATCTCCTACGCCTTCAACTATCAAGCCATGCTGGACTCGGGTGGTTACGCTAAGCTCATGACAGGTCCCCTGCCGGATGGGATCTTCGGCCACGATCCATCGCTGCAGGTCTACCGCACGAATATGGAGAAGGCTAAGGAGTACTTGTCCAGGTCGAAGTACCCGAACGGCGGAATCAAGCTCACGATCGCCCATGTATCGGGGCTGGAGCAGCAGCGCCGCTGGTCGCTGGTCCTGCTCGACAACCTGAAGCAGCTGAACATCGAGCTCGACGTCAAGCCAATGATTTGGCCCGACATGGTCGCGCTCACCCGCTCGCCCGAGACGACGCCGGACTTCTTCTGCGTCTACCAGACGGCGAACTATGGCGACCCCGACAACATCGCCTTCGCGGCCTACCACTCGTCCCGGAATGGAAACTGGCAGAACCCGGTCTACTCCAACCCGAAGGTGGACGACCTGATCATGCGCGCCCGGGCCGAAATTGATGAGGAGAAGCGCAAGGCCCTTTACAAGGAGTTCCAGCAGGTGGTCGTCGATGACGCGCCGGACATCTTTGGCGTCCTGGAGAACCGCAAGCTCGCGCTTCGTGCAGAGGTGCAGAACTTCCGCTTCACGCCGGTGGCATCGAACGCGATCGAACTGTTCCCACTTTCGCTGCGCTGATGACATGCGTGCGGCGGGAGCCCCCCCCCCCCCGTGCA
>JAFAAP010000163.1 GCA_023426505.1 Pseudomonadota bacterium
CAGGCTGGTAGGGAAAGCCAGCCGCCACGACGGCGGCTTCGTTGATGCAGGTGCCGCCGTCTTGTCCCGGAAACGTGTGCGAGCCTTGTTTCAGTTTCCAGTTCAGGATGTGATCGAAGCTGTCCATCGGGGCCATCCTTGTGGCACACCCCCCACCCTGAAATGGTCCTACCTTAGCATCCGAGCTGTCAATCGGAAGGGCGAGTTATCACACCCAACAATGGCTAGGTCATTGAGCAAGTCATGCGGCCGAAGCGGATCTCCAGATTGCGGATCACGCGATGGGCTGAGCATTGCCGGAGTGGTGCTCATTAGGCTTACCGCTGCCATTGAAGAGCGTGTTTCCAAGCCAAAGCCAGCAAGATCGACAGGCTGAGGCAAGCGGGCCTATAATGAAAAGGGGCTGTGATGGAGGCAGGCTATGGGGCTGTCTCTCCCGATTGCGTTCTTTCTCGCGGCCACTGTCAGCTCCTATGCTGCCCCACAGGTAAAGCCGAAGGCAGCTAAGCCAGACCAGTTCGTCAAAACAGTCACGGTCTCCATGGTCACAGTCTCTGGCACATGCACCAAGCTGGTCCATGCTGATCAGCCGGTTGACGGATGCAAGAGCACTCTGGTGAACATGAATTACAGCACCGGCGTGAGTGCGTTTTGGTTTGTGACCGACCAGACGATTCTTTCTTTTGCGGGCGATGGCTCCAGCCGGATCGAACAGGGCCCGAATGACGTTGTTCAGGCCATCGACAGGGTCATCTTGGCACCTGTGGACGCCACCAAGGACGGTGCCGCGAAGGGAGATACAGCGGTGGGCTTCTGCCGCTTTGGCGATCCTGCCAGGAAAGGAATGATCACCGCCTGCGTGGCGCATACACAGTTGGGTCTCTATGAAGCAGCCTTTGTCTCCGACGGCTCTCCACCAAAGCGTGAAGCTTTCCAAATTGCTCAGTGATTGTTCGATTATGAACGTGACTGACGTGACGCCCCTCGCTTCCCTCATCTTTTAACCCAGGCTCCCAATCTGATGCTGCAACCATCAGAGCGGGGGACTATCCTTTGGAATGTTAGACACGTCCGGTACCTCCGGCCATGCTGCGAGGATGCGAAGCGTGATCCTCATCATCGGCCTTCTCAGAAATGCTCCTGCCTTCGCCCAGGAAGGTCCGTTCGTGTGGCAAGACCCAGATGGGGGATGCACGTACTTCAAGCTCGGAGACAGTCTCAGCCTCCGCTACCAACGCAATGGGCTGCCAGATTGTCCTGACGCACGGAGTGAACTCCGTCCGCCGTCACCTGATCAGGAACGGACGCCCACACGCGACGACGTTCGCGACGTCACGCGAGCCATCGAAGGCCTCAGCCGACGACTGGACGAGATCAAGCGAGAGTTCGAGCGCAGAGGCCGCGATCCACTGTGAAGCAGAGTCTTTTTGTGCGAGATCCCCCTACCCTGTTCCAGGGGCCCGGGCCGATCTGCACGAGCGCTGTATGAATTGCCAAGCTTGCCTTCAACATTGTTCACATAGGTCCCGTCGCGCATTGAAAGCTTCATCGAGTTTTGAGGGTATGCGCGAGACTCGCCTTTTGCGTCCAACAACCTCACCCCGGAACCGTCACAGGAGCGTAACCGTTACGCCGCAATCCTGCGTACCGTCTATCATCCGGCAGCGTGCATCCTCTGAGAGGCACGGCATGACACGTAAGGAACAGTTGGTGCTCTACGGTCGCTACGGCCTGGTGGTCACGGCCTTTGCCCTGATCACCGGGATAGTGGCGGCGCCACTTCTATCTCGGGTTTGGCCCCAGGCTGCCGTTGTCGCCCAACGATAGCTGACTTGCGTTGGCAACGAGCACCCTCCGGGCAAAAGAAGAGGGCCCTTAAGTCGGCTCACGTTCTGATGGATGAGACAGGAACAAGCCTGCGCTTCTGCAAGATCTCTGTCGATCTGCACGACGGATTAGACCCGGTCAGCTACCCCAAAAGAAAACCCCGCTCAGCCAGGGGGAGGTGAACGGGGTTTGGAGGGCAAACGCGAGACGCTGCCTGCGCACCCTTATCAAACGGTTTAGGTTAACGATCTGTGCATCCGCCCGGAGCCAGCGTGCAAAAAAGTGGCGCCACGCCCGGCAGCGGGCGGGCGCCTGAAGGTGCCGACCCATAGGGCACAGGCCGGGGATCGGATGACACTCCTCGGCACGATTTATTCCCGCTCCCGCAAAGAAGCTCCCTCGCAGGCGGGGCCGGGAGAAGCCAATAGAAGAGGAACGAGCCAATGACGCTCACCACACTCACACGTGCCCTCATCCTCCTGCGAATGAGGGCGGCACGGGCCTTATCCTGCCCAAAACCCGGTGCAGGGTGGGACATCGCTGTGGCGCAGCGCACTTGCAATGGCATCGGAGGCGGACATGTCGACCAATTTCGGGAGGCTCTTCTTTCTTGGAGACAGCATCACCGATGCCGGGCGGCTGCCGGAACCGTTCCGCCCCGACCCGCCCTATGTTGATGGTCGTTTCACCAACGGCCTCGTCTATGCCCAGGTGCTGACCCAGGAACTTAACGTTCCCTCCACCAACTTCGCCTACGGCGGGGCGAAAGCGCTGCCGTCAGGACCGGAGCAGTTGCTCATCGGCCTCAACGCCCAGGTCACTGAATTCGAAACCAGATATCTTTTCGGCGCGCCGAGCGGCAGCGCCGCCTCGATCTTCATCGGCGGCAACGACTATCACGATGCCGATCCGACTGATCCGACAATCGTCGGCAGAGTGCTCGATAGCATCGACGACGCGGCCGTCCGGCTCGCACGAAAAGGCGTCGGAGAACTGGTGCTCTTCAATCTGCCGCTCTCCCTGCAGACGCCCCGTGGCATTGCCCTACCCGAGGCCGAGCGGGCGGCCGAGGACGCGATGATCTCGGCCCACAATGCCGGCCTGCGGCAACTCGCGGCGACCTACAACGGGGCCGGCGTGCCGACCACCATTATCGATGTTGACCGCCTCACCCGTGAGGTCCATGGCGACAAGGAGACCTTCGGCCTGAAAGTGTACGACACCCCCCTCTACATCCTCGACCAAAACGACACGCCGGTGCCGACCGGGATCACGAGCCAGGCCGATCCCGACGAGGTCGCCTATTTCGACCCGGTCCACCCGTCAGCGGCCAGCCACGGCATCCTTGCCGCCTTCTCCGAGGCAACCCTGCGGGCCGACCGCGTCACGTTCCGTGGCAGCGGCGACGACTCGGTCGGAGGGATTTCCGGCGCGGACTTCGTGATGGCGGGCAGCGGCAACGACTCGGTCCTCGGGGGGAGCGGCAACGACGTCATCGTCGCCGGCCGGGGCAACGACAGCGTGAATGGCGGCGCTGGCAATGACCTCGGTATCAGCGGCAGCGGCAATGACACGATGACGGGCTCGACAGGCAGCGACCTCCTCGCCGGCAACGCGGGTGACGACAACCTCAGCGGCGGCGACGACAATGACGTCCTGCTCCTTGGCACAGGGCTCGACAGCGCCAACGGCGGCGCCGGCCACGACCTCCTGATCGTCACCGACGATGCCTTGGCCGGTTTTGATACCGTGACCGGTGGAACGGGAACCGACGTGCTGCGGCTGGAGGTGGACGGGGAAGTCTTCGCCTCAGCGGCGTTCCAGGCCGAGATCAACGCCTTCGTGCCCGGCGCGGAGACGGTCCTGGGGTCGGGTGTCATCGTGCGGGAGGTCGAGCGCCTCGAAGTCTATGTTGATGGCACCCAGGAGTTCGCCAAGGGCCTCGCAGCCCCGAACCAGGGCACGGCGGTCGCGGCGCTGCTGCGGGACGCGGATCTGTGGGGGCTGGTGTGAGTGGCGATACCCCGCTCCAGTAACTGCAGATCTTCAGGGCCGTCAGAGGACCGTCTCTCAAAGGGGCAATCTCTCGGCTGCCAAGACACGGGCGAGCTCTGCCCTGATCCGTCGTGCGGTCTTGCGTCCGATCCCAGGGGTCACCCGCTCGATCCGGCTGGCGACAGCGATCAGTTGGTCAAGGGTCGTGATGTTTTCTGCCCGCAGGGCCCTCCAAGCTCGCGAAGGCAGATGCAGACCTTCAATCCGACCCGGGATGGGTTGATCCAGAACCATCTGATTTCCCCAGCCTGATCTTTGAATGATCAAGCCGGAAGCACCCGGCCACAATTCACCTTCTGGGGTGTGCGCCTGCCCCGCTCGAGAGGGAAATGCCCCAGCCGAGGAGGGTAGAACTCTCGACTGGAGCCGACCGCGTCTGAGCACACGGCACCGGGCTGATACGCGACGCGCCCGCTTACCCGCACGATGCAAGGGCTGAGGTAAGCGATCCGTTTGGGCTAGTGCGAGATCCTCTCACGCGGCTTTCAAAAGCTTGGTGTGTTGCAGGGGAAGCCGGAAGAGCATGGCGCGAACATGCGCCTGCACCCGTGCGGCTTGGGCTTCTGCGATTAGTCGCTGAACCTCTTTGCGCGGATCTTGTGCCTCTCGATCAATCATCCTATCGTCCCGGACCATGATGGTGCAATGAGCAGTTTATTCTGCTGTTTTCGTATATTTCCTATAATATAAGCTTGTCAGTACAAGCCGTGCCGGAGATATGAGCGATGTGTCATAGAGATTGTATCGGGACAATACGTAGGGATGTTCCGAGCAGACAAGATGGCTTCATCTGAATACACCGGTCAGACCGGCTCTTCTTTTTGCCCCACGGGTCGGTTCTTAAAGCGCCCTCTTGAGACGACGGGGCGCTTTCTTTTTGCCCGAGTTCCTGGAACCGCCGCGTCATTCCCCACCCGCAAGGCTGTCGTGTTCGTCAGCGATGCACTCGACGGACCGCGCAAGCTCCGCTTCGGCTTGGCACACGGCCTGCGAATAAGCGAGTTCGGTGCGGGGCCGTTTTGACGGCCTGCTGCGCCAGATCCATCGTCGTCTCAATCGCCTCGTCAAAAGGCTGCAAGTTTGTTTCCGGCATTGGGCTATGTTATACCAAGTCCCACTGATCAGAACACGTGCGCCCAATCACGCAATCCGATGGACATGATCGTCCAAGGCTGGTCGACGAGCTTGGTCCAGGCTGCGCAGCAGTGATCGAGAATATCCGTGTAGGACGTGAAGATCCGGTTGGAGATCCAGTTCTCCCTCAGATACTGCC
>JAFAAP010000166.1 GCA_023426505.1 Pseudomonadota bacterium
GCCACCGGCGGTCTCGCCTACACGGACAACAGCACGGGCTGGACGGTCGGCGGCGGCGTCGAGTGGGCGCTTCCCGTCAACTGGTTCGGATCATCGGCCGTGACGTTCGGGCTCGAAGGCCTGTGGCTGAGCTTCGACGACGACAACGACAACTTCAATGGAGCTCTCGGCACGTTCACTCCAGTCGGCGGGACGCCGGCTCCCGTCTTCGCGCCGGTGTTCACCAGCAACAACAACGACAACGACTTCTTCGTGGCTCGCGCGAAGCTGAACTTCAAGTTCGGAACGTACTGAGCCCATGCGGGGGTGCAGCCTGAACGGCAAAGGCCCGGGAAAAATCCCGGGCCTTTTTCGTCGGATCGCATCGCGCGCTCGGCCTGAACCCGCTCGCCGGAACGATCAGCGCGCCAGGCCGGACGGCGCCACGTAGTCGATGGGCCCGAACGGGTTGCGAGCTCCCACATACGGCCCGTTCGTGACCGGATCGGGCAGGACGCCGCCGCCGCTGAAGCGCTCGTTGTTCTGCATGTAGGGCGGGCTCGCGAGGTAGGATTGCACCTGCCCGTAGCCCTTATAGCCCGGATTGATCGAGCCCACCGGCACGGCCGTGCCGGGATCGAGGAAGCTGCGCGGCGTCACCCGCAGGACCAGCGGCCCGCCGTCGCCGAGCTGCCGCCTGCGGGGCTGCTGGGCCTCCGCCGGCACGGGCATCACGAGCGGGGCGACGGCGGCGAGCACGAGAGCCATCGACAGGGAACGCATGGGCTGACCTCCTTCTGGCGGGCATGGGCCCGCGGGAGCCCCCATCATCGTCCCGGAAGCCGTTCGCCGTCCCCAGGGATGCCGCGCGGGGGCCGTGCGCGGCGGTTTCACTGCTCCATGCCGACCCGCGCGCCCGTCGCCGCGCGCCATGCGGTCGGGGTTTGGCCGGACCAGCGGCGGAAGGCGCGGGTGAATGCGCTCGCCTCCGAATAGCCGAGGGCCGCCGCCACGTGGCTCAGGGGCAGCTTCGTGTCGTTCAGCAGCTGGCGGGCGACCTCGAAGCGGGTCTCGTCAATGATGTCCTGGTAGCACTTGCCTTCCTGGTCGAGATGCCGGTTCAGCGTCCGCCGGTGCATGGCGAACATCGTCGCCACGGCTTCAGCCGAGCACCGGCCGGCGAGGACGCGGGTGCGCAGGACGCGCCGGAGATCGTCCGCGAAATCGGGCGTGTTGGCCGCCTCGAGCTCCCGGACCCTGTCGTCGAAGATCTTGCGGAAGACCGGATCCGCTCCTGCGATCTCGTGGTCGAGACAGTGTGCCGGGAATACGAGGGCCGCCGTCTCCTGGTCGAACCGCACGGGTGCCCTGAACCAGCGGCGATAGAGGCTCGGATCGTCCGGGAGCTGTCGCGGCAGAAGGACTTCCGTCGGCGACCACTCCGCACCGCAGAGGGTGCGCATGATGACCGCGCACAAGGCCATGACGGCGTCGGCGATCTGGTCCGTGCTCTCCACGCCGGGCTGATAGATGGCATAGCTCAGCATGGCTTCGTCGCTGGAGACCGTGAGCAGCGGGGCGGCGCCGCGGTCGCAGAGGTGGATGTGCCGGATCAGGTTGTGCAGGGCGTCTCCGACCGTGCGCGAATGCTGCATCAGGCCGCCGACGGGCCCGAGGCCCGAGATGGAGGCCTTCTGGCCCACGAGAAGGCCGAAATGCTGGCGCTTCGTGCGGGCCACGCACAGCGTGACGAGGCGGCCCAGCGCCACGAAGGAGATCACGTTGTCGCCATCCCCGAACAGGGCGGGATCGAGGCCTGCCTCGCGAATGACGGAGGCGGGGTCGAGACCCAGATCCTTCAGGACCGATGCGATCTCCTTGGCGACGCCCATGCGCACGAAGCCTCCGGGAATCGCCGCGACGGACATCCCGGGCCGCGGGTTATCGGCGCGACGCAGCTGCGCGCCGATGCGGCACTCCGGCAATCCGGCCATGCGATGGGACAAGGTGCTCACGGGCGGACTCCTTCAGCACAAGCGAACCCCACAGGTTAAGATGGACAGGTAGAAAGAGCTGAAAAACTCGGAAAAGTACCGGTATGACGAGTCCTGGATACTTGCCGCGCACCTACCCTTTCGAAGTATTGTGGGGAGTGTGGTCCCAGCGAGGAGCGCCGATCCATGGCAGCTTCTCTATGGAAAGTCGTGGATAATGCCACGCGAACGACAGTCGACGCACAGTCTGATCGCAAACAGACCCGGCTGAATTGCGATAGATCAATCGGCATCGCGTTGCATCAATGGTTTGATCTCTATGGAAACGCAGGGGAAGGATATGCGGCAGAAGAGCGGATCGGTCCGTCGGACCGCGAAAGCGTGCCGCACCGAAACGTCCTGCCGCCGCTGAGCCATGCAGGACGTGAACCGTCAGACCCGACCGGCACCGGCCGGCATCCCGGCACGCGGGAGCCGCGACCGCGCGCTCTCCTGGCATCTGGCCCTTCTGTGTCTCGCCCTGATCCTGCCCGTGCTCGTCCTGGCGGCGGTGCTGGCCTTGTCCTATGTGGGATCGGAGCAGAGACGGATGGCTCAGGAGGGACTGAGGGCTGCCCACGATATCGTGGCCGCGAGCGACCGCAAGCTTGCGGGCCTCATCTCGGCGACGGAAATCCTGTCCCTCTCGCACACGCTGCAGGAGGACGATCTCGACGCCTTCGACCGCCAGGCGCGCGACGTCTTCCAGCGGCTCGGGCTCAACGTGGTATTGCGCGACCGCCAAAGCCGCCAGGTGGTGAACACGCGCCTGCCGCGCGGCGCGCCCCTTCCGGGCGGTCGCGAGCTGGAATCGGACAGGATGGTGCTGGAGACCCGGCGGCCGGTGGTGTCGGACCTGCTGATCGGCAGCGTGACGCGGAAGCCCCTGTTCATCTTGAACGTGCCTGTCATCAAGGGAGGCGACGTCGCGTATTTTCTCAGTCTCGGCCTGGAACCCGAGAGCGTCCGCGAGCTCGTCACCGGGATGTCTCCCCCGGTGGGTTGGACGATCGCGATGGCGGACCGCCGCGGAAGCATCATCGCCCAGTCCGGACAGGGCAACGAAGTCGCCGGGACGCCTCTGCCCCGCCAGCTCTGGGAGGACGTGAAGGGCAGAGACGGCATCCTCGGGGAGCGGGTCGTGGCCTCTCCCGACGAGAAGGCGCTCGTCGCCTTCAATCGCTCGGATCTCACCGGCTGGGTCGCGCTCGTCATGCTGCCCAGCGCCCACACGGCGGCTCCGCTGCGCCACTCCCTCATGGGGCTGTCGACCCTCGCGGCCGGAATGCTGGTGCTCGCGGCCGTTCTCGCCCTGGTGTTCGCGGGCCGCATCGAACGTCCGGTCGGCCGCCTCGCCCTGGAGGCCGAGCGCCTCGGCCAGGGGGAGGCCGTGCGGCCTCTCGAAACGGTGGTACGCGAAGTCAATGTGCTGAGCGCGACCCTGTCGGAGGCTGCCGCAAAGAGACGCCGTGCCGAGACCGCCCTGCGCGAGAGCGAGGAACGCTACCGCGCCCTGGCATCCGCCACGCGCGAAGGAGTGGCGATCCACAGCAGGTGGCGGGTAATCGAGGCCAACACCGCGTTCTGGACCATGTTCGGCTACGCGTCGAGGGAAGACGTGATCGGCCGCCGTCCGCTGCACTTCATTCCCGCTTTCGCGCGGCCGGCCGCCCGCGC
>JAFAAP010000169.1 GCA_023426505.1 Pseudomonadota bacterium
GCGCTGGGGCAGACCCGGATTCTACAGACGCTCCACGAAGCGAGAGTTAGGGCCTTCGTGCGCCGATACGCATCACTTCCAGACCCTCATCTCAGCCTGTGCGGTTCGGCCCATGCGCTGATAGCTGTCGAGCCGGTCGCGGTAGTCGTCCATGGCTTCGATGTCGTCCTCGGTCACGCCGCGGATCACGAGGCGATCGCCGCGGATTCCGAAGCGCTCGAGCGGGAACGCCACGGTGTCGCGACCGATGCCCAGGAAGCCGCCGGCGCCGACGACCACGAAGTGACGCCCCTGCGGCGTCACGATTACGCGGTCGACCTCACCGAGCTCGTCGCCGCGCGCATTGTAGACTTCCATATTCTCCAGGTCTCCGACGCGCATCGGCCGCATATCGAAGTTCTGGTTGACGGCGGCCGTCGTCTCAGGCTCATCGCCTGCAGTCAGCCGCTCGCGAAGCGTGCGCCGCTGCTCCTCGGTATAGGCCTGCCGCTGCGACTGCTGCCGAGTCTGGGGCTGCGCGTTCGCCTGCTGCTGGCCCTCGTCCATGCGCTCGAAGCGCACGTTCGGCTGGCCCTGAGCCTGGTTGACGATCACCCGCGGCTGAGCTCGCTCGTATCGCACCTGCGGCTGGCCTTCGGCCTGCTGCACCTGCACCTGCGGCTCGGCTTCCGAGCGCTGCACGTAGACCTGTGGCTGCGCCTGCTCCACCTGCACCTGCGGCTGCTGCTGCGGCTGCTGCACCTGGACTTGCGGCCGCGGCTGACTCACCTGCACCTGGGGCTGGGCCATGGCGACGTTCACGTCGGGACGGGGCATGCGCACGATGATCTCGGGCTGCGGAATGTCGATGCGTACGGTCGGCTGGGGCTGGCGCACGATGATCTCGGGCTGAGCTTGGTTCACCGTCACCTGCGGCTGCGCCTGACGCACTACCACCCGTGGGTCGGCCGGATCGACCCGGATCGTCGGCGCGGTCTGCTGAACGAAGATCCGTGAGCCACCTTGCGCAGCCTGGGTCCGCTGCTTGTCGGCGTCCTGCGCCTCGCCAACCTGTGCCGGAGGCAGCGCATTCTGGATCTGCTCGATCGATTGCAGATGCTGGCGCAGAGTTGGAAGCGTCTGCTGGGCGAACTGCTTGAGCTGCTCGTTGTCACCGTTCTGAGCATAGCGCTCGAAGAGGTTGGCCGTATCGCGGTGGCCGCTCACCTGCATCTGTACGTAGTTGCGGTCGAACCCCGCTCCGGAAGCGTTCTGCAGCATCTGCACCATCTGCTGGTGCCGCTGGTCGAGATTGGACGGCATTGTCACGCCCTGGATCCCCTGCACCGTCGAGCGCAGGCGGTCGCCGGCAGCGGTATGGTCTTGGATCATGCGCTGGGCGAACTGCTTGACCTGATCGTTCTGGCTCTTCTGCTGCGCGATCTGACTCGACTGGATCTCGAACTGGTTGCTCGCCGCGGCTTGGCTCACGAAATCGGCCGCGGAAATCTGCTGTGACTGCGCTGACGCTCCCTGTTGAGTGCTCTGGGACCCACCAGCCGGGGTCTGGCTCTGCGCGTACAGGGCTGTTGGCGCGAGGGCCGTCGTTCCCAACACGGCGGCCAGGATTGCTCGTTTCATCATCGTGATGTCTCCTTGTCATCGCTTTGCGAGCCCCGACGTGCTCTGCCGAGGTCCGGCAAGAATTGCGCCGCTCAGGCTACCAGTTGCGCCGGCACGGACCTGTTCGACAGATGCCGGATGGCGTCGTGCGCTCGTGACGGCAACAGATGAGGCTGGGAGCCGTTCCTGACTTTACCAAGTCGGAAAAGGAGAAGACTGTACGCTCGCGAACGTTCGAGCGCTCGGTCGCGGGGTCGACGTCGCAAATACGGCAGCAGACCGGGAAGTCCACATCTCATTAGCTTCACGAGAGGTCGGCTTCACGAGCGGTGTCCGGGCGCAGTTCTCCTGCATCGATTGCATTCGCGTGCGCGACGACGGCATCGCACGGGCGCACATCACGAGGAGATGAGGTTCAGTTGTCGATTGAGCAGATCCACCCAGTTCCGTCGCTATGGCATCGATAGGTGTGCTGCGGCGGACGCTCTGCAACGATCGTGCTCCGGTCGCGCTCCACTTGCAGCGATCGTGTATGGCCCGGCTGCTGTCCAAGACCGCTTCGGCTTTGGCGCGCGCCGATCCCTTGCTGCTGCGACAGTAGCTCGTTCTGCACCTGCTGCAGTTCTGTTCGCAAGCGGTCGCGTGCGGCGGTAGTCGCCTCCAAGTCGGATGCGACCTCGGCCTTCTTCCGGTTCAGCTCGTCGAGCTCCTTCTGACCCACTGCACTGTCGCGCGCCGCATTCATTTGGGCCTCGCGCGCCTCTTGAAGCCGCCGCTCCGCTTCCGTGGTCTCGTTGCGGATGCGGGTCAGGGCCGAGACGGTCTGCTCCTGCTGCTGATGAAGATGGTCGAGGTCGCTGTGCGCCGTCGCGAGCTGCTCTTCGAGGCGGTCTACTCTCCCTGCGGTCTCCGTCAGCCGCTGAAGGTCCGTCAGGGTCTCACGCTGGCTGGTCTCGAGCTGCCGTATGCGCTGGGCTATCTGGGCCTCGCGGCTTGTGCTTGAGGTGATGGACCAGCTCGCCACGATCCAGCCGAGGGCCGCAATGGCGGCCAGGGCGATGAAACCGGGATGTCTGGCGGTCTCCGAAAATCCAGCGGTCATGGCATGCTTGAAAATTGGCGAAAGCCGTTGGGACAAGGTGCTGGGCGAGAGGCCAGTTCCGGGCCAATTCCCGCGTTCGGTACGGCAGCGTCCCCAAATCGGACTATGCTCCAGGGTCTGGACCCGCCGCGCTGTGCGTCCTCAGTCCGCCGCTGGCGTCACGATCAGGAAGCCGCTCGACGGGTCCGTCGGAATACGACCCGGCGGATAGCACGAGTAATAGTACTCCCCGGGCGCCGGCGTCCGCAGCAGGACCCTTGCGGTACTGTTCGGAGCCACCAGAAAGCCGCCCTTGATCAGGTCCATGACGAAGCCAGCGGACTTGAGGTGCTGCGCGGCGTTGAAAAATTTGGGCGCGACGAAGGTGACCGGATGCCTCGAGCGGTTGACGACGCGCAGATCCAGAGGGTCCCGGGCTGGCAGCCGGGCGCGCGGAGGGGCGCAACGCACCTCGCCGTTGACAATGTTCATGGTGATCTCGACCGGAGTCGACACCTCGCCTCCAACGACAGGCGGACTCGCGATCAGAGCTTGGGAGCTCGCTCCGTAGAGGCCAAGGCCAGTCGCGAGGCCGGCGATCCCCGCGAGGGTGCAGGCGAGTCTCCGGATGCGCATGGTAATCATCCTCCATCGTGTCGCCGCGGTACGGGATATACAGGCCAGGCAGGAGATGGTTCGGGGCGTCGACCTGCATGGTCCGGTGCTGTACCGATAATGACCCCGTCATTCCGCGCGACGAGCCGCTCTACCGCGACGAGACCGGTCGTCGATTGGCTCGCGACAGAGCCGATCGGAGGGTTCCTCATGCTCCTCGAGACGTCGAGCCTGACGAGCCTACCGATCCAAGCCCACGACGGCGAGATTGAAAAGGTTGGGGATCTCCTTTTCGAGGACGACACGCGGCAGCCCCGAGAATGGTGACTTGCACCTGCGCAGCGCCGACGAGGTGACCGGCTATCACATCCACGCGGTCGATGGCGATGTCGGTCATGTGGGGGACCTTCTGGTCGACGCAGCCGGATGGATGACCCGCTTCCTCCTGGTGGACACGAAGAATTAGTTGCAAGGCAGGACGGTGCACATCCCGACCGACTGGGTGGAGAGCGTTACCTGGGCCGAACGCTCCGTGCACCTTTCCCGCATCCGCGAGGAGGTCAAGCACGCGCCGGAGCATGACCTGTCGAATCCGGTCGACACGGAGCCCGGAGCCAGTCTCTAGCACACCAACTCCATAGGAGCGGCCATGAGGCCGTTTTCGAACGGCACGATAGCGTACGGTCATTCCGGCCCGGAGGCCGGAACGGCCGACACGGAACGCTGTTGCATGCATGTGTATGAAGTCACCGGAAGGCGGCGCGTTCGCCGTCGATCAGGAAAGGATGGATCTCCATGATTTACAGACCTAATGTCCGACTGATCCTGGCGACCGGCGCAGCGATGGCGTTCGCGGGCGCGGCCCAGGCGCAGACTGACGCCGCGAAGGCTGAGTGCGAACGGCTTATCGATGCGATCCGGCCCGGCTCTCCAACGCAGGCCTACGACGCCCTGGAGAAGATGGACGTGTACCGAAAGGGTAACCAGTACCAAGCCTGCATAGATGCGGGCAGGGGAGCGCAGAGAGCCGCTGCTGAGCAGCCGGAAGGGACGTCCGTCAAGGTCGGCTCTCTCATTGGCCACGACGTGTTCAACGACAGGGGCGCCGACATCGGAAACGTCGACCGCATCGTACGCGACGGCAGCGGGACCTATTATGCGTTTGTCACCTATCGCGGGCCGCGCTGGCCGGGCAACAAGCAGATGGCATTGCCGCTGGATCGCATGAGCCTGCACGCCGGTCGTCTGATCATGCCCGGCGTCACCGAAGACGATCTGCTCCATACGAGTTCCGTCGACCACGACGGGCGCACCTATACGGCGCTGGACAGCAAGCAGCAGATAAGCCTGCACGGCATTGCCCCAACGGCGACGGGAACGGTCCCACGCACGAAGTAGCGCGGCCTGAAACGCTACCGGGAGTCGAGGATGAGACGGACAGCCGTATTGATCGCCAGCCTTGTGGCGGCGTCGCTGTCGCCTGCAGTCGTCCACGGGCAGGTGCAGCAGGGTGCGGTGCGGACTCCAGCCGGCGATTTGGAGCAACTGGCGCCGGATAAGCAGGAGCGGATCAGGTCCTATGTCCGAAGCCAGGAGATCGCCCCGATGGCCTCGGGAGACCGGGTGACAGTCGGTGGCATCCTCCCGCGCTCGACTCCGCTGCGCGGACTACCGCGGGACATGGTGACCGAGATCCCTAAGATCACGAGCTATCGTTACGTGGTTCTGCCGGAGGGTATCGCCATCGTTGAGCCCGCTACGCGCACCGTCGTGCAGATCATCGATCGCTGAGCATCCCGCATCACCGCTTCCGTCGGAGGATGGAGGAGGCTGTCTTGAGCCCTTCGCCGTTCGCCCGAACGGCCAGCCCGAAGTAGTAAGATCCCCGTCGGGCAGGCGGCCGCGATAGCATGGATCGTCGAGCCATTGCTGCACGAATGACCGGATGTTGGCGACGGTCGGACGCGTTCCGCATCCGCCGCAGCGTCCCACGATGGCGGCGAGCGAGCGCCATTCGCCGGAGGTGCCGTCGGGCAGGGCGCTCGACTGGCCGCCCTGCAGGTCGAGCACGTCGACGTGCTGCCGGTCGGCCGGCACGAGGTTCGACGCGGCGCGCACGAGTGCGGGATCGGCCATCAGGCGCTCGCGAGACTGGGCGCGCCGCTCTTTGTTGATCCGCCGCAGCGCAAAGGCGGTCTGTTCTTCAGGGGTCGTCACCGCCTCCGTCCCGCCCGGCTGCGAGCCTCGCGGCGTGCCGCCGCCCGCGAATGTCTGTACCGCATAGAGCGTGTTCTCATCGCCCGCTACGATTCCGAACCCGAAGCGGTCGAAGCCGCGCCGCAGGATGTTTTCCCGGTGCGGCGGACTGTTCCATCCAACCCTCGTGGAGGCCTTCCACCCGTGCGAGGGTCGGCGGGGACGGGCAGCCCCGGCAGCGTGCAATGTTCTCCGCCGTAACCTGCCAGCGGCTGCCGCCCGCGTCCCGGTAGCGGTCCGCGACCGTGTCTCCTTCCGGCGAAACGTGTGAATAATAATCCCATTGCAACATGTCCTGCGCATGGGACCGGGCCGCATCGTCGAGGGCGGGGCCGGTCGTCAGCGGCTCCAACCCGGGCTCGCGTCGCTCGGCGTTGAAAAGGTCGAGTGCCTTCTGCCGGAGGACAGCGAGATCGCCGGTCTCGGCGGCGCCCGCGGAATTCGCCAGCGCGACTGCGAGGAGCACGATGAGACCCGAGAGGCGAGCGCGGATCATGCGATGCATCATTGCGAGGGCGCGCAGATCCAGCCGGTCGGTGTGCCGCGGCAGCCGAGAACGTTGTCGCCCGGCTGTCCGGGCATGGGCGCGCTCTGCGGGCTGCCCGGACGCGTGGTGCCGGCTTGGGACGACGTGGCGGCCGCGCCGGTCTGTTCGCTGAGCGCTCCGCCCAGCCGTTGCTCAACGGCGGCGAGCTGATTCGTCCGTTGCGAGAGCCGCTCGGTCATGGTCGCGAGTTCCTGCCGGCGCGCGGCGAGCGACTGCTCCACGCCTCCGATCTCCTGCCGCGCCTGCTGCAGCCGCTGCGTCGCGGATTTAGCATCGGCTTCGAGTCGCGATATGCGCTGCGTGCGCTCGCCGATCTGCGCCTCGACCTCCGACAGGCGCTGCTGCGCGGGATCGAGCCGGCTGCGGATCTGGGCGAGCGCCTCGTTGGCCTGCTGCTGCTGTTGCTGCAGCGTCTGCAGTTCCTGGCGTGCCGTCGTGAGCTGCTTCTCGAGCGCCTCCACGGTTCCGGCGCTCCGCTGCACCGCCTCAAGCCGCGTCATGGTAGCTGTGCGGTCGGCTTCGAGCTGCTGGATGCGCTCCGTCAGCTCGGATTCCCGGCTCGTGCTTGAAGCCGTCGTCCAGGTCGCGATGATCCAGCCGAGCGCCGCAACGGCGGCAAAGGCGATGAACCAGGGCTGTCGGACGGTCTTGGACAAATCTTCGGTCATTGGGGCTCTCTCGGTTTGCATGGTGATGGGTGAAGGGCGGCGCACGGACCGCGCGGGTCACTTTTTCCCGTCGACGTCCCAGTCGTCGCCGGTGTCCTCGAAGAGGCGCTCGCCCAATTCCGCGCTTCGCTCGATAGAGGGCGGAACTTGCCCGGCAAGGCCGGGGCGTTGCTCGGTGGTTCTCTCGTCCGGGCCGAAGATCTCGCCGTTGAAGACCTGCGCACGTGCCTGGCTTGGCTCCCGCAGGAATGCGGCCGCGACCCGGACAAGAGCCGCCATCCAGAGCGCCCCCGCCGACGTGGATCTCGAAGCACCTGCATGGTCATCTCCCGGCAAGACCCATTGCGAGCGGAGCGGACGTATCGCCGCTCTATCGCCGCCCCACGTCCGAGTTCGGAACCGCCTCCGGCTCGCCTTCGGTCAGGGCATGGGTGACGAGGCGGCCATCCTGGAGGACAACCTGCTCGACCTGGACCGGGGCCTCCCTCCCGCCGATGCCGATAACGCCGTCCCGTTCCAGCACAATCACGCGGTTGCCGTCGGTCGTCCTGAACAGCACGCGTTCCACTTCGCCGAGCCTCTCGCCCTGCTCGTTGGAGAAGTCCATCTCCTCGATCTCGCCGGTGCGCATCACCTGGGACGGGAGCGAAATCTCTCCAGTCCCGTCGGGCGACGTGGGGGGAATGATCCGCGACGTCTGCGCCATTGTGCTCGTGGATGCGAGTGCGATTGCGCCGACGACTCCCGTGATGAGAATTCCTATCATCGCTAACAACCCCCAGCTCGTCTTCGCTCAAGGCCGCAAAGCTCCGCAGAACCCGACCGGCGTCGGAGGCCAACAGGGAGCCTGGACCTGCGTTCCCACGCGGGACGAGGAGGCGAGGCGAACACCGTACGCTGGCGAACACAGATGCCACACTGTTCATGGTCTGGCAGCCAGCATCCGTGTGCGGGCGTACCGCGCACGAATTCGCCCTGGTTCTCGCTGGTAAGGGAGTAGACCGCCCGGCCGGCACCCCGGCGCACGTCGCGGATGCGCTGGCCCAGCCCGGGGCAGTCCTCGCCCGTGGCGCCGGGTTGGTCCGTCAGGCTACCATTACTCCCGCCTATGGGCATCAAATCGGCTCCATCAGAGCAGAACTTCGCGCTGTCGCGGCCGTTCTTCGTTCCAACATGCGAGGGGCCTCGGTGCCGACGGTCAACTGAATCGGACCCGGGGTCCGCTTGCCCAAATCCAGCACCCATCAGGGAGATCTTCGATGAGGCCTGTTTTCACAAGTGCCGTCGCGCTCGCCGTGCTGTCGGCAGGCGCATCGGCTGCCGTGGCGCAAACCAAGCCTAGCCCGCCGCCCGTTCCGAACGCGAGCGGCTCGCAGGGCACCAATCCCTCGACCTACGGGAACACGACGCCCCGATAGGCCGCCCGCGCACGGGCGACTTGCGCCGTGGAGACGGATCCATCAACCACCCAAGCACACCCAAGCGAGGATGAGCTGTACAAGCTTGCCATCGTTCTAGTAGCCTGCTTCGCAGCGGCCGCCTGTACTCCGACAACTACGGGGACGGTCGCTGGAGCGACCGCGGGAGTCATCGTGGGCGGTCCGGTCGGAGCCGTGGTCGGCGGTGGCATCGGTGCCGCGGCCAGTGCCGTGAACGACCCGCGGGTGGCGCACGCCAGCCCCAATCGCTGCTATGTTTACGATCAGCGCAACCGCCGGGTCATGGACGTCTACGGTCGGCCGCACCTGCGTCCTTGCTAAGGCGCATCCGCAAAAGTGGTACTTCAGGCGTGACCTTCCAATCTGAGGCAGATGACGCGGTTAGAGTTGATGGACCGGCAGTGGCGGCCATGGGCCGCCTAGCTGCCGCAGCCGAACGTCTTCCATCGGCATGCTTCGATCGAGTCTCATCTCAAGCTCGAGAGGCCGGCTGGTGGTTGAACCGTCCCAAATACGTCCTGAGGCGGCTCAAGGCCTGGTACGAGGGTGGTGCGCCGGAGGAGCCGGGCTTTTATGGCATGACCGGGTTCCAAGCGACCAGATGCTGGTCTTTACCGTCTTCGTCGTACCCTGTCCGTCCAATCACGTCGGGAATTTCATCTCAAGGGCGATCCGGGGTGTATCGACCGTCGCAACGAACCGCGCCGGCTGGACAGAGCGCGAACTAAGTCGGTAGCCCCGAGACCGGTCTCGGAGCGGTAGCGGACCAAGTTTATCGGAACAGAGTTCTGTTCGCGGCGTTTACCCCGACTGCCGCTAAAGCGCACCCTAGGCGTCGCGGGCGGCTCACCTAGCGGCGCGCAATGTCCCAAATCTTCACGCCCGGTGCAGATACGCGGTTGCGGATTGCGGCACTCCTCGCCGGTTTGGCTCTGTTGGGCGCTCCGCTGGTCGCCGGAGGGTATGTCGACTCGTCCTATCTCACCGACGTAGGTTGGCCACGTAACCAGCCCGTGCCGTTCAGCCATAAGCACCACGTCGGCGATGACGGGATCGACTGCCGCTACTGCCACGACAAGGTCGAGGTGAGTTCCGAAGCGGGGCTCCCGCCGACTTACACCTGCATGTCCTGCCATTCTCAACTCTACACGGGGTCTCCCGTGCTGGAGCCAGTCCGGCGCAGCCTTGCGACGGGCGAGCCGATTCGCTGGAACCGAGTCGCGAAGGTGCCGGATTACGTATTCTTCAACCACGCCATCCACGTGAACCGCGGCGTCCCGTGTGCCACGTGCCATGGGCGCGTCGATCAGATGCCTTTGATGCGCCAGGCGCAGCCGTTTCAGATGCAGTGGTGTCTCGATTGCCATCGCAACCCGGCGCCCCATCTCCGCCCTCCCGAGATGGTCACGCGCATGGACTGGTCCGGCTGGGACGCGGAGGCGCACAAGGATTACGGCCGTCTCGCCGTGAAGGCCTACGGCATCGACCCGAAGAACCTCGACACCTGCACGGTCTGCCACCGATGAGCGCGAGAGACACCTTTTCGAACCATGTGGACGAGATCCGCCGCCGACTGGACGGCAAGAGCGGGCATGCGTTCTGGCGCAGTCTCGAGGAGCTAAGCGACACGCCGGAGTTCCAGCGCCTGCTGGCAGTGGAGTTCCCGTCGATCGCGCGCAGCGCCGCGGAGTTCTCCCGCCGGGATCTCCTCAAATGTCTCGGCGCCGCGCTGGCGCTCGCGGGACTGGCGGGATGCTCGGACGAGGTGCAGCATACGGTGCCCTATGTGGAGGCGCCCGAGAACGTCATTCCGGGACGGCCGAAATACTACGCGACAGCGGCCCTGATGGGGGGCTTCGCGCAGCCCGTCCTAGGCGAGACTCATGTGGGGCGGCCGACGAAGCTCGAAGGCAATCCCGACCATCCGGCCGTGCTCGGCGCCACGGACGCCTTCACGCAGGCCGCGGTTCTCGGCCTCTACGACCCGGATCGGTCGCGCGCGCCGCGCTTTAACGGGCGGACGACGTCCTGGTCTGCCTTCGACGCCGCCATGGTGTCGCTCGCATCGCGCCTCGATGCGACGGACGGCGAAGGCTTCAGGCTGCTGACCGAAACGATAACGTCGCCGACGCTGTCGCGGCAGGTCGACGAGATGATGCGGCGCTGGCCGAAGGCGCGGTGGCACGTGCACGATCCCGCCGGCAAGGACCTCAGATACGAGGCCGCGCGCATCGCGTTCGGCCGACCTCTCGAAGGACGGCTGCGGCCCGAGCGGGCCGAGGCCGTGGTGAGCCTCGACGACGACTGGCTTGGGCCCGGACCCAGGCAGACCATGCACGGGCGCGGCTGGGCCAGGCGACGCGAGCAATCGCAGCGGGGGCAGGGCGAGTGCCTGCTGTGGGTTGCGGAAGCGACTCCCTCGCTGACCGGCGCGATGGCGAGCGAGAGGGCCGTCGTGCCGGTGCGCCGCATGGGCGATCTCGTGCTTGCCCTTGCGGTGACCTTCGGGGCGTCCACGGAGCCAATGCCGGATCTCACGGAGGCGGAGCTCGGCTGGTTCGAGGGGGCCGCGCAAGCGCTGCGGACCCATCACGGCCGCTCGCTCCTGACGGTCGGGGCGCAGCACGATCCTGGCCTTCAGGCCCTCGCGCTCCTGGTTAACGCCCGTCTCGGCAACCTCGGCAAGACGCTCGCACTCGCAGAGCCCAGTGTCGTTCTGCCGCCCGACGGCGGGCGCTCGCTCGAAGCCCTTGCCGACGACATGCGCGCGGGCGAGGTCACGTCGATCGCCATGATCGAGACCAATCCGGTCTATACGAGCCCGGTCGACCTCGCATTCGGCGATCTCCTGCGGCGGGTCGAAACCCGGATCCACGCAGGCCTCCATTTCGACGAGACGGCGGCCCTGTGCAGGTGGCACGTGCCGACGCAGCACGAACTTGAGAGCTGGGGCGACGCCCGGGCGGCGGATGGCCTAGTCACGCTGCTCCAACCTCTGATCCGGCCGATCTTCGCCGGCCGCTCGCGCTATGCGGTCCTGCAGAACCTCCGCGGCGACATCGTCTCCGACGACCGTGTTCTGGTCGGCGAGACATGGCGTGCAGCCTGGGGCGAGGCGTTCGATGAACGATGGGCGACCGCCTTGGTGCGCGGCTTCGTGCCGGAGAGCGCACCGCCGGAGGTGGCGGTCCAGCCGGCGGTAGAGACGCTTCCGCGTCCGGAAGAGGTGCAGCCGTCGGAGGATCTCACGGTGGTGTTCCAGCCGGATCCCTGCATCTGGGACGGGCGCTACGCGAATGTGGCCTGGCTGCAGGAGTTGCCCAAGCCTCTGACGAAAGTCACGTGGGATAACGTGATCCTCGTCAGTCCCGCGCTGGCTGCCGAGATGAAGCTCGCCACGGGCAGCGAGGTCGTGCTCACGCTCGGGGAGCGTTCGGTCGCCGGCCCGGCCTTCGTCATGCCCGGGCAGGAGGAGCGCACGCTCACCGTGTTCCTCGGCTACGGGCGCGGGCCGACCGGCCAGGTGATGGACGGCCTCGGCTACGACGCCTATCGGATCCGCACCTCCGCCGCGCCATGGCATGCCTCTGGGGCGCGATTGACGCCGACCGGCAAGACCTGGCCGCTCGCCTCCACGCAGCTGCATTTCGCCCTGGACGGCCGCGACCTAGTGCGCTTCGTGAAGCGCTCGGAGCTGACTCCCGGACAGAATCCTCGGGAAAAGCCGGAGGTCGGCGAAAAGCACAACGACACGCTCTACCCGGTCTACGCGTACGACAGCCCCTCCTGGGGCATGTCGATCGACACGGACCTGTGCATCGGCTGCAATGCCTGCGTGGTTGCATGTGTGGCCGAGAACAACATCCCCATGGTCGGAAAGGAGCAGGTCGCGAAGGGACGGGAGATGCTGTGGCTGCGGGTCGACCGTTACTACGAGGGCCCGCCTGAGAATCCCAGGACCGTGTTCCAGCCGGTGCCGTGCATGCACTGCGAGAAGGCGCCCTGCGAGATGGGCTGTCCCGTCAACGCCACGACCCACAGCCACGACGGGCTGAATCAGCAGATCTACAACCGCTGCATCGGCACCCGCACCTGTTCGTCCTTCTGTCCCTACAAGGTACGCCGCTTCAACTGGTTCGACTTCACCGGAGACGATCCGCCGGAACTGCAGGCCGTCCGCAATCCGGACGTGACGGTCCGCGACCGCGGCGTCATGGAGAAGTGTACCTATTGCGTTCAGCGCATCCGTTCCGCCGAGATCACGGCCAAGATCGAAGGCCGCCCGATTCATGACGGGGAGGTGCGGACCGCCTGCCAGCAGGCCTGCCCGACGAATGCCATCGTGTTCGGGGACGTGAAGGATCCGAGCACGGCGGTAGGTCTGCGAAAGGCGTCGATGCGGGACTACAGCCTCCTCGAGGAGGTCAACACGTGGCCGCGCACGACCTATCTTTCTCGCATCGAGGAGGAGCTGCCTATCCCGGAACCGTCGAAGGGCTAGGCAATGGAACGGAGCACCCGCATCGCGACCAGACCGCCTCACGATCCCTTCGCCGCGATCACGCAGCAGGTCGTCGGAATTCCGCTCAACTACCGGCGCTGGCGCAACTGGTGGATCATGTTCGGGATTGCCAACCTGCTCCTGCTCTTGTTCTTCGTGTCCGCCGGCGTGCTGTTCTGGTATGGGGTCGGCGTCTGGGGCAACAACATCCCGGTCAACTGGGGCATCGCGATCTCGAACTACGTCTGGTGGCTCGGTATCGGCCATGCGGGCACGCTGATTTCGGCCATGCTGCTTCTTCTCAATCAGCATTGGCGCAACTCCCTCAACCGCTTTGCCGAGGCTATGACGCTGTTCGCGGTGACCTGCGCCGGCCTCTATCCCATCCTCCACCTCGGTCGTCCGATCCGGTTTTACTGGATGGCACCTTATCCCAACACCATGAACGTGTGGCCGCAGTTCCGCAGCCCGTTGACCTGGGACTTCTTCGCGGTGCTGACCTATCTCACCGTGTCGGTGCTGTTCTGGTTCATCGGCACCGTGCCAGATCTCGCGGCGGCCCGCGACCGCGCCAAAGGCCGGTTCTGGCAGGTTTTCTACGGTCTCCTGGCACTCGGCTGGCGCGGGTCCGCCCGGCACTGGGCGCGCTGGCGCCAGTCCTACCGGCTCACCGCCGCAATCGCGGTTCCGCTGGTCATCTCGGTTCATTCCGAGATCTCCCTTCTGTTCGCGGCCGGTCCCATCCCGGGCTGGAACTCCACCGTGTTCCCGCCCTATTTCGTCGTCGGCGCCGCGTTCTCCGGCTTTGCGGTCGTATCGATGATCGCCGTGGTGCTGCGCCACGCCTTTCACCTGCAGGACCTCGTCACGGACCGCCACCTCGACCTCCTGGGCAAGCTGCTGCTCGCATCCGGCCTGATGACCGCGTACGGCTACGTCGTCGAAATCTATGCGTCCTATTACGGCGGCGAGCGCTACGAGATGGAAACGCTCTGGGACCGCTTCGCCGGCACCTATGCGTTCAGCTACTGGGGGGCCGTCGTGTGCAACTTCCTGCCGCTTCAGCTCCTCTGGTGGCGGCGCGTGCGCACAGGGCCAGTCCTGCTCTTCCTGATCAGCCTCTCGGTGGCGGTCGGCATGTGGTTCGAGCGCTACATGCTGCTCGTGACCGGGCTCTACAAGGACTATCTCCCGTCCTCCTGGGGCATCTACGAAGTCAGTTTCTGGGAGTGGTCGCTCTATGCCGGCATGATGGGCGTGTTCTTCGTCCCGTTCCTGCTTCTCGTCCGCTTCCTGCCGATGATCTCGGCTTTCGAGGTCAAGGAGGCGCTCTACGAGGACCGGGAGGAGGACCGCCCGAGCGTGATCGACATGGGCGGGCAGCCGCAGGGAGCGCCGGACCATGCGTGAACCGCACTCCCGCCGCGATACGCCCTACGATCTCTACGGCATCCTCGCCGAGTTCAGCGATCCCGACGATCTGATGAAGGCGGCACGCCGGGCGAAGGCGGAAGGTTTTCGCGCCATCGACGCGTTCTCGCCGTTCCCCATCGAGGGGCTGGCGGAAGAGATCGGCTTCAGGGACAGCCGCGTGCCCTTCGCAACCGTGGTCGGCGGCATCCTAGGAGCCGCATCCGGATACGGCCTGCAGGTCTACACCAATCTCGACTACCCGCTGAACGTCGGAGGGCGCCCCATCGTGGCCCCGACAGCCTTTATGTTGATCACGTTCGAGCTCCTCGTGCTCTTCGCCGTCCTGTTCGGCATCGGCGCCATGTTCGTATGCAACCGGCTCCCGCGCCTGCACCATCCGCTGTTCGAGGTCGACACGTTCCATCTCGCATCGCTCGACAAGTTCTTCCTCGTGATCTTCAGCAACGACGTGAAGTTCGATCCCAAGAGGACCCGCCGCTTCCTGCAGTCGCTCGGCCCCGAATGCATCAGGGACGTGCCATTCACGGGAGCGCCGGAATGAGACGCGGGTTCGCCGCCCTCCTGATCGGTGCATGCCTCTCGACCATCCTGCTCGCCGCCTGCAAGGACGAGATGGCGGAGCAGCCGCGCTACGACCCTTATGACGAGGCGGCGCTTTTTCCCGACAACAAGGTTCTGCAGGCGCCGCCGCCCGGGACGGTGGCGCGGGACGACCCTACCTGGCATCTGCCCTATGTCGAGCGTCCGCCGCTCACGCCGACCCTCCTGGCGCGGGGACAGGAGCGTTACGACATCTACTGTTCTCCGTGCCACGGCTATGCCGGCGACGGCCGCGGCATCGTGCCGAGCCGCGGCTTTCCGCAGCCGCCGAGCTTCCATTCGGAGCGCCTGCGCCGGGCGCCATCGCGGCACTTCTTCGATGTCATCACGAACGGCTACGGCGTCATGTACTCCTATGCGCGCCGCGTCGCCCCGGCGGACCGCTGGGCGGTCGCGGCCTATATTCGCGCCCTTCAGGTGAGTCAGGGCGCCCCTGCGGCGGATCTCCCGCCGGAGGATCGCGAGAAGCTGGGGCCGACGCAGCGTACGCCCGCAACCGGCGGAGGAGCAGGATGACGGCTTTCGCTCATCGCGTAGCACCATCCGACACGAGCGGCCGGATCCTTCCCGGGCCGATGACGCGCACGCTCGCGCTGGCGGGAGGGGTTGCCTGCCTCGCCGCCCTGGCTGCCGCATGGGTCGCGCCCGAGGACGCGATCCATGCCTGGATCGGGGCCGCCTTCTTCTGGACCAGCCTTCCCATCGGCGGGCTGCTCCTCCTGATGATGATGAGGCTCATTCCCGGAATCTGGAGCAACGAGGCCATGGTGGTCATGGAGGCCGCAAGCGTGCTCGTTCCGCTCGCGGCCCTCGTGTTCGTCCCCGTCCTGCTCGGGCTCGGCGCCGCCTACCCGTGGGTGGGTGAGACGCAGAACACCGCGTTCCGACAGATTTACCTGTCTCCTGGGTTCTTCGTTGCGCGCACCGTGCTCTGGTTCGTGCTGCTCGGCGCGCTCACGGCTCTTCTCATCGTGCGGCGGCCATGGTCGATGCCGCTCGCATGCCTCGGGCTCGTTCTCTTTCCCCTCGGCGGCACTGTCATTGTCACCGACTGGCTGATGACTCTCGATCCCGAGTTCCGCTCCTCCGGCTTCGGCCTCTACGCCATGTCAATCCAGGCGGCCATCGCCATGGCGGCAGGAACTGCGACCGCGCTCGCCATCTCCGGGGCGATGATCCGCAAGCCCGCGGTGCTCGGTGGCCTGCTGCTGACGGTGCTCCTGCTTTGGGCCTATTTCGCCTACATGCAGTACGTGGTGATCTGGTCGAGCGACTTTCCCAAGCTGATCGACTGGTACAAGGTCCGCGGGACCGGGATCTGGCGCATCATGCTCTGGAGCTTCGCCATCGTTCACACGGCGGCGATTGCGCTGCTGATCCTGCCGCCCGTGCTGCGCCGCCGGAGGCTCCTCATCGGGATCGCTCTTGCCGTGCTCGCTGGCAAGATGCTCGAGGTCGCCTGGATCGTCCTTCCGGCCGGAAAGTACGGCCCGGGCATGCTCGCCATCGGGCTCTTCGTGCTCGCAAATGCGGGGCTGGGCGCCATCTTCATCGTCGCCGCGAGCGTCGCAATCCAGGCGCGGATCGCCGCAAGGGTCCCGAAGCGGCGGCCGGGAGGCGGCCATGGCTGAGGCGCGCGATCACGGAACCGTTGCCGGCGACGAAGCCACCACACGCGACGTGGAGATCCATGGCGAATCCTCTCATTACGGAAAGCGCGAAACGATCGACGGCACGGTCTGCACGCAGCGCGGCCGACCGGGCGAAATTCCGCGTGACGTGCTCGAGCACGGGCACGAGCCGACCGATGTGCAGGTTCGCGGCATCGTCTATACCGTGATCGGCCTGATCGTCTTCATCGTCCTGTCGGCCACCTTCGTGGCAGGGGTTCTGTACTATCTCCGCGCTACTGACAAACCGCCGGTCGTCATGGAGACGGAGAAAATCCAGCTCGTTCCGCCGCAGCCTCGCCTCCAGGTCGCGCCGCAGAGCGACCGCGCGGCTATCGAGGGAGCCGCGAAAGCGCGGCTGAACGGCTACGGCTGGAGCGATGGAGATCCGCAGCTCGCGCGCATCCCGATCGTGCGCGCCATGGAACTCATGGCGGCGCACGGCTGGCCCGATCCGGAGCTCTCCGGCGTCGCCTCGCCGCGTGCCGGCCCGGGAAACGGCGGGGAGGTGCCGGGCGGGCAGGCGCGGGTCCTTTCGCGCATTCCGCTCGAGCAGCAGCCGCCGGCGGCACCACCTTTCGAGGCGCCCCCATGACGAGGATCCTCGCTCTCATCGTCCTCGCGATCCTCACGGCGGCCTCGACGGCCGGCGCGGCGACGTTTGACCCGTTCGCGGCCGTCGCCATCGAGACTCCGCCCGTCGCGCGCGCGCCCCTCGACGGGACCTTCCGCGACGAGGCGGGGCGCCCGGTTTCCCTGCGATCCCTCGCCGACGGGCGGCCTATCGTGCTGGCACCGGTGCTTCACAACTGCCCCAACATCTGCGGCGTCACACTGGGAGCTCTGAGCGACGCGGTGGCGTTGCAGCCGTCGGAACCGGATTTCGCCGTGGTCGGCTTCGGCATCGATCCTAGGGAAAAGCCGGCGGACGCGGCGGCGGCGCTGGCCGTCCTGGCGGATCGCGAGGGGGGCGCCAACGGGACGCACCCGATTCATGCGCTGACCGGGGAGGCGGGTGAAGTCCACGCCGTCACCGACGCGCTCGGGTACCGCTACGCTTTCGACCCGGATCTCGGGCAGTACGCTCATGCGGCGGCGATCGCGGTCCTGACGCCGGAGGGACGCGTGGTGCGCTGGCTTCCCGGGCTCGCACCCGATCCGCAGGAACTCGGCAGGGCTATTGCGGACGCCCGGGAGGGGCAGGTTGCGAGCCTCCGAGAGACGCTGCTGCTGATGTGCTATCATTATGATCCCGTCACCGGCAGATACACGCTCCTCGTCAGCCGGATCGTCCAGATCTCCGGCGTCGCGACCGTCCTGGCGCTCGCAGGGTTGGTGGGCTTCTCGATCATGCGCGAGAGGCGGCGCGGGGGAGGGGCGCGATGAACACTCTCATTGCCCTCTGGCCGGACCGGGCCTCCGCCCATGCCGGCAGCGTCGACCTCCTGATCGGCTGGTTCTCCGTGCTTGCCGTGCTGCTCGCCGGCCCCGTCGTCGTGCTGATTTTCGTCTTTGCCGTGAAGTACCGCCGGGGCAAGGAGGTCAACCGGGAGCATGCTCCCAACCGCAAGGTCTGGCTGGAGGTGTCCTGGGCGCTGCTGCCCTTCCTGGCGGTGCTCGGGTTCTATGTCTGGTCGACCTCCCTTTACTTCGACCTCAACCGGCCGCCGCCCGACGCGCTCGACATCTATGTCGTCGCCAAGCAGTGGATGTGGAAGGCCGAGCACCCGGGCGGACAGCGGGAGATCGACGAGCTGCACATCCCGATCGGCCAGCCCGTGCGCCTGGTGATGAACTCCCAGGACGTGATCCACAGCTTCTACGTCCCGGCGCTGCGCATCAAGCAGGACGTGGTTCCGGGGCGCACGACCAGCCTGTGGTTCAAGGCGGACAAGCCGGGCGTCTACTGGATGACCTGCGCGGAATTCTGCGGCACCGATCACGCGGTGATGGGCGGCAAGTTCCACGCCCTGACGCCGGAGGATTACTCCGCATGGCTGACGAGCGCCGGGATCGACGAGTCCCTGGCCGCGGAGGGTGAGGTCCTCTTCCGCACCTATGGCTGCAGCGGATGCCATGCGGCAACCTCCTCCGTGCATGCGCCGGACTTGGCGGGTCTCTTTGGCAGGCCAGTGGCGCTGGCGGATGGCGAAACGCTGATCGCCGACGAACAGTACATCCGTGACAGCATCCTGCTGCCCCAGAAGCAGGTTGCGGCGGGCTACAAGCCGATCATGCCCACCTTCAAGAACGTTCTTGGCGAGGACGACCTAATCCGGCTCGTCGCCTACATCAAATCCCTGCATCCGATCCAGTGGAGAGAGCGATGACGGCAAGCGCCATTTCAGAAACATCGCCGGAACGAGCCAGTTACCTGCGCGCCGGCCATACCCTGCGCTCCTGGTTTTTGACCACGGACCACAAGCGCATCGCAATCCTCTATCTGGTCTCGATCACAGGCTTCTTTTTTGTTGGCGGAATGGCGGCGGTGCTCATGCGCCTGGACTTGGCGACGCCGGAAGGGGATCTCCTGACAAACGACGGATACAACCGTACCTTCACGCTTCATGGCGTGATTATGGTATGGTTCTTCCTCATCCCCTCGATTCCGGTCACCTTCGGCAACTTCCTCATTCCCTTGATGATCGGCGCGAAGGATCTGGCGTTTCCCAAGATCAATCTCACCAGCTGGTATCTCTATGTTCTCGCCGGCATGTTCGTGCTCTACTCGCTGGTCGCGGGTGGCGTGGATACCGGTTGGACCTTCTACACGCCGCTCTCGACCCTGTTCGCCAATGGTTATGTGGCATCGGCTCTGGTCGGCGTCATCATCGTGGGATTCTCATCCATCCTGACGGGGCTCAACTTCATCGTCACGGTGCACAAGCTGCGCTGTCCGGGAATGACGTGGTCGCGCCTGCCGCTCTTCGTCTGGTCGCACTACGCGACGGCGATGGTCCTGGTCCTGGCGACTCCAGTGCTGACCATGCTGCTCCTCCTGCTCATCGCCGAGCGTGTCTTCGGCGTCGGCATCTTCAACCCGGATCTCGGAGGAGATCCGCTTCTCTACCAGCACCTGTTCTGGTTTTACAGCCATCCGGCGGTCTACATCATGGTGCTGCCGGCCTTTGGGGTGCTCAGCGAGCTCGTGACGGCTGCCGCCCGCAAGCGCATCTTCGGCTACTGGTTCATCGCCTATTCGAGCGTCGCCATTGCAGTTCTGGGCTTTCTCGTCTGGGCGCACCATATGTTCGTTGCCGGCGGGTCTATGTATGCCAGCGCGATCTTCTCGTTTCTCAGCATCGCGGTGGCGGTGCCGTCCGGCATCAAGGTCTACAACTGGACCGCGACCCTCTACAAAGGATCCATCTCCCTCGATCCGGCTTTCCTGTTCGCCATGGGGTTCATCGGGCTGTTTGTCATTGGCGGCCTGACGGGCCTTATGCTAGCGATGCTCGCCATCGACGTGCATGTCCACGACACGTATTTCGTGGTCGCTCACTTCCATTACATTATGGTCGGCGGAACGGTCACGGCGTTCTTCGGGGCGCTGCACTTCTGGTGGCCTAAGATCACCGGGCGCATGTACAGCGTCCCTTGGGGTCGGATCACGGCGGGGCTGATCTTCCTCGGCTTCAACCTGACTTTCTTTCCCCAATTCATCCTTGGATACCTGGGAATGCCGCGCCGGTATCACGTCTACCCGCCGGAGTTTCAGGTGCTGAATGTGCTCTCCTCGGCGGGAGCCAGTATCCTGGCGGTCGGATATCTTCTGCCCTTCGTGTATCTCGCCTATTCGCTGCGGCATGGGCAGCCGGCGGGCCCCAATCCATGGGGCGCTACCGGGCTCGAATGGACCGTTTCATCTCCGCCACCGAAGCACAATTTTGAGGAGACGCCTGTCGTCACGCGGGCGCCCTACAACTACCCGATCAAGGATCCCATGAGCCGTGAGTAGCCGTCCCGCCGTCCACGAGCCCTATTCGGAGTCCGTGCAACAGCGCGAGGCCGATCTGTTCGGCATGTATATCTTCCTGGGTACGGAAGTGATGCTGTTCGGCGGCCTCCTCGCCGCCGCCTACGTCATTCGCGTCCTCTACCCGCACGAGTCGGCCTCGGCGGCGCAGCACCTGAAGCTTTGGCTTGGAACTGCGAACACCGCGGTGCTCCTGACCTCGAGCCTGTTCGTCGCCATTGCGGTCACGGCCGCACGACCGGGACGAAGGCGGGCCTGCGCTCTCTGGCTCGCTCTCTCGTGTGGCCTCGGGATCCTGTTCCTCGGCATCAAGTCCACGGAATATCTGCAGGAGTATCGGGAGGGCCTGATGCCGTTTCCCGGGCCGCCGTCGCCTCTCGCCCAGCCGGCCGAGCATCTCTTCTTCAATCTCTACCTCGTCGGCACGAGCCTGCACGCTCTGCACCTCATGATCGGGATCTGCGTGGTAGCGGTGCTGGCAATTCGGGTCGCCCTGCAGGACACGCCCGTACCCCGGCGGGCGCTGACCGTTCAGGTCGCTGGCCTTTACTGGCACCTCGTCGATGTCGTCTGGGTGTTCATCTATCCGGTTTTCTACTTGGCTCGGTGATCCCATGGATACGCATATCCGCACCCTCGTCCTCGTCTGGCTGGCCCTGATCGGTCTGCTCGCCCTCACTGTCGGCGCCAGCTTCCTGCCGCTCGGGGGCTTCAAGCCCGGCGTGAGCATCGGCATCGCGTTCATCAAGGCCGTCCTGATCTTCTGGTTCTACATGCACCTGCGGGAGCTGAGCGGCCTCATCCGCCTCACGGCCGTAACCGGAGCCATCACGCTCGCGATCCTGATCGGTCTCATCTCGAGCGATTATCTCACCCGGTTCTGGTTCAAGTTTCCGACCTGACGGAAACTTTGTGCTGCGGTCACGCCGCCCCACTGGCAGCGGGAGTCCTCCGGCGCACGACGGTATCCTGGGGAACCGCCTTCAGTATTCTTGTCGTTGTTGCGGCTGAGCCGGAGATTGCTGATCATCGCGTCGGACGTGATGCCGCACGTGGGCGAAATGAAACACTGCCTACTCTTGGGGAGCGAGAACGGGCAGGGGGTGTTGTTTGGTGGCGGAACGTTGTTGGGATCAGGTGCGTTGGGCGATTGAGAACTATACTTGGCGCTTCGATCGCTCGCGGCGCCCGCCACGCGCTTGGTGGAGGATC
>JAFAAP010000202.1 GCA_023426505.1 Pseudomonadota bacterium
CCCCCCCCCCCCCGCCCCCCGCCCCCGCGGCCACGCCCAAGGCCGAGGAGCAGCTCAAGCTCGCCGAGAAGGCTGAAGCGGAGGCGATCGCCAAGGCCGCCGAGGCGAAGGCGAAAGCGGAGGCAGACGCGAAGGCCAAGGCGGAAGCCGAGGCCAAGGCGAAGGCCGAGGCCGAAGCCCGCAAGGTCGCGGAAGCCAAGGCGAAGGCGGAAGCCGACGCGAAGGCCAAGGCGGAAGCGGAGGCCAAGAAGGTCGCCGAGGCGAAAGCCAAGGCCGAGGCGGAAGCGAAGGCCCGCAAGGAAGCCCAGGTCGCCAAGAAGCTCGACATGGGCGATATCCGGCAGTTCCTCGACAACAAGGAGCGCAACCAGTCCACCGGCGCGACCGGCGCGGAGGTCCAGAAGACCGCCTCGCTCGGCACCGCCACGGGGACGGCCGCGAAGCTCAACCCGAGCCAGCGCGACGCCCTCATGGGACTTCTGCGCGAGCAGATCGAGCGCTGCTACACGGCACCGATCAGCGCCTCGGGCGGCAACGCCACGCCGCCGATTCTCGATATCCGCCTGAACCAGGACGGCTCCCTCACGCGCGAGCCGTCGGTCATCCAGGCGGGCGCCAGCTCCACCGACCGCGCGGTTGCCGATGCTGCCTTAAGGGCCGTTCGCCGCTGCGCTCCCTACCGCGTCCCCGCCCAGTACGCGCCGTTCTACACGGACTGGAAGACGTTGAACGTCCAGTTCGACCTCTCCTGATCTTAAAGCCCATCCCGCTTGAGACATGCCCCAATGATCAATCGCCTCCTGTCACGCCTCCTCGTCGCGCTCGCCGTCGTCCTGCCGATGGCCGCGCTCGCCCCGGCGGCCCATGCGCAGCTCAGCTTCCGGGTCGGGCCGGGCGGCCAGTTCCAGCCCATGCCGATCGCCATCGCGGACTTCGCCGGCGAGGGCGATCTCGGCCAGCGCGTCTCCGGAATCATCACCAACAACCTGCAGCGCTCGGGCTATTTCGCGCCCCTCGACCGCTCGCGCTTCCCCGAGCGTCCTGCCTTCGACGCCGCGCCGCGCTTCGAGGCGTGGCGGGCGGCGGGCGCCCAGGCGCTCGTGACCGGCCGCGTGTCGCGCGACCCGTCGGGCCGTCTCAAGGCGGAGTTCCGCCTGTGGGACGTGGAGTCGGGCCAGCAGCTCACCGGCCAGCAATACGTCACGGACGCCAATTTCTGGCGCCGGGTCGGCCACATCATCTCGGATGCGGTCTACACCAAGGTCACCGGCTTCGGCGGCTTCTTCGACACGCGCATCGTGTTCGTCGACGAGTCGGGCCCGAAGGAGAACCGCCGCAAGCGCCTCGCCATCATGGATCAGGACGGCGCGAACGTTCGCTTCCTGACGCAGGGCGACAACCTCGTGGTCACGCCGCGCTATTCGCCCGCCTCCCAGGACATCACCTACATGTCCCAGGCCGAAGGCCAGCAGCCCCGCGTCCAGGTCATCAACCTCGAGACCGGCACGCGTCAGGTGGTGGGCAACTTCCCCGACATGACCTCGAGCCCGCGCTTCTCGCCCGACGGCCAGCGCATCGTCATGAGCCTGCAGCAGGGCGGCAACGCCAACATCTTCATGATGGACCTGCGCTCCCAGGCGACCACGCGCCTGACCTCGACGGCCGCCATCGACACCTCGCCGTCCTTCTCGCCGGATGGCAGCCAGATCGTGTTCGAGAGCGACCGCGGCGGCCAGCAGCAGATCTACGCCATGAACGCGGACGGATCGAACCAGCGCCGCATCTCCTTCGGCGACGGCTCCTATTCGCAGCCGGCCTGGTCGCCGCGCGGCGACTACATCGCCTTCACCAAGCGCCGCGCCGGCGGCTTCGCCATCGGCATCATGAAGCCGGACGGCTCGGGCGAGCGCATCCTGACGGAGGGCTTCCACAACGAGAGCCCGACCTGGGCGCCCAACGGCCAGTACATCCTGTTCTTCCGCGATCCCGGCGGGCAGGCCGGCGGCAAGCTCTACATGGTCGACATCACCGGCCGCGTGGAGCAGCCCGTCTCGACTCCGTCCTTCGCGTCCGACCCGACCTGGTCGCCGCTCCTGAGCGAGGCGCGGTAGCGGAAAGCAGAGGAATAACGGACGGGGCGCCTCGGGGCGCCCCGTTTCGTTTCGGCGGCTCAGGCGCCGCGCGGGGCCGCCGTGCCGGTGCTCACCTCGTCCTTGTGGCCCTTCAGCTTGAAGGCGAGGACCAGGAGCGTGATGCCGAAGACCAGCGCGTAGGCGCCGAGCCACCAGGTCAGCACCACGGCGCCGACGAGCGGGGCGATGAGCAGCACAACGCCGAACAGCACCGACACGATGCCGCTGAAGATCAGCCAGCCGCGGCCGTAGGCCGGATCGAGCTTGAAGGCCGCCACGACCATCAGGACGCCGGTGATCAGGGACCACACGGCCATGAGGGTGATGAAGAACACCACCGTCAGGCCCGGCCAGATGAAGGCCACGATGCCGGCCAGGATGTCGACGATGCCCTCCAGCACCAGGAGGCCCCACCGCTGGTGGTTGGAGGCCGCCCTCACGGCGGCCACGATCGCGAAGACGCCGTCGACCAGCATGTAGGCCGAGAAGAACAGCACGAAGGACAGGAGCGTCGCCCCCGGCCAGAAGAACGCCACGAGGGCGAACAGGATGGCGAAAACGCCGCGCAGGGCGATCGCCCACCAGTTCTGGGCCAGGAGGGCGCTCATCGCCTGGGCGCGGTCGAAGGATTCACGGGGATGCGAAGTGCCTGTAGCCATGGTCCTCTCCCTTAAGGGGCACCTTCTGCCCCAGCGTAAAGGCATATATTCCAACGCCCAGGTTTGGGAGAGGGTTTCTCCTATTCGGCCGGAGACACCTTGTTCTCCTTGGCCTGGGCCAGTCTTCGCCTGAGCTCCAACTTGCGCCGCCGCAGACGGACCCGGCGCTTGAGCCGGAAGGCGCGGATCAGGAGCGCCATTCCGAGCCAGGCCAGCCCGATGACGATCGGCGACACGACCAGGACGGGAAAGAGCGTGATGAGGACGGCGAGCGCCAGGAGCGCGAAGCCGATGATGGCGACGCTGCTGGCCTCCGTCGCGGTGAGCGAGCGGGAGCCGACCGCCTTGCCGATGCTGCCGCTGAGCGCCAGGGCGCCTGCCGCGATCCGGCGCACGCCGCCCCTCTTGTGGCGCCGGGTCCGCCGCGAGCGCATGTTCTTGGCCTGCCGGCGGCGGGACTGCCAGCCGGGAACGATCTCGGTCGCGTTGGCGAGGTCCTCCAGGTACATGGCCTCCATGGCCTCGCCGAAGGTCGGGTCCTCGACCACCACGTCGAGCTCCCAGTTGGTGGCCCAGCTGGCGAGGTTGAGGTTCGTCGAGCCGACCCGGGCCCAGCGCCCGTCCGCGACGGCGGTCTTGGCGTGGAGCATCGACCCGTTCCACTCGTAGACCCGGATGCCGGCCTCGATGAGAGAGCGATAGCCCGCCCGGACCACCGGCTGCAGGGCCGGCACGTCGCTCGATCCGGGCACGAGAAGCCGCACGTCCACCCCGTCGCGGGCCGCCTCCGCCAGGGCCTGCACGTAGGAGGTGGTGGCGACGAAATAGGCGTCCGTCAGCCAGAGATTGCGCTGCGCGGTGGCGGCGATGAACTGGTCGAGCCGGTAGGCCCGGAACATGCCCGGCTGGCCCGAGATCACCCGGGCCGCGACGTCACCGGCGGTCGGGATCCGGGCCGCGTCGGCGATCTCGTCGCGCGGCAGGGGAGCGCCGGCGATGGCCCAGCTTTCGGCGAAGGCCATGTCGAGATCGGCCACGACCGGGCCCTTGAGGGAAAGGCCGGTGTCCCGCCACGGCTCGGCCTCCTTCCCGTCCCAGCTGTCGGAGATACACAGGCCGGACACGAAGCCGATCCGGCCGTCCACGGTGATGAGCTTGCGGTGGTTTCGCCGGATCCAGAACGGGTTCGTCAGGCGCGGCGGGTTGAAGACCCGCACCTCGATGCCCGCCTGCCGCAGCCGCCGCCAGAAGGGCGGCAGCGCCCGCCAGGCCGATCCGAGCCAGTCGTAGAGCACCCGCACCGTCACGCCCGCCCGGGCGCGCTCGATCAGGGCCTCGGCGAAGAGCCGGCCCGTATCGTCGTTGGCGATGATGAAGTTCTCGAAGTGGATGACCCGTTCGGCCGACGAGATGGCCTGGAGCCAGGCCGGGTAGTTTTCCTTGGAATCGCGCAGGAGCGCGACCGCGTTGCCGAGGCGCAGGTCGCTGTCGGCGATGCGCGAGAAGGCGCGCTCGAGGCGGAAGTCGCCGGAGCCGTGGGGGCGGTGTCTGCCCAGGGACGCGAGTTGAGCGGTTGTGGTGTCCATGACCTATTAACGCGCGAGGCGGCCTTTCGGCCATCCCAATGTCAAGCTAGCGCCATCCCGCTCCGGAAGCGAGCTTGGCCGCCACCTCTTTGCCTCATTCACTCCCGATTAACCCTAAGACCAAGTTCTCCTACTTGGTGACGATTCACCTTGTTCTTCAACCCTCCATCAAGGTTGACGGAACCCTCCCTTAACCATCGCCCAGTATAGAAAGACACAACGTTCGGCAGACGTATGTGTAAGGAGTATTGCCAATGATGACATTGCGCGCCGTCAAATTCGCGGCCGCCATCGTCCTCGCCCTCGGGGCGGCGGCGTGTTCGTCCAACAAGGATGGTATGGCCGATGGCGCCGCCGGCGCCGGCGGCTTCGGGGCCGGCGGGCCGGCGACCCCGGGCAGCGCCCAGGACTTCGTCGTCAACGTGGGCGACCGCGTCTTCTTCGAGACCGACCAGACGGACCTCACCCCGACGGCCGTGGCGACCCTCGACAAGCAGGCACAGTGGCTGAGCCGCTACGCGAACTACACCTTCATCATCGAAGGCCATGCGGACGAGCGCGGCACCCGCGAGTACAACTTCTCGCTCTCCGCCCGCCGCGCCCAGAACGTCCGCGACTACCTCGTGTCGCGCGGCGTCAGCGCCTCGCGCCTGCGCACCGTGTCCTACGGCAAGGAGCGTCCGGTGGCGGTCTGCAACGACATCTCCTGCTGGTCGCAGAACCGTCGCGCCGTCACGGTGCTCAATGCAGGTGCCGGAGCGTAAGGCCGGCACGGGACCTCGGTTGAGACAGTCTGGCGCCGCCACATTATCGCCGTGGCGGCGCTTATGTGTTATCGGCATGGTCGCCTAAGGGGCCTCAGCGGTATCCATGATGTTTCGTCGTCTCTTTGTTTGCCTCGCCTTCGTCACGGCCTTGGCCGCTCCCGCCTTCGCGCAGGATGCCGCCGACGCCATCGTGCGCATCAACCGGCTCGAGAGCCAGTTCCGGCAGATGTCGGGGCAGATCGAGCAGCTTCAGTTCGAGAACCGCCAGCTCAAGGAGCAGCTCCGCAAGTTCCAGGAGGACGTGGAGTACCGCTTCCAGGAGGGCCGCGGCGGCTCCGGGTCCAAGGCGGCTCCGCCGCCCGCCACGACCACGCCGCGCCCGGCGCAGCCGCAGCCTCCGGCCACGCCGCAGCTCCAGCGGCGCAGCGATGTCTTCGACCCGTCGGCCGCGCCGGATGCTCCCGGCGCCCCGCGCCCGCTCGGGAGCACCGCTCCCTCGGCTCCCCTGGCTTCGGCCGATTCCTTAAGCCCGATGCCGGTGCCCAGCGGCGCCATCGACGGCATCGGCGAGCTGATCGAGGACGAGGAGGGAGCCGGCGGCGCTCCGCTCGAACTCGCCCCGGCGAGCCGCACGGCCGCGATCCCGCAGGCGCCCGCCGCCGTCGCTCCCCGCCCGGCTCCCAGCGTGGCGGCCACCAGCGTCGGGGATCCTCGCTCCGATTACGAGACCGCCTATGCCTATCTCACGCAGCGTCAGTACGACGAGGCCGAGATGGGCTTTCGCCGTTTCCTCCAGTCCAACCCGCGCGACAAGCTGGTGCCGGAGGCCTCCTACTGGCTCGGCGAGACCTATCTCCAGCGCGGCCGCTACCGCGAGGCGGCCGAGCAGTTCCTGAACGTCACGACGGATCATCCCAACGCCGCCCGGGCCCCCGAGGCGCTTCTGAAGCTCGGCGTCTCCCTCAACGGGCTGGGCGCCCGCGACCGCGCCTGCGCCGTCTATGCGGAAATCGACCGGAAGTATCCCCAGGCATCCGCCCAGGTGCGACAGGGGCTGGAGCGCGAGCAGAAGCGCGCCAAATGCGCTTGAGCGGCCGCTCGCGAGCCGCCGCCGACGCGTGACCTTACCTCCACAGTCATCCTCTTCCTATTCCGGCGAGACGCTGGACCGGCTTTTTTCGTCTCTCGAGGAAGCCACGGCCGTCATGGTGGCCGTGTCCGGCGGCCCCGACTCGATGGCCCTGATGCATCTCCTGGCGCGCTGGCGCGCTGCTCGGCCCGGGTCTCCCCTCGTCATCGCCACCGTCGATCACGGCCTGCGTCCCGAATCAGCCGACGAGGCGTGCCTCGTCGCGCGCGAGGCGGCCGCCTTGGGTCTGGCGCACCGGACCCTCGTCTGGACGGGGGCGAAGCCCGCCACCGGCCTGCAGGAGGCGGCCCGTGAGGCGCGCTACCGGCTTCTCGTGGAGCTCGCCCGAACCGAAGGGGCATCCCACCTGGTGACGGCCCATACCCTCGATGACCAGGCCGAGACGGTCCTGATGCGCATGGCGCGCGGGTCCGGCCTCGCGGGGCTCGCGGGCATGCGGGCCGAAAGGGAACTGGACGGCGTCATCCATGCGCGCCCGCTCCTGACCTGTCCGAAATCGGCGCTCGTGGGGCTTTGCGAGCGCGAGGGATGGGCCTTCGTGACCGATCCGTCGAACCGGAACGAGTTCTTCGCCCGGGTCCGCTGGCGGCGGCTCATGCCGGCCCTCGCCGAGGAGGGCCTGACGGCGGAGCGCCTCGCGCGCCTCGCGGAGCGGGCCGCCCGGGCCGAGGAGGCCCTCGACTCCAAGGCCGCGGACGCCCTGGTGCTCGCAGGCGCCGAGAGGGAGGGGGAGGGGCTCGGCTTCGATGCGGGCCGCCTCGTCCGCGAGCCGTTCGAGATCGCCCTGCGCATGCTGTCCCTGGCCCTCGTCGGGATCGGATTGTCCCTCGATTCCAGCCGCCTGCACCGGCTGGAGGCCTGCACCCGCCGCCTCCGGGAGGCCGCCCGGGACAGGGAGGTCCTTCGCCTCACCATCGCGGGGGCGCTCGTGCAGCTGGACCGGTCCCGGCGGCTCGTGATCCGGCCGGAGCCGCCGCGCCGGCGGGGACGTTAACGGATTTCCTTAGTCAAATGCCCCAATCTGACGCCCCATGCCCGCCTCATTCCCTTGGCAAGGGTGAACGGTGTGCCTACATTGAGTTTAGCCGCGTGAGGGATGGCCTCGCGCTCAATCTCCCTCTGGGGCAGAATCTGATCCGATGAATTCAAATTTCCGCAACTTCGCCTTGTGGGTTGTCATCTTCCTCCTGGTGCTGGCGCTCGTGACCCTGTTCCAGAGCCCCGGCCATCGGAGCGGCGGCGGCGACATTGCATACAGCCAGCTCCTGAGCGAGGCGGATGCCGGGCGCATCTCGAACGTCGTCATCTCCGGCCCGGAGATCAGCGGCACCTATACGGACGGCCGAAGCTTCACGACCTATGCGCCGAACGACCCGATGCTGGTGTCGAAGCTGCAGCAGAAGGGCGTCCAGATCACCGCCCGTCCGCAATCCGATTCCACGCCGTGGTTCATCGCCGTCCTCATGAACATCCTGCCGATCGCCCTGTTCATCGGCGCCTGGGTGTTCCTGTCGCGGCAGATGCAGAACGGCGCCGGCCGCGCCATGGGCTTCGGCAAGTCGAAGGCCAAGCTGCTGACCGAGGCACATGGCCGCGTGACCTTCGAGGACGTGGCCGGCATCGACGAGGCCAAGGAGGACCTCCAGGAGGTCGTCGAGTTCCTGCGCGACCCGCAGAAGTTCCAGCGCCTCGGCGGCCGGATCCCGCGCGGCG
>JAFAAP010000204.1 GCA_023426505.1 Pseudomonadota bacterium
CAGGACGCATAGAGAAAAGTCCTCTGAGTAGGAATACAAGGCGACATTCCTACAGACGTCCGATCAGGACCGCGGTTCCGCAGATGGGTCCCACCTCACAGAACTGTGTGACCTTGCTTGAGCGCCGTGCGCCTGCCGAGCGCTTGGCATGGTCATTCCCTCCCGAGCTGATCTCGATGGGTGGAAGGAGCCCAGCCATTTCCAAGGCCAGGGCTCCTCCGATCACACGACCTCTTCGACACCGCCCTTCATCTTGACTAGGATCATCAGGTAGCGGACGCCGTTCGCTTCTGCCGGCGGGAATTTCCCGGCGCGGATATTGGTCTGAATCGAGGGCAGCAGCAGCCGAGGTGCAGAGAGCTTCGCGTCACGGGCGGTTCGCATGGAGACGAATCCCTCCTCAGTGACACCCTCCTTCACATGCACGTTCCTCTCGCGCTGCTCCGCGACCGTGGTCTCCCAGGCATAGGTGTCGCGGCCCGGCGCCTTGTAGTCGTGGCACATGAACAGTCGCGTCTCGGGCGGGAGCGCGGTTGGGCGCCTAATCGAGCGGTACAGCTGGTGGGCATCACCGCCGGGGAAGTCGGCGCGGGCCGTGCCGTAACCGGGCATGAACATGGTGTCGTCGACAAACACCGCGTCCTCGACCTTGTAGGAGATGTCGGCAGACAACGACCCCGCGACCGGCCGTCTCGTCGGCTCGGCCGACGCCATGGAGGCCCGCCTGCGGATCCAGCGGGACTTTTGAAGAGTGCCATCGCCCTTGAGCGAGTCACAGCCCTCGGCCGCGGTCCAACGTCGGAGCCCACCAGGGGAGCCGATTTGATCCCCCTCCCGGAATAGGGTTCTTCAGCCAACCGGGCTTACGCTCAATGTCCGGAGGTCTGCATCCCGCGGCTGGCCTCGAACAGGAACCAGATGCGTTGCTCTGTCTCGTCGATGAACTCCTCGAGCAGGCTCTCGGTCGCGACGTCGTCATGATCGTCGCACAGGTCGTGCGTCTGCCGCATGAAGGCGGCCAGTTGCCTGTTGTCGTCCAGCAGCTCGGCCAGCATGTCGGCCGGCTCGACATAGCCGGCGTCGTTGTCGGGAAGGCGTTGCAGGCGTCCGATGTGGCCGATCGAGCGCAGGGTGGTTCCGCCGACCTTGCGCGCGCGTTCCGCCAACGGGTCGGTCATGGCGAAGATCTCGGCCGCCTGTTCGTCGAACATCAGGTGGTAGTCACGGAAGTGCGGCCCGCTGACATGCCAATGGAAGTTCTTGGTCTTGAGGTAAAGCGCGAAGCTGTCCGCAAGGAGGGCGGTCAGTGCCGCTGCGATCTCGTCAGTGGCTTGCGGCGACAGAAAGGTCGGGGTTTCGAGGCGAGGCAAGGGGCGGCTTTTGCGCTCTGCCACGATGTTGACCGCGCCCTTCATCTTGGCCGCGCCCTTTGCCTTCAGGGCGTTCGTTGTCCTGGTCGATTTGCCTGGAGAGGGGGCCTTGGCCATGCGCAATCTCCGCTGCTGGACTGAGCGTACCCACCGGTCATCGGCGTCGACGGCGACGGGAGTTCCGGGCGCCGCAGGCTGAACCCGTGCAGGCCCGTCGGGTTCCCGGCGAGCGAGACCCGGGCCGCTCGGGGAGCTTGCGGTTGGCTCAGATCGGTCCTCTCGGCCAATCGCGCCAGTAGTCCCACAACTCCTGCTCGTGCTTCCTGTCGGGCCAGACCCCGTCATCGCCGTAGAAGGCCGGCGCGCCCCGGACCTGCTCCTCGGTGATGTCGGTGCGGTACCCGTGCAGCCCCGTGTCGTAGGTGAGCTTGTCCCAGGGGACGGTGTGGTGGTGGACGCCGACGCCCAGGAATCCCCCGAAGGTCACGTCGACGTAGACCACGCGCCCGCTCACCTTCTCGATCAGCAGCCGCTTGATCGTGCCGATCCTGTGGCCGTCGGTGTTGAATACCGCCGTGCCCTCGACGCGGTCGCTTTCGATGACGGGCCTGGACGCGGCATGCCGGGCGATCGGACCCGAGAGATAGAAGCCGTTCTCCAGGATGCCGAAGTCCACCACGGCCTGATGGACGTCCAGGGTCCACGGTTCCCCCGGGGGAATCTGTCGCTCCAGGATCCACGGCCCGTCCTCGGCGGGCAGGCCGGTCCCGTTCGGATTATCGGTGATGCCAAGCACCCCGGGAGCGGTCTCCGAGTGGAACACGTAGTATGTCGTCCGTCTCATGAGCACCTCCCTCTTGCCGGGATGGACAGCCCTTGCCCATGGCCAGGAAACGCAAAGGCTGTCACCTCAGGTCCCGTCCTTGAGGGTCGCTTCCGCAACCTACTGACCGCTGGTGCATTGACCTTCCGACGGTCGTGCCGGGCGCAGGTCACGCCCTTGCGCCTGGGAACGGAAGGAGACGCTGTGGTTGCGCTATCCAGCCCGGGCCCCTTGAGGCTGCTCCATCCCCTTCACGCCATCCTGCTCGCCTTCCCGTTTCCCCTGTTCCTCGGCGCGCTCGCCAGCGATCTCGCCTATCGCTCGAGCTTCCACGTTCAGTGGGCGAACTTCTCGTCCTGGCTCATCGCCGGCGGGCTGGTCGGCGGCGGCTTCGCCCTGCTCTGGGCGCTGGTCAATCTCTTCCGCCGGGGAACGGCCGACAATGGGCTGCTGGTTGCCTACTTCCTCGTGCTGCTGGCCATGTGGGTCCTAGGCTTCGTCAACGCGCTCGTCCACGCGAAGGACGCCTGGGCGACCATGCCAGAGGGACTCTACCTGTCGGTGCTCTCGACCCTGTTGGCCTTCGTCGCTGCCTGGATCGGCTACTCCGGGTTTCGAACCGGGGAGGTGACATGATCCGCCCGCTCGTCCTGATCGGTGCCTTGGGCATCGCCCTCGCCGCCTGCAATGGCGAACCCGGTCCGGTGCAGTACGGCTCCAACCCGGACCTGCCCGAACCGCAGCGCGGCCTGTTGCCCTCCATGAAGATCCCCAGGCCTGCCAATTGGGGAACCGACCTCCCGAAGGTGCCGCAGGGCTACAGGATCCAACCCATCGCCACGGACCTCAGGATCCCGCGCCAGACCTTGGTCCTGCCCAACGGCGACATCCTGGTTGCGGAAGGATCGGGCGGCTACGCGCCATCGCTGCGCCCCAAGGACCTGATCGCGGGCTTCATCAAGAGCCTCGGCAAGAGCTCGGTGAAGGGTGGCGACCGGCTGACGCTGCTGCGCGACGGCAACGGCGACGGCACCTACGAGATGCAGGGCGTCTTCGCCGACAAGCTCAACGCGCCCTACGGCCTCGCGCTGGTCAACGGCGCCATCTACGTCGCCAACCAGGACGCGCTGGTGCGCTTCGACTATCGCGACGGCCAGACTCAGGCGAGCGGCCCCCCGACGAAGGTCACGGACCTGCCCGCGGTGATCAACCACCACTGGACGAAGGCGATGGCTGCCAGCGCCGACGGGCGCTTCCTCTACGTCGGCATCGGCTCCAACAGCAACATCACCGAGCGCGGGATGGACGCCGAGGAGGACCGGGCGATGGTCTGGCAGATCGACGTCCAGACGGGAATGCACAGACCCTACGCCACAGGCCTGCGCAATCCCACGGCCCTGACCATCCAGCCGGGAACGGGCCAGCTCTGGGCGGTGGTGAACGAACGGGACGAGATCGGCCCCAACCTCGTGCCCGACTACCTGACGTCGGTGGGCGGGGGCGCCTTCTACGGCTGGCCCTACAGCTACTGGGGCCAGAACGTCGATCCGCGCGCGCAGCCGCAGGATCCGGAGAGGGTGGCCGCGGCGATCCGCCCGGACTACAGCCTGGGATCGCACGTGGCGGCGCTCGGCGTGGCGTTCTCGACCCCGGCCATGGGGGCGGAGTTCGCTGACGGGGTGTTCGTGGGTATGCACGGCAGTTGGAACCGGAGCGTGCCGGTCGGCTACAAGGTGATCTTCGTGCCGTTCCGCGACGGGAAACCCGCCGGCGACCCGATCGACTTCGTGTCCGGATTCCTGGTCGACGACGGCAACACGCGAGGCAGACCGGTTGGTGTGACGGTGGATCCGCGCGGAGCCCTGATCGTTGCCGACGACCTGTCGAACACGGTCTGGAGGGTCGCGAAGGAGTAAGGGCGCCGGAACCCAAGTCACATGCCGACGGACGGGATCACCGCTGCCGAATGCCGGACCCTGCCGTCAGCGGCATCTCACGACGGAGCATCCAAGAGGCCGCATGTTCAAGCGCTTCATCATCAACCCGCCGGTCTTCTACGGCGCCATCGCCGTCATCGGCCTCTTCCTCGCCGTCGGGATCCTCCTGCCGGACCGCGCCGGAGAGGTCTTCAAGGACTTGCAGGCCGCCATTCTCAAGGCCTTCGGCTGGCTCTATCTCCTCGCCGTCGGCATCTTCCTCGCCACCGTGCTGCTCCTCTGCATGGGCCGCTACGGCCGGCTGAAGCTCGGCCCCGACGAGTCCACGCCCGACTTCAGGTATTCCTCCTGGATCGCCATGCTGTTCGCCGCCGGCATGGGCATCGGCCTCATGTTCTACGCCGTGGGCGAGCCGATGACCCACTTCATGACGCCGCCGACGGCCCAGCCGCGCTCGATCGCGGCGATGCGCGAGGCCATGACGGTCACCTTCTTCCACTGGGGCATCCATGCCTGGGCCATCTATGCGGTCGTGGGCCTGTCGCTCGCTTACTTCGGCTACCGCTACAACCTGCCCCTCACCATCCGTTCCGGCCTCTACCCGCTCCTCAAGGAGCGCATCAACGGCCCCATCGGTCATGCCGTCGACATCTTCGCCATCGTCGGCACCATGTTCGGCATCGCCACCTCGCTTGGCGTGGGCGTGTCCCAGATCAACGCCGGCCTCAACTACCTCCTTGGCATTCCCATCGGCCCTCAAGTCCAGCTCCCCCTGATCGCGGTCATCATGGCCATGGCAACGGCCTCGGTGGTCAGCGGCGTCGAAAGGGGCGTACGCATCCTCTCCGAAGCCAACCTGGTCGTGGCAATCCTGCTGATGGTGTTCGTCCTGGTGGTCGGACCGACGGCGGAGCTCTTGCGCGACTTCGTGCAGAACCTGGGCCTCTATCTCGACACGCTGCTGCTGCGCACCTTCAACATCTATGCCTACGAGCCGACGCCCTGGATCGACTCCTGGACGCTGTTCTACTGGGCCTGGTGGATTTCCTGGTCGCCGTTCGTCGGCATGTTCATCGCCCGCATCTCGCGCGGCCGCACTGTGCGCGAGTTCGTCACCGCCGTGCTGTTCATCCCGGCCGGCTTCACCTTCTTCTGGATGACCGTGTTCGGCAACACCGCGATGTCCGTGGACACCGGCCCGGCCCAAGGTGCGCTGGGTGCCGCCATCGCCGACGACGTCTCGGTCGGCCTGTTCAAGTTCTTCGAGTACCTGCCCTTCACGGGCCTCACCTCCACGCTGGCCGTGCTCCTGGTCGGAATCTTCTTCATCACGTCGGCGGATTCCGGCTCGCTGGTCGTCGACTCCATCGCGGCCGGCGGCGAGACCCGGACCACCACGGGCCAGCGCGTCTTCTGGTGCGTCCTCGAGGGTGTCGTCGCGGCGAGCCTGCTCCTCGCCGGCGGTCTCGGCGCGCTGCAATCGGCGACCGTGGCCAGCGCCCTGCCCTTCATCCTCGTCATGCTGGCGCTCGTCTGGTCGCTGCTGGCCGGCATGCGCGCCGACCTCGCCCAGCAGGAGGCCCAGGCCGGCAGGACAGCCATTCCCGCCGCCCAGCCTGCCGCCGGGCTGACCTGGCAGCGCCGTCTCGCGCTCATCCTCCATGCCCCGACCGCGGCCGAGGTGGATCGGTTCATCGCCACCCGGGTGCGGCCGGCGCTCGAGCAGGTCGCGCGGGAGTTGAGCGCGCGCGGCCGCTCCTCTTCCGTGATCGAGGAGGAAGGCGGCGCCATCGCCCTGCGCTCGCCGGCCGAGGGCGTGCGTGACTTCATCTACGGCGTCAGCCGCACCGCCCAACCCATGCCTACCTTCCTGCTCGATGCCGGCAAGCCGGAATACCGCCACGAGGCCCGCACCTACTTCTCCAGCGGCAGCCGCGGCTACGACATCATGGGCCTGGAGCACGACCAGATCATCACGGACGTCCTCGTGCAGTTCGAGCGCTATCTCGCGCTCGTCCACTCGCCGGCGACGCAACTCGTCCACGGCGCTCCGGAACATGGCCTCGATTTGCCCTCACAGTGACGGGCACCATTGTCAGCACTTCCGGCGGAGCGGGATGGCCATCGATCCAACCGCGAGCGGACGGTCATGTGGAACTGGATTGAGACCAACCACCAAGTTATCAGCGCGCTGGCGAACATCGCGATGCTGCTTGTCTGGATCGCCTACCTGCAGGTGTTCGTCAGCAGCTACCGCCGGCAGAAGCGGTCCAACATCCTGATCAACCGCGGCGCCGGGGCCGGACTCGAGGCCCGGTGCCTGATCAGCAACATGAGCGCCGAGGCGATCTACATCGAGAGCCTCATCGCGAGCGTCGCGACGGCCGAGGGGCGCTGGAGCTGCCCGGTGACCGAACTGCCGGAAGGCTGCTCGCACCTGAAGACCCGGCAAGGTCCGTTGAAGGCAGGACAACTCGTCGACATCGGGTCGTTTCGAAGCCTCATCGAGCCGGTGCTTCGTGGGGGCGCGGGACGACGGGACGCCGATGCTCCGGATGGCTTTGAGAGCCTCGTCGCCTTCGAGATCAAGGTGATCGCGGTGCATGGCTCCGAGGATCTGCTTGCCGGGGCAACACGTCGGTTCGACCTGATCCGGCGGCAGGACCGGCTCCTCGTGAGGGGGCATGAGGTCGGCACGCACCAGATCCGGTCCCGCCGGGAGCGGGAGAACCTTCGTGTCGATGTCAAAGCGGACCTGTGATTGGCGAGAAACAGGGAATCCCTGAGGGAGGGCTCCGTCCATGTGCCGCGACATGGTCCGGTCCGGAACGTATCCTTGCCGGCACGCTCCCTATGTCGATCTCGAGGCGATCCGGCGCATTTCCGGCAAGAGCACGCTCGCGAAACCGAGGCTCGGGTTTCCGGGAATCCGGCAAGCCTTCCTGCCGAACTCGACCGTTGGATTTTCCAGCCTGCCGCGGCTAGGCTGGCCCGCGACAGCCGATCCGAGGGATCCCACGTGTGCAACCTCTACAGCGTCTACACCACCCAGGAAGCGATGCGCCGCGCATTCGCCGTCGATCGCGACAATGCCGGCAACGTGCCTCCCCTTCCCGGGATTTTCCCGGACCAGATGGCCCCGGTGATCAGGATGCGGGATGGCGAACGGGAGCTGCTGCAAATGCGCTGGGGCTTCCCGCCGCCGCCGAAGGTCGGCAACCACCCGGTCACGAACGTCCGCAACGTCTCGTCCCCCTTCTGACGGGCATGGCTCAAGCCCCAGTACCGCTGCCTCGTGCCCCTCACCTCATTCTCGGAATACGCTGACACGAAGCCTCGCAAGACCCCGATGTGGTTCGCGCTGAACAAGGAACGACCGCTTGCGGCCTTCGCCGGCATCTGGCGTCCCTGGAAGGGCGTCAGAGGAACCAAAACCGAGCCGGCGGAAGGGGAGCACCTCCTCTACTCGTTCCTCACATCGGAGCCGAACAGCGTCGTTGCTCCCATTCACCCCAAGGCGATGCCCGTGATCCTCACCACTCCGGAGGAGTACGAGACTTGGCTGACGTCCCCGTGGAGGAGGCGTTGAAGCCGCAACGACCGCTGCCGGACGACATGCTGGAGATCGTTGCCGAGGGGCATCGGCCTGACACTCCGGAGGCGGCTTAGCGTCACCCAACGCCGCTTCTCCGGGTAGCCTTCGCTGCGCAGGAGGGCCCGTCGGTGAGCCGTCGATCCTCGGCTCGACCATGCCTGCGGATCGACAGCCCACCTCTTCGATCTAACGGCACGGTTAGCCGCCGTAGGGGGACACGCAGGCCTGCCGCGGCCCGCTCAGGGGTTGGAAGCTGTTGTCGGACACGCGATACGACTTCCAGCGGTTCGCGCACCAGTTCACGTGCGCGGCGCTCAGGCGAACCGGGGCATAGACGGGCGGAGCCGCGACGGCGGGTTGGTTGGCGATCGCTCCCCCGATGATCGCGCCCGCCACGAAGGCTGCCGGCGGGAACCACCATCCATTGTACTGGCGATAGCCGCGGCGGTATTCCCTGTATCCCCGGTGTCCGTTGTAGTAGCCCCAGCCGCCACGCCGCTCGAAACGGGAACGCTCGACCCGGCGGCGCTCGAACCTGTCCTGATGGTCACGACGGTACTGCACCTGTTGCAGGCTCCCGCCTGTCGAGAAGGAATTCGCGAACGGCAGGGGGGCTGCACTGGCGGCAGGCGCCACGGAACCGAACGTCACGGCGGCCATGGAAATCGCGAATGCACCCGACACTACGTTTTTCATTATTTTCTCCACAAGCAGGTATCGTTTTGTTATACAGACAAGAGATGAATTGTTTGCCTGAACATATACTTGCCGGAGACCAGTGAATAACGGATGAATGCTCTAATTAAACTTTGGTAATGTGTTGGAGAGCTAGTTGACGGAGTAAAAAACCTAGAGTGAGCAGGGCCTGCTGCCTCGGCGGGCAGCGGCATCATGCGCATGATGCCAGAGCAACGATCCTGTCGCCTTCGGAGCCGTTTCGTGGAAAGGCCCGCACGCGGCGGGCTCTTCCGTACATCTGCATCGTTCGGGGATCAGGCAACCTGCTGGATCGCCGACAGCTTCCAGTCCCCGCCGCCCTCGCGGCGGAAGGTCCAGACCTCCGTGACCTCCTCCGGCTTGCCCGCATCGCTTGGCGTCGGCTGCCGGGTGGCGCGGTCCACCATCTGCTCGGTGAGCTCGTAGCGCATCGCAACCGTGGCGTAGTCGGTCGTACCCTCGCGCCAGGCCTCGGCCAGGTCACCCTGCACGAGCCGCACGCCGGAGATCGTGTTGAGCACGCCCTTGCGGGCATTCTCGTTCAGCTCCTCCTGGAAGTATCCGGCCACCTCGGGCGTAGCCAGGCTCCACAGGGCGGCCACGTCCTCGCGGCCGTAGGCCGTCTGGATCTCGTGCAGCGACCGCTCGAAGGCGGCGTAGTCGTCCGGCCCGATCTCGACCGTCCCCGTTTGCCGATGCGCCGAGGCGGCGGCTGTTGCCGCGCCGCCCAAGGCGGACGCTCCAGCGCCGGCATGAACGGCTCCATTCGGGGGCGCGAGGCCGCCGACGGCTGACCGCTGCATCGGTCCGTTCGCACCTGCGCCTGCCATGGCCGGCTGCTGGCGACGGCGGAAGAACTGGACCGTCAGGTAGACGAGGCCGCCGATCAGCGCCAGTTGCAGCACGAAGCCGAGGATCGAGGCCAGGGAGCCAAGTCCCCCAAAGAGTCCGGCACCGAACAGGGCGCCCAGCAGCCCTGCGCCGAGCAGGCCGGCGAAGAAACCGCCGCCGAACCGGCTCCTGGCGGGCTGTGCCGCCTGCGCGGCGGCGGCACTCGGCCCCGCCTGGGCCTGGCTGGGTGTCGTCTGCGAGCGCTGCATCGGCTGCGCGGTCGACGGCGCGGTCCGCGTGGCGGGCGGTGCCTCAAACGTGCGGGAGCCGCGTGAACCGAAGCTGCCCTTGCCGCCGGGACGGGCTTCGGCCACACCCGCAAGCGCCACTGCCATGACACCGGCTAGGGTCACGGCGAGGACGCGTCGGCCAAAGCCTCGGTCAAAAGAATTCACATTCATGGGGCTATCCTAGAATTGGTGCCGATCCGATACCTACTCGCGCTCGCCCGTGAGGCTGAGGAGGAGCTGGAACAGGTTGATGAAGTTCAGGTAGAGCGAGAGGGCGCCGAACACGGCCATCTTGGTGTTCGTCTCGTGGCCGTGCGCTTCCGCATACTGCTCCTTGATCGACTGCGTGTCGTATGCGGTCAGGCCTGTGAACACGAGCACCCCAATGATCGAGATCGCGAACTGCAGGGCGCTGGAGCCGATGAACAGGTTGACCAGCGAGGCGATGATCACGCCGATCAGGCCCATGACCAGGAACGAGCCGAACTTCGACAGGTCGCGCTTGGTCGTGTAGCCGTAAAGGCTGGTCGCCCCGAACATGGTGGCGGTGATGAAGAACGTGCGGGCGATGCTGGTTCCGGTGAAGACGAGGAACACGGAGGCGAGCGACAGCCCCATCACGACGCAGAAGGCCCAGAACAGTACTTGGGCCTTTGCCGCCGATACCGTCTGCATGCGGAACGACAGGAGGAAAATGAATGCGAGCGGCGCCAGCATCACGACCCATTTGAGCGGGGTCTGGAAGATCGGCACGTAGAGCGCGGGCGTCGAGGCGACGAAGAGGGCCACGAGCCCCGTCACCGCAAGGCCGAGGCCCATGTAGTTGTAGACCCGCAGCATGTGCTGGCGCAGGTCCTCGTCGAAGACGGCGCCGCTGGGGTGGGCGGTGGCGGTACGCCAGGCATAGGGGGTGTTCATTGAAAGTCCTCCTGTGGGGATCGCCGAAGCCCGTGTGCGAACGGGATCGCGGCTTGCTCGAAGGGGCCGTCGTTGCCCGTTCCGATCGCGGCGTGGGCGCGCGGGTCGGTTCTCCAGTGCGCCGTCTTCGCCCGGTCAAAGCGCGTCGGGGCCTGCACCGGGTTCTCGGCCCGGCCTTGGTCGCGTGTCAGGGGACTCGCGTGATTTCGCGAAGGACCGAGTGGTCCAACGACATCCATGCGCTTGGCGTCCTTCATGTGGGGTGTACGAGGCTCGACCGAACTTTAATCCGGACGCAGGACGACTTTTCGGCGAACTGGACATTTGCGGAGCATTGCGGGGTCGCGAACGCTGGATCCAGCCCGGACCTTGAACTCAGGACTGTCGACCCCCACGTTTCGCTTACGGGGTCCGGGCCCCTCTGGCAGCCTTTCCCAGGCTGTGATGTCGGACTCTCTCACCTGAGGAGTGCCTTGAGTCGCGCTCCGCATCTGGGAGACGACTGTGACGTCTTACTCATCATACACCCCTTACGCTTCACCCTTTCCCGCTGCCTCGCCCCGGGAAGCGGAGACCCGCGCGCGGCTCGACCTTCTGGCGCGCTTCCTCGACAGCGCGATCCGCGTGCCGGGAACCAACGTGCGCTTCGGCGCCGATGCCCTCCTGAACCTCGTTCCCGGGATCGGCACGCTGACGTCGAAGGGCATGTCCGCCTACCTTATCTGGGAGGCGCGGCGTCTCGGCGTACCGACCGGGACGCTCCTGCTCATGATCGGGAATGTCGGCGTCGACTTCGTCATCAGCGCAGTTCCCGTGGTGGGCTGGGTCGGAGACGTGTTCTACCGCTCGAACCTGCGCAACATGACACTCCTGCGGGATCACCTCGACCGACCGCATCCGGTGCCAGACCGCATCTGGCGCTGACGGTGATGACGAAGCAAACCATGTCCAGCAGCCACCACCAGTCGAGCATCGTTCAGAAAGCAAGGGAATGAACAGTCCAAAGCCCGCACCCGACTTCCGCAACGTCGCGTTTGCCGCTGCGGTCATGATCCTGATCTCCCTGGTCTACTTCCAGGGCGCGGCGTCGCCTCCGTCCACCGAACTCCCGTACTCGGCGTTCGTCACGGCGGTCGACCAGGGCGAGATCCGCTCCGTCACCATCCAGGGGCAGGAGGTCGTCGCGGAGCGCCCCGCGGGCGGCCGTGTCACGACCTACGTTCCGCAAGGCGCCGACCTGGTCGCGCAGCTCCAGCAGAAGGGCGTTGTTATCAAGGCCGAGCCGCCGCCACGTCCGAGTCTGCTTGGCAGCTTGCTGCTAACGCTGCTGCCCTTCGCCCTGATGATCGGCCTTGTGGTCTGGCTGTCCCGCCGAGCCATGGGCCAGCAGGGTGGTGGTGGCCTGATGTCGATGGGCAAGTCGAAGGCCAAGCTGCTGACCGAGGCGCATGGCCGCGTGACCTTCGAGGACGTGGCCGGCATCGACGAGGCCAAGGAGGACCTCCAGGAGGTCGTCGAGTTCCTGCGCGACCCGCAGAAGTTCCAGCGCCTCGGCGGCCGGATCCCGCGCGGCG
>JAFAAP010000022.1 GCA_023426505.1 Pseudomonadota bacterium
CCCTCCTCCCCCTTGCGGGGAGGAGTTGGAGGTGGGGGTGGGACGACCGGGTGAAAGCTTCATCAAGGTATGCGCTGACACTCTGCCCAGCTTTTCACCTGCAAGCGCAGCACTCCGACCCTACGACCCCCACCCGGCGCTTCGCGCCACCCTCCCCGCAAGGGGGAGGAGGGCTCCGTTGCGCTCCCTACGTGAACCCTCAGCCTTCCGACAGCGCCCCCTTCGCGTCCACCATCTCGGCCATCCGCCGCGCCGCATCGTCCTCGGCGGACCGGAGCCCCGCCGCGACGCCGAGGCGATCGGCTTCGGGCCGGTTCTGGCTCACCTTCCACTTGCCCTCGATCCGGGTGATCTCGATCTCGATGCCGACGATGCCCTTGATCTGCGCCGCGATGAACGGCGCGGGAGCATCGTCCACGGCCCAGGGCTCGGGCCGGGAGGCCTCGTGGGCGGCCGTCAGCTCGCCGATCTGGCGCCGCAGCCAGTCCGGATCCTCGATGACCGTCATGCGGCCATAGGCCTGCACCACTGCATAGTTCCAGGTCGGCACCACCTTGCCGGTCTCGCGCTTGGTCTCGTACCAGGACGGGGTGACGTAGGCATCGACGTCCTGGAAGATGGCCAGCACCTCCTGATCGGGATCGACGTCGCGCCACTGGCCGTTGGCCCGCGACAGATGGGCCTTCAGGGTCCCGAGCCGGGAGGCGGCGTCGAGCACGAAGGGCAGGGGATTGGCCACGAGACCGGTGCTCCCGCTCGTCACGAGCATGCCGAGCGGACGCGCCCGGATCAGCCCGTGCTGGACCTCGAGACGATCCTCGCGGAAATGGGGCGGCTGGTACATGGCGGGCTCCCGGCAGAAGGCCTCAGAGGATTAGCCGCCCGCGCACCCGCTTGGCCAATCAAAAATGGATGCCGTCCGCATCACCCGAAGCGATGGGTCCGCGACGGCTCAGCCGATCCGGAGGCTGCGGAGCTTGTCGGCGAGTTCCGTCCAGCGATAGGGCTTGCTGATGAAGGCGGACCCTTCCGGCAGTTCCTTGAAGGGAAGCGTCGAGGCCGGATAGCCGGAGGCCAGCAGGATCTTGACCTCAGGGCGCAGCCGGTTGGTTTCCTTGGCGAGCTCGATCCCGTTCATGCCGCGGGGCATGACCACGTCCGAGAACAGGATGTCGATGCGGGTCTCGCTCTTGAGCATGTCGAGGGCCGAAACGGCGTCGGTCGCCGAGAGGACTTCGTAGCCCAGGCTGTCGAAGATCTCCTGGGCGATCTCGAGGACCTCCGGCTCGTCCTCCACGATCAGCACGGTCCCACGGGTCTCCCGGATGTTCTCCTCCGACTGAGCCACGTCCTCCGACTCCTCTTCGTTGTCCTGGGCCGGCAGCAGCATGGTGATGGTCGTGCCGTCGCCGGGCTTGCTGTCGATCTGGACATGTCCGCCGGACTGGGTGACGAAGCCGTAGACCTGGCTCAGCCCGAGGCCCGTCCCCTTGCCGACTTCCTTCGTGGTGTAGAAGGGCTCGAAGGCGCGGGCCGCGGTCTCCGGGTGCATTCCCTCTCCCGTGTCGGTCACCTGGACCGAGACGTAGGCCCCCGGCTCGAGGCCGCGCCCGGAGCAGTCCATCTCTGAGAGCATGACGTTCTTCGACGTGATCGACAGCACGCCGCCCGCGGGCATGGCGTCGCGGGCATTGACCACGAGGTTGAGCAGGGCCGCCTCGAATTGCGGTCCGTCGATCTGGGTTGAGTTGAGGTCCGGCGCCAGCGAGAGACGGATCTGGGTCGTCTCGCCGCAGGCCCGTCTGAGAACAGGCTCGAACTCCCTGATCAGCGTGTTCGGATTGATCAGGCTGGGCTGGAGCGGCTGCCGGCGCGAAAAGGCGAGCAGCTGCTGCGTGAGCTTCGCGCCCCGCTCGGCGGCCCGGTGGGCGCTCTCGATGAGGCGCACGTCGCGCGGCTCGCGTGCGCTGCGGGTCAGGAGGTCGAGATTGTTGACGATGATCGTGAGCAGGTTGTTGAAGTCGTGGGCGATGCCGCTGGTGAGCTGGCCCACCGCCTCCATCTTCTGCGACTGGAACAGGGCCGCCTGGGCCTGCGCCAGAGCCTCCTGGGCGTTCTTCTTCTCGGTGATGTCCCGGGTGATCTTGGCGAAGCCGATCAGGTTCTGCTCGTCGTCGTAGATCGGGTCGATGACGACGCTGGCCCAGAAGCGTGTGCCGTCCTTGCGGAGGCGCCAACCCTCCGCCTCGAACTTGCCCTTGGTCCGGGCGGTCTCGAGCGCCCGCTGCGGCAGACCCGTCACGCGGTCCTCGGGCGTGTAGAAACGCGAGAAGTGCTCCCCGACGATCTCGTCGGCCAGGTAGCCCTTGATTTGCTGCGCGCCCATGTTCCAGTTCGTCACATGGCCCTTCGGATCCAGCATGTAGATCGCGTAGTCCGTGACGCCCTGAACGAGCCGCCGGAAGCGCTCCTCGCTCTCCTGGAGGGCGAGCTGGGCGTTGCGCTTGTCGGTCACGTCCCGGGTGATCTTGGCGAAGCCGAGAAGCTGTCCGTCCTTGCTCCAGATCGGATCGATGATCGCCTGGGCCCAGAAGCGGGTGCCGTCCTTGCGGACGCGCCAGCCTTCGCCTTCGAACCTGCCGGCCGTCCTGGCCGTTTCGAGCGCCCGCCGCGGCAGGTCCGTCGCACGGTCCTCCGGCGTGTAGAACCTGGAAAAATGGCTGCCGAGGATTTCCGTGTCCCTATAGCCCTTGAAACGCTCCGCTCCCGGGTTCCAGCTCGTGATGATGCCGGACGGGTCAAGCATGTAAATCGCGTAGTCGGTGATCGACGCAATGAGGAGCTGATAGAGGTCTCCGGTCATGGGCGGCGGGCGATACGCTGATACAACATCCATTAAAGGTCCCCAAAAGCGGGTTGGGCTCCCGCGATTTTTGCGCGGATTAAAGGCCTAACGGAGAACAACGCAAAGGCATCCGTTGCGTTCCTTCCGCGGTGGCCGGCAAGCGTTCAAGCTAGCCGACCTTGCTGCTGTCGGGAGCTTCCTCACCCGGAAATGCGAAGCCGATCCAATCGGGGCGTTCCAGCCGGATCGGAATTCCCCCGGCGCGAATCGTCTCACCCGCCGCGAGGGCGTCCGCGGCCCGGTCGAGGCGGATCATGACGAGGCCTCGGCCCTCCGCGCCGGTGCCGGTCCTGCCGAGGCTCTTCTCGCCCGCCTTCACCTCGACCCCGGTTTCAGCCGCGAACCCGCCCTCGTAGACCGCCGGCACGATGCGCGTGCGCGCGGTGCCCCGGTGCTGCATCCGCGACACCACCTCCTGGCCCACATAGCAGCCCTTGTCGAAGTCGACGCCCTGGAGCTGGTCCATGAGGGCCTCGTGCGGGAAGGCGTCCCCGAACAGGAAGTCCCGGCCGCCTTCCGGCACGCCGAGGGCGATACGGCGGGCGTGGTACTGCTCCGCCGGCACGGACGCGAATTCGGCCGCGTCCTCGGCAGCCACGATCGCCCGCCAGCCGAGCTCGCGCAGGCGCGGGTCGTCCGCCACGAGCCCGGCCTCGTCGGCGGGCTTCGGATCGTCCCAGCCGGCCACCACCGCCAGCGTGTCGGAAAGGTCCTGGATCGTCGCCTTGGCGCGAAGCTTGTAGAAGCCGAGGCGTTTCGCAAGCTCGGGCGCATGGACCTTCAGCACGTCGAGATAATAGCCGCCTTCGATCTCGGACGGCGCCTCGAACACGATGAAGTCGAACAGGATCTTGCCCTGCGGGGTGAGTAGGGCGCCGAGCCGTGCGGCTTGCGGCGAGACCCGGTCGAGATCGCAGGTGACGAGGCCGTCGAGAAAAGTCTTGGCGTCCTCGCCGGAAACTCTTACCACGCCCCGGTCGGCCAAATGCGCTGACGGCATGTCCTGCTCCAGTTGCTCTGACTGAGAGCACGACATATGCCCATCCGGCACCAGCCTCAAGGGACGAGTTCATCATGCCCGAGACCTACGACCTGATCCTCAAAGGCGGCATCGTCGTGAACCAGGACGGACGCGTGGAGCGCGACGTCGGCATCCGGGCCGGCACCATCGCGCGCATCGGCGACCTCTCCCAGGCCTCCGCGGCCCGTGTGATCAACTGCCGCGGCCTGCACATCCTGCCGGGCGTCATCGACACGCAGGTGCATTTCCGCGAGCCGGGCCTCGACCACAAGGAGGACCTGGAATCGGGCTCCCGCGCCGCCGTCATGGGCGGCGTGACGGCCGTGTTCGAGATGCCCAACACCGATCCGCAGACCACGAGCGCCGAAGCGCTCGCCGACAAGGTGCGGCGCGGGCATCACCGCATGCATTGCGACTTCGCCTTCTGGGTCGGCGGCACGCACGAGAACATCGCCGACATCCCGGAGCTGGAGCGCCTGCCGGGGGCTGCCGGCATCAAGGTCTTCATGGGCTCGTCCACCGGCTCGCTGCTGGTGGAGGACGACGAGGGCGTGGCACGCATCCTGCGCCAGACCCGCCGCCGCGCCGCCTTCCATTCCGAGGACGAGGCGATGCTGCGCGAGCGGAAGGGGCTGCGGGTCGAGGGCGATCCGAGCTCTCATCCGGTCTGGCGCTCGGCCGAGGTCGCGCTCGCCTGCACCCAGCGCCTCGTGCGCATCTCCCGCGAGACGGGGGCGCGCATCCACGTCCTTCACGTCACCACCGCCGAGGAGATGGCGCTCCTGAAGGACTACAAGGATCTCGTCTCCGTCGAGGTCACGCCGCACCACCTCACCCTCGTGGCCCCGGAGGCCTACGAGCGGCTCGGCACCTACGTGCAGATGAACCCGCCCGTGCGCGACGAGGTCCATCGCCACGCCATCTGGCAGGGCCTGGACGAGGGCGTCGCCGACGTGCTCGGCTCCGACCACGCGCCGCACACCCGCGAGGAGAAGGACAAGACATACCCGAACACGCCTTCGGGCATGACCGGCGTCCAGACCCTCGTGCCGATCATGCTCGATCACGTGAACTCCATGCGCCTGACCCTGGAGCGGTTCGTGGACCTCACCAGCGCCGGCCCCAAGCGCCTGTTCGGGATCGCCCGCAAAGGGCGCATCGCGGTCGGCTACGACGCCGACTTCACCATCGTCGACCTCAAGCGCGTCGAGACGATCACCAACGGCTGGATCGCCTCGAAATGCGGCTGGACGCCCTACGACGGGAAGCAGGTTACCGGCTGGCCCATCGGCACGGTGGTGCGCGGCAACGTGGTCATGTGGGACGGCGCGCTGGAAGCGCCGTCGCTGGGCGAGACGGTGCGGTTCGAGGAGACGCTGCGGGCGTAGGACCCGGCCACTCGAACCCTTGGCTTGCGATGCTTCTGTCGCTTCGAATGTTGCGACAGCTATCGGGTCGTACCCAGGCATTCACTCTGAGATCAAGAGCCCGAGCGCCGAGTGTCCTGGCGCTACATGGAAAGGGTTCTTGTCATGAATGCTTTGGCAGACAAAGTCGCCATCGTGACCGGTGCGAGTTCGGGCATCGGCTATGCGGCATCGAGATTGTTCGCCAGCGAAGGATCCAGGCTGGTGGTCGCGGCCAGGCGCCAGGCGGAGCTCGATGAACTCGTCGCCGAAATCGCCGAATCCGGCGGGCGGGCTGTCGCCCTTGCAGGGGACGTGAAGGACGAAGGTTTCGCGAAGGCTCTGGTCGAACTGGCATTGGGCCACTTTGGGGGGCTTCACGTCGCCTTCAACAATGCGGGCTCCGTCGGAGAGATGGGACCAACGCCTGACATCTCGCTTGCCGGCTGGCGCGACACGATCGAAATCAATCTGACCAGCGCCTTCCTGGGAGCGAAATATCAGATTCCCGCCATGCTCGGCTGCGGCGGCGGGTCCCTGATCTTCACGTCCACTTTCGTGGGCTATACGGCCGGAATGCCCGGGATGAGTGCCTATGCGGCCAGCAAGGCGGGAATGATTGGGCTGGTGCAGTCGCTGGCTGCGGAATTTGGGCCTCGGGGGATCCGGGTCAATGCGCTCCTGCCGGGCGGCACGGATACGCCGAGCGGCCCCAGGGCCAACGGCACCGCGGAGTCCCTGGCCTTCGTCGAGGGGCTTCATGCATTGAAGCGCCTGGCACGGCCCGAGGAGATCGCGCGATCGGCCCTCTATCTCGCGTCGGATGCCTCGACCTTCACGACCGGCACTGCGCTTCTTGTCGATGGAGGCGTATCGATCAATCGGACCTGATCGCAGCGCCTGCCGGACCCGGCGGTAACAGGAGCTTTGCCCCGGGCAACAGGCGCCCGGGGAGGGCTCGAGCGGAGATGGTCTGGCGGATATCCTAGTGCTTCAGCGACATCGCCATCGAGAACGCGCCCGTGCGGATCTTGTCCGGCAGGCCGGCGGCGTAGTCCGCCACGGCCTCTTCGCCATAGGTGGCGACGAGCTCCTGGAAGGCGGCGAACAGGGCCGCCTGCGCCATGCAGTCCGCATCCAGCCCGTCGAGCTCGGCCTCCGCGAAAGCGTCGGTCACGTAGCTCAGAGCCGCCTGCTTGATGGCGCTCAGTTCCGGCAGATCGGTGAGAGGGACGTCGTTGTCGTTCATGATCCTTGCCCCTTTGAGGGGCAGCGCGAGGTTCGGTTGATTCGAACTTAGTGCGAGCGCTGCCCTAGGGCCAGCATCACCTTGCAAGGAGGTTAACGCGAGAGGAAAACGCGCGAAGGATGTGGATAATCCACAGGCTCAGCCGCCATAACGGCCGGCGATGTTGCGGGCGAGCAACTCGCCTTCCCGGATGTACCGGTTGGAGGCTTCCTGTGCGGAAGCGGTGCAGGCGCGGTAGGTGAGGGCGAAGGCCTGGTAACCCTTGTTGTAGGCGCCCGCGAGACGCTCCTTGCGTCCGGGCGTGGTGCCCTCCGCCTCCATGAGCATCTGCATGCGCCGGCTCCACTCGTTCGCGTCAGAAGCGGCGCAGAGGGGCCGCAGGAGGGCGAGCGACCCCATGATCTCGGCGAGCCGCAGGAGCTCCTTCTCGTAAGGGGCGGGCGGCGGCTCGGCCGCCGGGGCGGGCTCCGCCTGCTGCTGGGGCTGTTGGGGCTGCGGCTGCGAGGACGAGCGCTGCTGCGGCTGGGACCGCTGAGGCTGGGATTGCTGCCGCGGTTGCGGCTGAGGCTGAGGCTGAGGCCGGTACTGCGGCTGGGGGCGGTACTGCGGCTGGGGCTGCGGCTGCATGCCTGGCTGGCCCGCGGGCGGGCCGAAGAGGCGCTCGAAGAACCCTTGAGCCGCAAGCGGCTGGAAGGAGGCCAGGAGGGCCGTGGCGGCGAGGAAAGCCGTCGCCGCGCGGGTCATGCGGCGGGGTCCCGTGCGGCGAGCCGGAAGGCCTGCTCGAGGATCCCGGCAAGCCCCGGCGTCATGGGCAGGCCGACGATGTCGCGTTCCGTGACCCAACGGATGTCCTTTGCTTCCGGCCCTGTCTGTGGCTCGCCTGAGACCCAGCGGGCGGCGTGGGCGGCGATGACGAGATGATGCTTTACACGGCCATCCGCCTCCCGTTCAATCACTTCGACGGGAGCCACCAGGCCGATCAGCTTGGCCTTAACCCCGACCTCCTCCTCAAGTTCCCTCAAGGCGGCCTCGCCCAGGGTTTCGCCGATTTCCACCACGCCGCCCGGCAGGGAGAAGACGCCCTCCCAGGGCGCCTTACCGCGCGCCGCCAGAAGGACACGCCCGTCCCGGAACACGGCCACGGAGGACGCCAGGATGGGGCGGGTCGGATAGAGACGGTCGCTCGTCATGGGGTGGGCGCCTCCTGGGCCAGGACATAGCGGGCCCGCGGGCGGATGAGCGTGGCCTGGCCGCGCTGCTCGACCGCATGGGCGAGCCACCCGGCCGTGCGGGCGATGGCGAAGAGCGAGAAGGCCGCGCCGGCCGGGAGCCCATAGGCCCGCTCGACCATGACGAGGGCCACGTCGATGCTGGGCTTCTCCCCCGTAGCGGCCTCGACGGCCTTCAGGGTGGTGGCGTCGGAGGCCAGGAGCGGCACGTCCTCCAGCAGGGTCCGCGCCCGCGGATCGCCCTCGGGATAGAGCCGGTGCCGGAAGGCGAAACCGGGCGGGGGGCCGGGATCCTCGAGGAAGGCCCGGGCGCGCTCGGTCATGCCGCCGTGATAGGGGCCGCTCAAAGCGACGAGCCCGGCGATCACCGCGTTGCGCAGCGAGGCCCCGGTCGAGGCCGTGACCCGCACCGCGAAGGCCGAGGAGCTGAGCTCGTGATCGGCGCAGAGCACGAGGGCGCGCCGGATCGCGTCCTCGGCCCGCGGGGCCTTCCAGCATGACGCGAGATGCCGGTGGATCGGGACGGTGCCGGGATCGGCCCCGCTGCCGGCCGCCGCGACGAGCCTGAGGATCGCCGCCACCTCGGCGGAGCGCGCCTCCTTGGGAGCCGGCGCCGAGAGGAGGCGGACCGCCTGGGCCACGAAGGCATGCGACCCGAAGGCCGGACCCGACAGCGCCTCCTGCGGCCGGGACGGGAGCCGGAATGCCCCCTCGTCGAGCCCGCCGATCAGGAGCAGGGCCGTCTCCTCCAGGGTGGCGGCGCGGGCGAGCTCCACCGCGTCGCGCTCCCGGTAGAACAGGCGCCCGTCCTTGATCTGGGTGATGCTGGTCTCCAGCACCGGCAGGCCCCAGTCGAGGGCGGTCGCGGCCGCCGCCGTCGGGCGGCGGAACCGGGCCTTGCGCTCCGCCAGGGCCTCCACGTCATCGAGCGCATAGAGCCGCTGGCGCGGATCGTGCGGCGACGCGAAGGAGCGGATCAGCCCCCGGCTCACATAGGCGTAGAGGCTCGCCCGGCTGATGCCGAGCCGGCCGGAGGCGGATTCCGCCGAGGTGAGTTCAAGGGACGGGACGCTCATATGTTGATATGTTGATTCAAGATTGACCGTAAGGCAATCCCGGCGGGATGGTGATTTCCAACAAAGGAGATCATCCCATGAAGATCGGACTTGATGACGTCGTCGCGGCCGAAACCGCTTTAAGCCACGTGGACGGGGAGGCGGGCCGCCTGATCATCCGCGGCCACGACCTGGAAGAGCTCGCCGGCCGGGTGAGCTACGAGGAGGCTGTCGCGATCCTGTGGGACGGCCTGGTGCCGGGATCGTCCGAGGATCTGCGCGCCCGGTTCGGTGCCGCCCGGGTGCGGGCCTTCGGCTATCTTGCGGGGCTCGGCCCGCAGCTTGGCGGCCTCACCCCCGTGGAGGGCATGCGCCTGCTGCTCTCCGCCCTGCCGGATGCCGACGAGGACCCGGCGGCGCTCGGCGTCGGCGGCGCGGCGGTGGCGGCCGCCATGGCCGTGCGCGGGGCGAGGGGGCTTCCCGCCGTCGCGCCCGAGCCGTCCGCCGGCCATGCGGCCGACCTGTTGCGCATGCTGCGCGGGAAGGAGCCCGATGCAGGCGAGGCTGCGGGGCTCGACACCTATCTCGTGACCGTTCTCGACCACGGCCTCAACGCCTCCACCTTCACGGCCCGCGTCGTCGCCTCGACCGAGGCCGGGATTCTCTCCTCCGTGGTGGCGGGTCTCTGTGCCCTCAAAGGCCCGCTCCACGGCGGCGCCCCCGGCCCGGTGCTCGACATGCTCGACGCCATCGGCACGACGGAGAACGCGCAAAGCTGGCTCGACGACGCGATTGCCCGCGGCGAACGCCTCATGGGCTTCGGCCACCGCATCTATCGGGTGCGCGACCCGCGCGCCGACGTGCTCAAAGTCGCGGCCGGAAAGCTTAAAGGTCGCGAGAACCGCATCGCCTTCGCGGAAGCGGTCGAGAAGGCCGCGCTCACGGTGCTGGAGCGCCGCAAGCCCGGCCGCCGCCTCGACACCAACGTGGAGTTCTACACCGCCCTGCTGCTGGAGGCCCTCGGCATCCCCCGCGAAGGCTTCACCCCGCTCTTCGGCGCCGGCCGCACGGGAGGATGGGTCGCGCACGCGGTCGAGCAGGTGAAGACGGGACGGATCATCCGGCCGCAGTCGCGCTACGTGGGACCATGGCCGGCGGAGGCGGCGTGAAAGACTAAATGGACCAGGCCGCCTTCATCCTCCAGGTGGCCCGTTCACCTTTGGCTAGGTTCTCGGGTGCACTGACTGGTTCTCTGGGAACCTGGTTCAGGACCGATGCGGCTCCCGGACCATAGCGCTCTGACGGGCAAGATCGGCTTCCTGGATCAGCTTACTGATCCGTTCGCGATCCGCCTCCACCAATGGGCGAAGGCTTTCATATCGCTCCTTGCCGGCTGGATTGCTGGTGACGAGCTTCGCCAAGTTTTCCGTGCTCATGGCAGACCTGTCGAACCGCGAGATGTCGAGACCGAAGGGATGAAGCGCATGGCGGCCGACTCCCTTCTGAAAGTTGGCGAGAGTCAAAGCGCCGCCCACCGACGCAAAGCGGTCCTCGGCATCCACGCTCGGGGATGAGAGCACAGCGTACAGAGCTGTCAGGATCGTGTCTTTGCTATGAGGCAGACAATCCTCATCCATGATCTCCACGGTCACCGGGGAGCTTTCCAGGAATTGGCCATAGTCATTGATAACGCGTTCAAGAACTGCAAGGCGGTCTGGAGCCGTTTGCTGTGCCCTCGCGGTAGATGCCACATGATGCACTTTTCCACCTGCCGTGTTGGGCGCTCGTGAAATGAGTCCTCGCGCGAACGACCATGCGGGGACGATAACGAGCAGTCCAAGGACTGGAGCGAGGCCTCGGCTGAGGCCTGGGGGCGCCTTAGGATCGAGCGTTCCGGCGAAATATGCCACGGCGGCAACAACGATGAACAGTGCCATCAGGCAAATGCCGCCGAAAGTGCCGGCGAAAATTAGGAATGCATTCAGCGATGATCTGCTCGGGTGCTTTTTTCTCGACGTATACCAGAAGAGGCATCCAGGATGACAGGCCATCCAAGAAGATTAACGAGATCGTTGTTGTTCATACTGCGAAGTGCACAGGAGCTCGATTATTGTTCGGAGACTGCAGGACGAAACAATCGACAGTGTCGGCAACGGCTGCTGCTCTGACGGCGGTTTATCGGCGATCTAATTCCATACCGCAACGTAGCAGGCAATGGTTAAACATGCTGTCCGTCGTTGATGTGCAGCTCGCACCGATCACGTAGGAGCTGGCGTTCGTGCACAGGAAGTAGATCGCCTTCGACCTCGTCCGGCGCTCCCAGTCGCCGCATGGAGAGCCGCTCGACGATCTTCTCGGTGCCCGGTGACACGATCGAGGCATCGACCTCGCCGGGTGAGCGCCGCCGCGCTAGCCGTCCAACGGCCGAAACCTCACCGCTGCCCGGCCTCGATCTCGTGCTGCTCGACCACCCGCTCGACCGCCTCTCCCTCGCTCTTGACGCAGTACAGCGGGACGCCGCCTGCGGTGAGTGGCAGGAGGCGCAGGATGCGGAAGGAGCCGGCCGGAAGGTTGCGGGAGTGTCCGCTCGCCCTGACGACCTGGCCGACCTTGAACATGTGCTGGGTCATGGAACACCTCCCGAACGATGGGGCCGATCGGCTCATGGGTCCAAAGGCGCATGGACCGGCTCGACGCTTGGGTTGGACGTCCAGCCCAGCTGGCCCGCCATGTGCGCGTAGAGCTGCGTCGTGAGGAAGCGGTCCTTGATGGCCACGACGATGTCGCGCCGCCCGGAATATCGCCAGAGCGGGCCATCCGGTCCGGCGGCCGGCACCATGACCTCGGTGTCGTTGGACACGAGGCCGTGACGCCGGTTGATCTCGAAGTTGATGCGATACGCGTCGGCCCCGTTTCGGTCCGGCTCTTTCACCTTCACGCACGCAACGACCAGGATGCCGCTGCGGCCGCGCAGGGGCTCGGCTGACAGCTCCAGGGTATCCCACATGATGGCGGAACGCGGCTCGGGCTCGACCATGGTCGCTCTCCAGACATCTAGGATACCGCGATCGGCCGATTCTGGGAATGGACCCGCTCGTCCGCGCCGTCCTGGGTTGTCCTTAAACGTGCTGCCCGCCGTTGATGTGCAGCTCCGCGCCGGTCACGTAGGAGCTGGCGTCCGTGCACAGGAAGTAGATCGCCTTGGCGACCTCGTCGGGGGTGCCAAGCCGGCGCATGGGGAGCTGCTCGACGATCTTCTCGGTGCCCGGCGACAGGATCGAGGTGTCGATCTCGCCGGGCGAGATCGCGTTGACGCGCACGCCCAGCGGGCCGAAATCGGCGGCCATCTCGCGGGTCAGCGATGCCAGCGCTGCCTTCGAGGTGGCGTAGGCCGCGCCCGCGAAGGGGTGGACGCGCGAGCCCGCGATGGAGGTGACGTTGACGACCGAGCCCTTGGCCCGGGTCAGCTCGTCCTGGAGGCCGCGGGCCAGCATGATCGAGGCGAAGAAGTTCACCTGGAACACGTGGACCCAGTCCTCGTAGCGGGTGTCGATGGCGTTCAGGCGCGAGCCGCCCTGTCCCTTCGGCGAGATGCCCGCGTTGTTCACGAGCGCGTGCAGGACGCCGCCCTCGGCGGCGAGGCGCTCCTTCACGTCCGCGATGGCGCGGCGGGTGTCCTCGGCGTCGGCGAGGTCGACCTGGAGGTGGTCCTCCGGCCCCATCTCCCACGGGCAGTTCTCCGGGAAGGCGTGGCGCGAGCAGGTGATGACCCGCCAGCCGGCGGCCGAGAAGCGCTTGACCGTGGCATGCCCGATCCCCCGGCTGGCGCCGGTGAGCAGCATGATGCGGCGGGAGGTGTTCGACGATGAGGCCATGGGAACCCTGATGTGCGACCGTTGACGCGGCTGGCAAGCTTTCGGCGGCGGGAGCGCCCCGCCGCCAGCCAGAACCCATACCCACAAAAGGGACCCAAGGGAACGCCCCGGCGCCTACATCGGAACAGTTCGAATGTGGGGCGGGGCGGGTCGCCCACCCCTCCCGTGGGGAGAGGTCGGACCGCAGGTCCGGGTGAGGGGTTGCGGCTTTTCAGGGTAAAGCGCCCTTTCCCTCCCCCTTGCGGGGAGGGACCAAGGGTGGGGGTCGCAAACCCGGAGCGTTGTGCATGAAAGTCAGAGGCTCGCCGGAGTGACAGTGCTTTTCTGGACGGAGCTCTCACCCGGTCGCACCACCCCCACCTCCAGCTCCTCCCCGCAAGGGGGAGGAGAGCCGGCATGCAGCCTACGGATACAGCCGGTTCTTCAGCCAGCCCTCGCCCTCGCGGGTGAAGGCGACGCGGTCGTGCAGGCGGAAGGGCTTGTCCTGCCAGAACTCGATATAGACCGGCGCGATGCGGAAACCCGTCCAGTAGGGCGGGCGCGGCACCTCGCCGACGGCGTATTTCGCCGTGTTGAGGGCGACCGCCTTCTCGAGGGCGAAGCGGCTCTCCAGCGGGCGCGACTGCTGGCTCGCCCAGGCGCCGATGCGGCTGTCGCGCGGGCGGCTCTGGAAATAGGCGTCGGCCTCGGCGTCGCTCACGATGGAGACGTCGCCCCGCACCCGGACCTGCCGGCGCAGGCTCTTCCAGTGCATCACGAAGGCGGCCTTGCGCTGGCCGAGAAGCTCGCGGCCCTTGTTGGACTCGGTGTTGGTGTAGAACACGAACCCGGCCTCGTCGAAGCCCTTGAGCAGCACCATGCGCACGTTCGGCAGGCCGGTCTCGTCCACGGTCGCGAGCGCGATGGCGTTCGGGTCGTTGGGTTCCGAGGCCGTCGCCTCCTCCATCCAGGAGCGGAAGAGGGCGAAAGGCTCGTCGGATTCGGTGAAGTCACCGGTTCTTAACTGATTCAAGGTTCTATCCTGAGATGTGACTTTTGTGTTCCGGGAGACTCGACGCGTGAACTGGGCCGCTGCGCGCCGTTATAGATCAGTCGCCTTCGCGAGCGAAGCCATGAAAGTGGTAGCGGCCGGGATGATCGCCCTGTCGGCCGGCGCCTGCAGCTTCTCGTTCGGCATCGCCGGACTGGACGAGCGGGACCCCGAGCCCGTGGCGACGGGCTCGATCGCCCCGAAGGCGCCTATTCTGCTCTCGTCCGAGCTCGACGAGGAGGACTGGCGCCGGGCCAGGGCGGCGCTCGCCGTCGCGCTCGATCCGCAGGGCCCGGGCACCCAGGTCTCCTGGGACAATCCGGGCTCGCACCGCAAGGGCACCTTCACGCCCTCCAGCGCCCCCTTCGTGAAAGACGACCAGATCTGCCGCAGCTTCTCGGCCCATCTGACCGGAGCCACGCCCTCGGCCCTCCAGGGCACCGCCTGCCGCCCCTCCGGCGGCGCCTGGGCGATCCAGGAGGTCAAGCCGGTGAAGGCGGAGGCCAAGGTCTAGCAGCCCCATGCTCACCTCTCCCGAGGAGATGGGAAACGCGGCGGTACGGCAGAATTGGCGTTGCAAACACGCAACACTTTTCCCATATGGTCGTCAGCCCACAGGGCTGCCAGCCCAATCTGACGGCTCATGGATCAACCCACGATGCGCAACCCCTACGACGTTCTCGGCGTCTCCCGCACTGCTGACGAAGCGGAGATCAAGAAGGCCTTCCGCAAGCTCGCCAAGGCCTACCATCCGGACCGCAACGCCAACGACCCGAAGGCCAAGGACAAGTTCGCGGAGGTGAACTCGGCCTACGAGATCCTCGGCGACGCGACGAAGCGCGGCCAGTTCGATCGCGGCGAGATCGACGCGGAGGGCAAACCGCGCTTTCAGGGGTTCGAGGGCTTCGGCGGCGGCCGCGGCGGTGGCGGCGCGCAGGATTTCGGCTTCGGGTTCAATGCGGGCGGCCCGTTCGGCGGGCGCCGCAGCAGCCGGGGCGCTGGCGCCGGCGCGGATCCGGGCGAGGACTTCTTCTCGCAGATCTTCGGCGAGGCCTTCCGGTCGGCCGGGGAGGGCGCGAAGCAGAGCCGCGCCCGGCCCCGGAGCCAGAAGGGCGAGGACGTGAACGCGACCCTCACGGTCACCCTCGAGGAGGTGGCGGGCGAGGCCAAGAAGCGCCTGCGCCTGCCCACGGGCCGGGACGTGGACGTGGTGATCCCCAAGGGCGTCTCCGACGGCCAGGTGATCCGCCTGCGGGGCTTGGGCGCGGGGGCTCCCGGCATCGATCCGGGTGACGCGCTGCTCACCATCAAGATCGCGCCCCACGACAGGTTCACGCCCGAAGGGTCGAACCTGCGGCAGCGCCTGCCGATCGAGATCGAGGAGGCGGTGCTGGGCGGCACCATCCGGGTGCCGACGCTCACCGGCGCGGTCGAGATGAACATCCCGCCCATGACCAATTCCGGCCGCACCTTCCGGCTGCGCGGCAAGGGCCTGCCTGGCAAGACCGGGCCGGGCGACCTGCTCGTCACGGTCGAGATCAGGCTGCCCGAGGTGGTGGACGAGGATCTGCTCGCCTACGCGCGCAAGCGCCGCTCGGCCAAGGCGGAATAAAATCCCCTCATGCGAGGATGATTCACTAAGGCACGTCCGAGAGGTCTTCCCCCCCGTCGCCGGGTCGGCTAAAGAAGCCCCTCTTTCTGACGTGTCCAGCGACGATTTAGGTGAATCATGGCGGAGACAACGGCGCCCGGCATCCTGTCCGGAAAGCGCGGCTTGATCATGGGTGTGGCGAACAACCGCTCGATCGCCTGGGGCATCGCGCAGGCGGCCCGCAAGCACGGGGCCGAGCTGGCCTTCACGTACCAGGGCGAGGCCCTTAAAAAGCGGGTCGAGCCCCTGGCGAAGGAGCTCGGCGGCGTGGTGGTCGGCCATTGCGACGTCACGGACGGCGCCAGCATCGACGCGGTCTTCGACGAGGTGCGGAACCTCTGGGGCTCCCTCGACTTCGTAGTCCACTGCATCGCGTTCTCGGACAAGGACGAGCTGACCGGCCGCTACGTGGAGACCTCCGAGGGCAACTTCACCAAGTCGCTCCTCATCTCCTGCTATTCCTTCACGGCCATCGCCCAGCGGGCCGAGAAGCTGATGAACGACGGCGGTTCGCTTCTGACGCTGACCTATTACGGCGCTGAGAAGTGGATGCCGCACTACAACGTGATGGGCGTGGCCAAGGCGGCGCTCGAGGCCTCCGTGCGTTACCTCGCGGCGGATCTCGGCCCCAAGAACATCCGCGTCAATGCCATCTCGGCAGGTCCGATCAAGACCCTTGCCGCCTCGGGCATCGGCGATTTCCGTTACATCCTGAAGTGGAACGAGTACAACTCGCCGCTCCGCCGCACGGTCACGACCGAGGAAGTCGGCGACACCGCCGCCTATCTCGTCTCAGACATGGCCCGCGGCATGACCGGCGAGATCCTCCACGTGGATGCCGGCTACCATGTGGTCGGCATGAAGAACCCGGAAGCGCCCGACCTCTCGCTCGACAAAGAATGAC
>JAFAAP010000288.1 GCA_023426505.1 Pseudomonadota bacterium
GCGCAGTCTGGTAGCGCATCTGCTTTGGGAGCAGAGGGTCGCGGGTTCAAATCCTGCCGCCCCGACCATCCTCACCGGCCGAACGTTCGAAAGAGTTCCTGAACCCGATGTCCGCACGGATTTATAAGCCCGCCAAGTCCGCAACGCAGTCCGGCCTTGCCCGGACGAAGCAGTGGCTCCTGGTTTTCGACCAGGATCGGCCGCGAGAGATCGAGCCCCTTATGGGATGGACGAGCTCGGGCGACACCCGTCAGCAACTGCGGCTCTGGTTCGATACCAAGGAAGAAGCCATCGCCTACGCCCAGCGGGAGGGCATCGCCTACCGGGTCGAGGAGCCGCACGACGTGAAGCGCCGCCTCATGGCCTATTCGGACAATTTCAAGTTCAACCGCGTCGACCGCTGGACCCACTGACGTCCAGCCGCCTCGCGCGCGGCCCCGTAGCTCAGCTGGATAGAGCAACTGCCTTCTAAGCAGTAGGTCGCAGGTTCGAGCCCTGCCGGGGTCGCCAACAAAATCAATCGCTTATCGCAATCATTTGCGTTTATTTTCCCCCACTTTTCCCACTTGGGTAACAGCAGGCGAAAGATGATTGGCGCCTGAGTTGAGAGAAATAAGCGTGGGGTGTGTTGTGAAGCCGCGCGCCTCTCGAATCAGCGTACGCCCATGTGCGATAGCACCACGAGAGTCATAAGGCTCCTCCTTCCCACCAGCTGCCGCGCTCGCCTCTAGCTCGATGCGACGGACTAACCGGAATACAAAGATTTACCTTCCTTTTATAGGAATAACATCCAACAGCGGCGTCACCAGCTGCAGCGGGTGGTCCTCTGCTCACCGTTAAGCAACGATCCCTCAGAAAAGTAATGCGGCGCAATCTGGCCAACATTCCGCTGTTGGTCTCAACTGCGCTTGGGGAGGTTCGGCAGCTTGAACACGACGCAGTTTTTCGCACGGGGCGGCACGATAAGTGCCCGGATTCAGACCTATGATTGGTCTACGTCCCCACTCGGGCCGCATGAGGCTTGGCCGTCCTCCCTCCGGGTCACCCTCGGCAACATGCTTCGCTCTAAGTTCCCCACATATCTGGTCTGGGGACCGGAGCTGATCACCTTCTACAATGACGCCAGCCTGCCTCTCCGCGGCATTCGCCCGGAGGCGCTCGGACAACCGCTGCGACAGGCCTGGGCCGAGATCTGGGACGTGGTCGGTCCGACAATCAAGCAGGCGCTTCGGGGCGAGGCGACCTATCTTCAAGACGTGCCCGTCGATATCGTGCAGCGCAAAGGCTATCCCGAGCAGACGTGGTGGACGGCCTCGTTCAGCCCCGTCGTGACCGAGACCGGCACAATCGGTGGCGTGCTCATTATCCTGCAGGAGACCACCGAGCGGGTGCTCACCGAGCAGCGCCTCCGCTTCCTGGTGGATCTCAGCACACGGTTGCGTGTGATTGCCGAGGCGCGAGACGTCATGACCACAGCTGCCGAGATGCTGGGCCGGCATCTGCGGGCGAGCCGCGCCGGGTATGGGATGGTCAGCGAAAACGGCGAGACGCTCGTGGTCGAGCGCGACTGGACGGATGCCGCTATCCCGAGCTGTGCCGGTGAATACCGTAGCAGCGACTTTGGTACGCTAATCAAGAGTGAGCTGAACGCGGGGCGCACGGTCCGCATCGATGACATTCTGGCAGATCCGCTCACGGCGGAGGAGCCTATCGCCGGTGAATTCCTCCGGACCGGCAAGCGTGCCACCATCATAGCCCCGCTCGTCCGAGATGGCCGGTTTGTCGCATTCTTCTACGTCCATCAGAGAGAGCCACGCCACTGGCGGGAAGACGAAGTAGCGCTGGTGCAGGAAGTGGCTGAGCGTACCTGGACATCGGTCCTGCGGGCGCGCGCCGAGACCGCGCTGCGAAACAGTGAGCAACTGTTCCGGCAGTTTGCCGAGCATGCAACCGACGTGCTTTGGGTCGTAGACGCCAACACCCGCGGTTTCGAGTATGTCAGCCCCGCCTATGAGCGGGTCTGGGGACGGCCGCTAGAAACCATCAGGAGCCGGATCCAATGGGAGGAATCCGTCCATCCAGACGACCGCGAGCGCACCACCCAGGTCTTTCGAGGCGTCCTGCAAGGCGAGACCATCACTCATGAGTATCGGATCGTGAGGACGGACGGGAGCATGCGCTACATCCACGCCACCGTGTTCCCCATTTTGGACGAGCATGGGGCCATCCAGCGGATCGGTGGCATTGCTCGGGACGTAACGCAGCATGACGGGTCCATGGTGTACGTCGTGGATGGTAACGAGGCTTCACGGCGAGAACTGTCGCTGCGGTTGCAGGAGGCGGGCTATCAGGTGAAGGCGTTTGCCTCGGCGCAGGCCTTCCTGGAAGTGGCACCGGTCCTCGTCGCTGGCTGCGTGCTGCTCAACACCCGAACCCCCGAGGCCGGCGGACTGACGATCCCGAAGGAGTTGAAAGCACGCCGGGCGGGCCTGCCGGTTGTTGTCCTAGGAGAGGCGCACGGCATTGTCGCAGTCGGGGTCGAGGCGATGAAAGCGGGAGCGGTAGACTTTCTGGAGACCTCCTGCCGGCCGGAGCAGCTCCTAGAGGCGGTTGCGTCCGCATTGGCTTCAATCCGGGATGTGGCGGAGCTGGATCAGACTGCTGAGCACATGCGAGCCCAGGTTGCCCTGTTGTCTGTCCGGGAGCGGGAGGTGCTGGATGGGCTTCTGGCGGGCGGCACCAACAAGACCATTGCCCGGGATCTCGGCATCAGCCCGCGCACAGTGGAGGCGCATCGCGCCCGGATCATGGAGCGCCTGGGGGCACATAGCCTGCCTGAGTTGGTGCGGATGGCGCTTGCCGCGGGATTGCAGGCAGGGCCCCAGGAAAGCGCATCCTGATTGAGCTCGGGAGATGATCTTTCCCTGGCTAAGTGGACACCGGGGTAGTTCGCGTCAGGTGACATTTCGCGATCTGGGCAGCTTGGACTTTGCCGCTTAATCGTGAAATTCGATGAGCGCTCTTCCATGAAATTTTGTGCCAGGGTCAGGTCTTGGTGCGAGGCAGCCGAACGCCGAACTTCCGCAGTCATGGGGTAAGCTGACCTACATAAGGCCGCGCCCAACGGCTCAGTTTGGCCCGTTAAGAGACCTTCGCATGTAGCGGCACGCGGCAAAGACAGTGCGGCTACGAGTCTCCTTATCTTCCTGCTGAGGCTCAGCGCCATGACGATCGAGCTTCACAGATTGGGATCGCCACACAAAAGCGACCGGCTGGGGCAGCCGGTCGCTCAAACGTCCCAGACTTAGACCCCTTCACATCCCAATCGCTTCAAGGCTTCGTCGACCCAAGGCTTCGAGACGTTGCCTTCCTGGGTCGCCGCCATGATCTTCGCCTCGGCCGCCTGCTTCGCCTTGGCGTCGGCGTAGGTCGTCGCGGTGTCGCCGAAGGGAATGCAGAGCAGACCATCGTCGTCGCCAAGAATCAGGTCGCCAGGTTCGACGACCATTCCGTCAACGGCGATCGGAACGTTGATTTCGCCCGGACCATCCTTGTAGGGGCCACGATGCGTCACGCCCGCGGCAAAAACGGGAAATTGGTGAGAGCGGATGTAGCCATAGTCGCGCACCGCGCCGTTGATTACAATTCCCGCGAGCCCGATCTTCTCGGCATGGGCGAGCATGAGTTCGCCGATGATGGCGTTAGTCAGGTCGCCTCCGGCGTCAACGAAAATGACGTCACCGGGCTCCGCGATCTGGAGTGCCTTATGCACCATGAGGTTATCGCCCGGGCGGGTTTTCACGGTCAGCGCCGGGCCTGCGAGAACACCACCTGCATGGAGCGGTCGCAGACGTGAGCCGGCAGCCGTCATACGCGACATCACATCGCTCACGTTGGCGACGGGCAATTCCCGAAATTTATGCACGACCTCGGCATCGACCTTTCGCTGGCGGGGCAGAACTCTGAATCCGATAGTCACTTTAGGTGGTCCCTTTTCACGATGTTGATTGCGTATGGAAGTGACGGGTGTTTGGGCGATCGAACCGCGTCACATCGGCGTGGCTAATGCGCAGAGGATGCTGCGGCCTGGAAAGTCGGGTTCGCGACGCTCCTGAGATCGGGGCCGTTGCCATGGAGGACGCTGATGATGTGGCGTGCGGCCGTCTCGGCCATGGCTCGCATGGCGCCTCTCGCCGCTCCGCCCGTGTGCGGGGTCACGATGATGTTCGGCAGCGACCAAAGCGGGCTATCCTTCGGCGGTGGCTCTTCGGCGAAGCTGTCGAGGCCGGCTCCAGCGATGGTGCCGGTACGCAAGGCTTCAACCAGCGCCGCTTCGTCGATGATGCCTCCACGGGCCGTGTTCACAACGAAGGATGTCGGTTTCATCTGCCCGAGGCGTTCTGCATTGATGAGGTGACGTGTTTCCTTTGTCAGGGGACAATGCAGGCTGACAATATCCGATGTCGCAAGAAGCGTATCGAGGTCGGTTTCGCGAGTGACCTCGCGCGGCAGTTCGATCGTGTACGGGTCGAATACCGCGACTGACATGCCGAGGCCCCGTGCGAGATTTGCGACTTCTTGCCCAATGGCGCCGAAGCCCACGAGCCCCAGCTTTGCTCCGCCAAGATCGCGTCCGACGTAGCTTGCCTTGGGCCATTCGCCGCCTTTGACCGCGCGATCCAGGGGCACGATATCTTTCATCAGGGCAATGATCAGCGCTATCGTATGCTCCGCCACTGAACGAGCATTGGCGCCGAGCGCTCGAAGAACCGGTATACCGCATCGTGCGGCGGCATCGAGGTCGATGTTGTCGACGCCAGTGCCATGCTTGGCGATGACCTTGAGACGTGGTGAGGCCGCAATGACGGTCTCGTTCACTTGGCCCTGCCGGACAATCAGCCCTTCGATCTGAAGATCGGCCGCGAGCTTCGCAATGTCGTCTGACGAAGCATAGGGGGGGCAATAGTAAGTCTGAAGGCCATGCGCTTCGAGGGCGGCGACAGCTTCCCCCGCAAGAGCAGAACCCGTGACAAGCACAGGCCGTTCCTGGGCTGATTGCGCCGCCTTCTTCGGCGCAGCTTCATCAGGCTGATTTCCCAGCACATTCTTCTCCCATTTCGTGACCTTTCCCCTGGTCGACCTGCGACGCAGCCTTAAGGCCCGCAAAAACTTGATGAACAAACGCGCGTCGCATCGAGACACATTCTTGCGCGACAACAAGCTTTGACAGAAGCATATTTCTGCGATATTTCATAGTGAGAAATGGCGTTACGCAGAGTGAAACGCTTATGGCAAGAGAAGCCTTGGACATCGAAGCGCGAGAGGAAGGTGGGGTCATCGCTGTCGAGCGTGCCTTGTCGGTGCTCGATGCATTTACGGCTGACGACCGCTCCTTGAGTCTGGCGGAGCTGGCGCGGCGTGTTGGCCTCTCGAAGCCGACTGTTCTCCGCTTTACGAAGTCACTCGCTCGGGCCGGCTACCTCGTCCGCAACGATGATGCGAGCTGGCGCTTGGGACCGAAGCTTGCCCGGCTGGGAACGCTCTATCAGGCCGGCTTCCGAATCGAAGATTACGTTCAGCCGGCACTCCGCCGCTTGGCTCAAGAGACAGGTGAGAGCGCAGCGTTCTACGTTCGCGAAGGCGACATGCGCCTCTGCCTGTTTCGCGTGGATTCACCGCAATCCATTGGCCATCATGCCCGGACCGGCGATTTGCTTCCGCTCGACCGCGGTGCGCCGGGACGCGTGCTCCTCGCATTCGGCGGCGAACCGGGCGAGTTCTATGATCGGATCCGGCGCGACTTCTATTATGCAACATGCGGTGAGCGCGATCCGCAGGTCGGCAGCGTCGCCTATCCGGTGTTCAGGATCGGCCAACAGCTCGCCGGCGTTCTCGCTGTGACCGGCCCGAAGAGCCGGTTCGACGATGAGGCGATTGCCCGCCATCTCGAGCCGTTGAGATCCATTGCCAACGAACTCACACGACAACTCGGCGGGAAGACCGAGGACCAGAATTCGACCCTCAGGCCACGCGCATCCACTCGCACCTGAGGCGAATAAGCTCGATCGCCAGTGATCATAAGGAGAGGAAACTGTGTTTAAAGTTCTTAAAACGCTTTGTATCGGCGCGCTCGCGGTAAGTGCCGCGGCGACAGCCGCTCACGCCGAGTGGCCGAAAGATCGTCCCATCGAGATCGTCGTGGCGTTTGCGCCGGGCGGGAGCACGGACGTCATGGCTCGCGCGATGCAGCCCTTCCTGGAGAAAGAGCTCGGCGCAAAGACCGTGATCGTCAACAAGCCCGGCGCTTCGGGCGAGATCGCCTATACCTATCTGTCCCAGGCCAAGCCGGACGGCTACACCTTCTCGTTCATCAACACGCCTGGCTATCTTTCGATGCAGGTGCAGCGCAAGCTGCGGTACGACCCGAAGAGCATACAGGCCGTGGCCCGTATCGTCGATGATCCGACGGCTTACGTCGTGAAGGCCGACTCCCCGATTAAATCGCTCAAGGATCTCATCGCCCAAGCTAAGGCGAAACCAGGGTCCGTGTCAGTCGGCACCTCGGGCGTCGGCACCGATGATCATCTTGCGATGATCCTGCTGGAGCAGGCAGCCGGTGTGACCCTGACCCACGTCCCGTTTCCCGGCGCCGGTGAAACACGAACGGCTCTCCTCGGCGGTCACATCACGACGGGTGGCCTGAACGTCAGTGAGTTTGCAGGTGGTGACCTGACCTCCATTCGTCCTTTGGTGACTTTCGGTGACAAGCGCTCGCCCGAGGCGCCGGATGTACCGACGGCCAAGGAGGAAGGTTTCGAGGTGTTCATGAGCTCAGAGCGCGGTCTGGCCGCACGCCGGGACGTCCCGGCCGACATTCGCGCCAAGTTTTCGGAGGCCGTGAAGAAGGTCGTCGAGAGTCCTGAGTTCAAGGAAGAAGCCAAGAAGCTCGCTCTTCCGCTCGCCTATCTGTCGGGCGAGGAATGGGAGCAGCAGATGCCGAAGCGCCTGCAATCGTTCCAGGACATCTGGAACAAGACACCCTGGGTGCAATAATGGCCAACCGCTCGTCACTCGGGCGGAAAGGTAACCAACCTGATCTTCTTGCTGGGTTGATCTTCATCTTCATCGGAGCGCTCGGCCTTTGGGCCGGGCGCGACCTGAGGATGGGCAATGCCGCCATGATGGGGCCGGGTTACCTTCCGCTGATCGTCTCGGCGCTGATCCTGCTGATCGGCCTCGGGGTGACCATCATGGGACTCATGCGCTCGAGCGAACCGATCGGGGTCGTTCGTCTGCGTCCGCTCCTGATCATTCTCCTCGCGGTCGCCGGCTTCGCCTATGCAGCGGGATCCTTGGGGTTCATCATTGCGGCCGCATGGCTCATTGGCATCGGCAGCCTAGCCGATCCTGAGACCCGGCTCCGCGAGATCGCCGCCTCCATCGTGGTGCTGACGATTTTCGGCATCCTCGTTTTCATCGTTGGACTGGGCGTCCAGATGCCGTTGGGGCCATTCTGATGGAATTCTTTGATTCACTCATTCTCGGATTCAGCACGGCTGTTACTCCGACCAATCTCCTGTTTTGTCTCATTGGCGCTCTGCTGGGTACGCTGATCGGCGTGCTTCCAGGGATTGGTCCGACCGCAACCCTGGCGATCCTCCTGCCGATCACGTTCTTCCTGCCGCCGCTGGCGGCGCTGATCATGCTCGCGGGTATCTTCTACGGTGCGCAGTATGGAGGATCGACGACTGCCATCCTGGTGAATCTGCCAGGTGAGGCGTCCTCGGTCGTCACGGCGATTGATGGCTACCAGATGGCGAAGCAAGGCCGGGCGGGAGCGGCACTCGCCATCGCGGCTTTGGGATCGTTCTTCGCCGGCACGGTATCGACTATCGGGCTGGCGGTTGCGGGACCAACGCTGGCAGGCTTTGCGCTCTCGTTCGGGCCGGCGGAGTACTTCTCGCTGACGATCTTCGGATTGCTGTGCGCGACGATCCTGGCCAGCGGGTCCGTGATCAAGGCCATCGGCATGATCGGCATCGGGCTTCTTCTCGGATGGGTTGGCACCGACGTGAACAGCGGGTCCGAGCGCCTTACCTTCGGGGCGGTGGAACTCTTTGACGGCATCGAGTTCGTCGTCATTGCCGTCGGCCTCTTCGGCATCGCCGAAATCATCGTCAATCTCGAAACCCCGGAATCCCGGGGGTTGATCGCAACCAAAATCACGAGTCTCTGGCCGACACGCGACGACTTCCGGAAGGCATGGCCGGCGGTTCTTCGTGGAACAGGCCTCGGGACGTTTCTCGGCATCCTTCCCGGCGGTGGCGCAACGCTCAGCGCGTTCAGTGCCTACACTCTGGAAAAGAAGGTATCTCGCAATCCGAAAGAGTTCGGCAGGGGTGCCATCCAGGGTGTGGCAGGTCCCGAGGCGGCCAACAACGCCGGAGCCCAGTCGTCGTTCATTCCCTTGCTCACGCTCGGGATTCCCTCGAATGCCGTGATGGCCATGCTGCTGGGCGCCATGACGATCCATGGCATTACGCCGGGTCCCTCCGTCATGCACAACCAGCCGGATCTGTTCTGGGGACTCATCGCCAGCATGTGGATCGGAAACCTTATGCTGCTGGTTATCAATCTGCCGCTGATCGGCTTGTGGGTTAAGCTCCTGACAGTGCCGTACCGTCTCCTCTATCCGGCGATCCTGGTGTTCTGCTGTGTTGGCGTTTACAGCGTCAGCAACCGCGCCTTCGACGTCGCCCTGGCGGTTGGCTTCGGTTTCCTGGGTTATCTGTTCCGGAAGGCGAAGTGCGAGCCCGGGCCGCTGCTGCTCGGCTTCGTTCTCGGCCCCTTGCTGGAGACGAATCTGCGACGGGCCATGCTGATCTCGCAGGGAAGCCCAAGCGTCTTCATCGAACGACCGATCAGCCTTGCGCTTTTGATCGCCTCCGCGGCCCTGTTCGTCCTGCTGCTGGTGCCGGCGATCCGCAAGACTCGTGAGGAGGCCTTCGTGGAGGAGGAGGCTTAAGACACTCAGGCGAGGAATGGCTTGTTGGGATCTGGTCCCGACAAGCCATCCGCGGTTCACGGCCTCGTCGGGCTCCTGTCGGACCATGGATCAATGGTCCTATTCTGCTGCTTGAGGCGCGACGGTCGGTCGCCGGTGCATCGTGCCGTTCCTCATTCATCGGTGATTTGAGAGAAGACATTCATGGGAGCATTTGACACGCCCGGCGGTTTGGAGCGTTCCACGACGGACCTGGAGGGGACGCCTGTTCAGGGAAGCATGCTGACGCCCCATCCCGCTCTCCCGCGCCGCCTTCGCCGGATCCTGTCACTCGACGATTTCGAGAACGCGGCGCGCCGCCATCTGCCGCGCCCGATTTTCGGGTACGTATCGGGGGCTGCCGAGACCAATGCGTCCCTGCTTGACAACCGGTCAGCCTTCAGGGAGTTCGGCTTCCTCCCGCGGGTACTCGTCAACGTGTCCAAGCGAACGCAGAAGGTCGAACTGTTTGGCCGCGCCTACGCGGCTCCGTTCGGGATTGCCCCGATGGGGATCAGTGCTTTGTCCGCCTACCGTGGCGATCTCGTCCTGGCGCAGGCAGCCGGGCGGGCGAACATCCCGATGGTGATGAGCGGGTCGTCCCTTATCCGTCTCGAAGACGTCGTCAAGGCAAATCCTGAGGCTTGGTTCCAGGCCTATCTGCCGGGTGAACCGGATCGGATCCTCGGACTGCTGGAGCGGGTTGAGCGAGCGGGCTTTGGGACTCTCGTTCTGACCGTGGACACGGCTGTTCTGGCCAATCGCGAGAACAATGTTCGAGCTGGTTTCTCCACTCCTCTTCGGCCCAGTCTGCGCCTAGCCTGGGACGGCATGATACGTCCGAACTGGACGTTGAACACGTTTCTTCGGACATTGCTGAAGCACGGGATGCCTCACTTCGAGAATTCCTACGCGACACGTGGTGCGCCGATCCTCGCCAAGAGCGTGATGCGGGACTTCGGGGCCAAGGATCACCTGAACTGGCGTCATCTGGAGCTGATCCGGGAGCGGTGGAAGGGGCGCCTCGTCATCAAGGGCATCATGTCCAAGGAGGACGCATGCACCGCCCGGGACAGTGGTGTCGATGGCATCATCGTCTCGAACCATGGGGGGCGGCAGCTCGATGGTACGGTCTCACCGCTCCGCGCCCTGCCGTTGATTGCGGATGCCGTGGGTGCAACAATTCCTGTGATGATGGACGGCGGTGTCCGGCGGGGTTCGGATGTGCTGAAGGCGATCGCTCTTGGTGCGGCATTCGTCTTCGTCGGCCGCCCGTTCGTTTACGCGGCCGCAATCGGTGGCGAAGCCGGCGTCAGTCACGCCATCAACATCCTTTCGTCCGAGATCAACCGAAACATGGGCCTGCTCGGGATCAACTCTCTCGGGGAGATGCACCCGGATCGGCTGCTCCGGCTCAGCGGTTCGGATGGAGGCCGGGCCTGAGAGCTCCGCAGGGACTGGCGGCGAGGTTGGATGGTCCGGTGTTGGCAGCTGCCGATGGAAAAAACTCATCTGCAAGACTCGGGACGTCCAAGGTCGGATGGAGCTGCTTGAGCGACAGCATCCGGTAGGTTGTCTCCGACGTGATTGGGGACGCGAGTTTCCAACGGCACGACCCGTTCAAGACCTCAGGACAGGCGAAACCGACCTGTCGATCCAGCAAGGCCGACAGACCTCCGCCGGGAGGCTGCACGCTCCAAGTTGAGAATTGCGTGCCCCGCCTAGACGGCACGTGTCATTTGCTCGCGCGTCGGCATGCCTGCCTGGCCCAAACTCCATCCCCAGCCCGCTCCCCTCCCATTCATACCGGTCTTGTTCGGCTGCTTTATACAGCCCTGCCTCAAGTCGCTTCGGTGATAATCGGTTTCGTCGTCGGGGCTTGGTTGATGGCTTGGCGCACTAGGTCCGATTGGGATTGGCGGCTTGCTTGGCTGTCGATCGTCATGGCGGTGATCCGGCTGGGCCTCCTCGCAGCCTTCTATCAGTCCGGAACCGACAAGGATCTCTCGCCCGCAGCCGCGAGGCGACGGGAATGCGCCTACGGAGCAGGCTCGCTCCTGATGGCAGCCGTTATCGCGGGAATGTCGCTCCAAGCTCTATCCGGGGCCGATGCTGGGATTCAACCGCTCTGTCTTGGGCTCACAATGGCGACCTTTACCGGCCAGTCGTCAACGCGCGTCGTCTGTCGGCATGGATCCCGATCAGCACCGACAGCGTCGTTCTGGCCGCCCTTGCCGGAGGCTGTCGGCTACAGGCTGATATCAGCTACCAGATCGTCGGTGGTTTGCTCCTGCTTTACGGGTACAGCCACATCGAGGCATGTCGCCACGGCGCCCAGACCATCATGGCCCTGCATCGCCCACCGTGCCGCGCATGACGACCACACGGGGGCTTCCGAACCAAGCCGCCTTTCGCGAATGCCGATCCGAGGCATCCGAGCACTTGACGCGCCACAGGCAGAAGTACGCGGTTTTTGCCTTGAATCTCGATGAATTCAAGCACGTGAGCGATGCCGATGGCCATGCCATTGGTGACGAACTTCTTCGCCAGATCCTATATCGGATGCGCTGCGCGGGGCGATGTGGTCGCCGGGTTAGGAGGGGACGAGTTCGCGGTGCTGCAAATGCCTGTTCCGGAGCGGGAGGCTGCCGTTCGGTTGGCCGAGCGTCTCATCGCGGAGGTCAGCGTACCCTACTGCATTGAAGGCGGTCGATTGGCACCGACGACTCTGTCGGCATTGCTCTCGCTCCCGAGTGCGGTGACGGAGAAGCTCTTCTGAGCGCCGCGGACGAGGCAAGCTACGAAGCCACAAGAGCCGGCAACGGTCTGTACCGTCTTGCCAGCCCCAACCGTCATTGGCCGCTCACAGCATAGGAATTCCTGCCGCTGGGCGCGACGGGGATCAAACCAAGTATCCGCAGGAGAAGGGTGAAGCCGACCTTTATGTGGTCTGCTCTACATTACAATTTGACCCTATGCGGTCATTTCTAAACGTGATCCAACCCACTTGATCCCTGGCGGGAACAGGTTGTTTCGCTCATGGTTGCCTCATTGGTTGCTCCCACAGCAGCTCCAGAGCGAAAGGGCAACTTGCAGCAAGGGTTTCCCGTGAACGAAAGCCAGACCGCACAGGCTTCTACCGACTGCGCCGGAACGGCTTGGCCATTCGGAGACGGCGAGATGGCCGGCCGCATCCGCAAGCACCTTGGGCGGAAACCCCACTCGGGCCGCTTAAGACTTGGTCGCAGGATCTGGGTCACCTTGCCCGAGCGCTCTTCGGATGAAACCACCTCGCCGGCCCCGCTTTTGGCGGGAAGGACCGCTCCTGGCACGCGCCGGTCGTTTGTCTTGTGGCTGCTTGAGCCTCAGGTACGAACCTTGTTCCCGGACATGAGATAGTCTGTGAGGCGCCTCATCGGAACGCAGCCTCAGACGCTTAGATCTCAACCTGCTCCGCGATCAGAAGGACGTCGTCGACATCCATCCCATGAGACCGCACTGTACTCTCAATCTTGCTACGCCCCAGCAGGAACTAGACGGCTCGAGGTTGCCCGTTCTCGAATAGATCTTCGACGCCGTGGCTCGCCGTAAGGGAATCGGCGCCGTGGGCGAGGGGAGCGAGGCCGATCGCACGGAGCCAGGATGCCAGCAGGCGGGCGTACTAGCGCGTTGTCATCCATCTCTGCCGATTGATCCGACTCGGGAACAGCGGCTCCCCTTTGTGCAGGTCCTTCTTGTCGAGACAGCGTCCCACAGCCTCCCGGGTTTGCTGTACAATCTCGAACTGAACCGGACGGGCGGTCTTTCTTTGCATGATCGTGGGTCGGGATCGCCCCCGCCCATTCAGCGCCACATCATCGACCCGGGGCGCAACCAGGTCACAGGCGCGCAGCTTGCTGTCGAGAGGGAGGTTGAACAGGGCCAAATCACGGATGCGATGAGCAACCCGGAGCCCACCCCGAATGGACCAGATCTCCTTAGGCTTTCAGAGGCGGCTTGGGTCCAATCAGCTTGCCCCGGTCCCAAGGGGCGTCGGCTCGGCAGGAATGGTCAGCGGTAATGTCGTGCATTGTTGTGCTCCTGAAGCGAAGCCTGCAATGAATCTCGGCTGTTCTGCCGAAGAAACCCAGAATTGGCGTTCTTCCGGAGAGTCTTTGTCAGCTTCCCAAGGTAAGTCGGATGTCCGGCTCTTTGCGCTGATCTCCTGGTCGTGGCCCTGAACAGACCTGCCACCTTCGGAACCTCAAGAGCACAACGTGAACGGCGACATTCGTCGTGCGCCAGCTAGCCGATATGAATGACCTGCCCGGTTTCTGCGGCCTGCTTCACGGCCGCTATTACCTTCAGCGTGTTCAGACCTTCTCGGCCTGAAACACATGGGGCTTCCTCGCCACGAATGACCCGGCATAAGTGGCTGATCTGCAAGGCGAGAGGGTCTGCCTGATCGACACGAATCCGCTCCTGATGGATCGGCTCCCACCAGCCCCTCTTCCCGTTGTTGCACCAGACGTCCAGGTACGGGATCGTCATGGAAGCATGAGTGCCCCCGATCTGGTAGCAAGCCTCACCAGTCCGCGGGTAGGAAGGATTTTCGCCTGTGGTGAGTTCCCAACTCCATGGCGCAACGATTGCGTCGGACACGGTGATGGTCCCGAGAGCTCCGCTCTCAAAGCGCAGCAGTATGGCAGCGGTATCCTCGACGGCATTCCCGCGGGCTGAGTTGGACTCGATGGCCTGCACGGAAACGATGTCGCCGCAGAGGTAGCGGAGGCTGTCGACGTCATGAATAAGATTGAGGAAGACGGGACCTGCGCCTTTCTCACGCCGCCAGGTAACGTTGAAATAGTCGTCTGGCTTGAAGAACCAGCAGGTCCCGTGAACCGCCAGGACCCGGCCCAGCCTGCCGGATTCGATCGTTTCCTTCGCCTTCCGGATCAGTGGATTGTGGCGACGGTGATGGCCGACCAGGAGGGGCACGCCGGCACTCTCGGCTGCTTCCACAAGTTTCCTTGCCGAGTCGACGTCATCGGCAATCGGCTTCTCCACCAGGGCGGGGATGCCGGCGGCGACACTTTCCAGGCCATTGGCGACGTGGATCTGGTTCGGCGTTGCTATGATGATCCCGTCGGGCCGATCGGTCGCGATCAGGGCGGAGAAGCTCGGAGCCCATCCAGCCCCGATTTCCTCAGCCAAGGCCCTCCCCGTCGGGGAGGGATCGACGACGGCCATGAGCTCCGCTTCAGGAGTGGCTCGCACGTGCTCAATGTGCCTTTTCCCGATCAACCCGGCGCCCAGCACCGCGAGCTTCACTTTCCTGGTCATCGCGTTCGCTCCTCGACCATGAGGCAGAACGAATTGCCGCCGGTTCATTGCCAGCGTTGCAGGGCTACTTCTTCGCCTCGTCGATCAGGCGGGCGAGGCGTTGGAGGGCCAGCGTATAACCTTGCGTGCCGAAGCCGGCGATGACGCCGGATGCGACGAGGGACACATAGGAGTGGTGCCGGAAGGCCTCGCGCATGTGCACGTTGGAGATGTGCACTTCGATGATCGGAAACTCGCAGGTGTTCAGGGCATCGAGGATGGCGACCGAGGTATGTGTGAAGGCAGCCGGGTTGATGACGATGCCGCCGGCCCGTTCCCTCGCCTCGTGGATCCAGTCGATGATCTGGTGCTCCGCATTGCTCTGGTGGAACTCGATGTCGAGATTGAGCTCCCGTGCCACGCGCCGGCAATCCACCTCGACGTCCGCGAGAGTCTCATAGCCGTAAATCGCCGGCTGGCGCTTGCCGAGCAGGTTCAGATTAGGGCCGTTCAGGACGTAGACGATGCGGCTCATTGCGTTTTCCTGTCGTTATGGTGGGTCTTGGCGCCAGCGAAGGCACCCGATGAGGCCCGCCGCCATCGCTCTCTCGCGCGAGGCGACGGGATATGCAGTGTCGTCGGCCCAAGGGCCTATGATGCGTGGCGGTCCCTGGGGAAGCCGCTACGACAATTGAAGGTCACGGGCGCGACAGCTCTCAAACAGGGTCCGGGTCGCGTCGAAGATGCGCCGGGCGCGAACCTCCGCGGGGGCCATGCCCTCCATCGGGACCTCGACCGAAAGGCACACGTCATCCGGCAGCATCGCGAGCAGCTCGCATAGCGGCAAATCACCATGACCGGGCGGAAGACGCTTGGACCGCGCTTCCTCGATGATGGCTTCCGTTGAGCCAGGCTGCGTTGCCGGAGCGTCGCAAAGCTGTGCGCTGCGGATCCGTTGCGGCGGTACGGCCTTGAGATCGCCGGGCGCCCCGCCCGTGCGTGACAGATGAAGGGCATCGACGAGAGCGCCGCCATTGGGGCGGTCGGCCGCCTCGACGACCCGCACGGCCTCCGGAAAGCTGGATACCTGTCGCCAGGCCATGCACTCCAGGTCCACGCCCATGTCGAAACCCGCGGCAAGATCGCAGAGCTCGGCGAAGTTCGCCTCGAGCCGACCGCGATCCGGATCGTCACCGCAGACGCTCAGCCTCTTGGCTCCCAACTCCCCTGCGGATTCGAGGATCGCCGTCAGTCGCGCCGCCACGAAGTCGGGGCCGATGATCACGAACTCTATGTCGTAGACACTGACCCCTTCGCCGCTCAGGCGCTCCTTCATCTCGCGCATGGCGCTGCTGCCGACCGGGATGGTGTAGTAGGGGGCTCCGGGGAAGGCGGGGTGCAACCGAAGGCCCACGGATGCGTAGCCGATCCTTGCCGCCAGGCTGACGAGGTCAAGCGGCGGGATCTCCAGGACCGTGAAATGAGCCAGCCCGAGAGGCGGCGGATTTTGGACAATGTTCACGATGGTTCCTCCCGGATTGCGGATGTGACTCGCCGCCTGGTTCCGGACTGCGGCGTCAGTCCCCCTCGGATCGCGAGGCGTCGTTGAGCGCTGCGGCGAGCGCCTTCTTCAGGTTGGTGCCGGTCCTGTCGATGTGGCGGCGCAAGGTCTCGCAGGCCTCGGACGATCGACGCGCCACGGCGGCCTCAGCAATTGTGCTGTGCTCGCTCCGGACGTCGCGGCCGCCCGGGTTCGTCGCAAGGAAGATCCTGCGATAGCGGTCGTTCAGGTTATGCAGGACCGAGCAGAAGCGCAGCAGGAGAGGCATCCCGCAGCCTTGGATCAACTGCCGGTGGAAGTCGTTGTGGGCTTCCTCCCATGCTTCCAGGCTCTCCGGACGGGAGGGATCGCGCTCGATGCGGTTGAGGCGGTAGAGCGCGCGCATGACGTCGCTCTCCCATTCGAGGTCGCCCTGTTCGATGGAGTGCTTGAGGGCGAGCGATTCGAACTCCACACGAAGGCGGGTCACCTCGGCAAGGTTGCTGGTGGACACGGGAGCGACCCGGTAGCCGCGCAGATCCTCGAGTTCAACCAGCCCGTCCGCGACCAGACGCGAGAGGGCCTCGCGCAGGGGGCTGAGGCTGATGTCGTAAGCGGTGCGCAGACGGTCGAGGTTGATCTTCGAGCCCGGCTTCATGTCGCCCCGGAGGATCGCCTGACGGATCTCATGCGAAACCCTGCTGGCGATAGTCTTCTTCTCCCCGTCCTCGGACGGCTGCGGCATGACCTTCATGTCACCGATGATCAAACTGGCCTCCAATCCGGACCCTTGGCTTTGCCGCTTCACTACGAACCGACGTGGCCGGTCGCCATGCAACGGGTCGTATCCGAATGCCCGTTCCTACTTGTTTCGACAATACCACCAATAATCGCAGATTGACAAGATAATCGATTATTGCATATTCAAACGATTATTAGACGCCCCATTAAGAGGGCATGGCTGGCCTCTCGATTGCAGCCAAGGACCGTTGAGGAGGAGCCGATGATCATCCAGCGCCAGGAAGACGTGACAGAGGCCGCCGTAGCGATCATGCAGCGGACGACGGATCCGCGCCTGCGCGAGATCATGGTTTCGCTCGTCCGCCACCTTCACGGATTCGTGCGCGAGGTGCGCCTGACCGAGGATGAGTTCCGGGACGCCGCCGCGATTCTGAACGAGATGGGGAAGCTGGCGAGCGACACCCACAACGAGACGGTCCTGATGGCCGGCTCGCTCGGCGTGTCGTCCCTGGTCTGTCTCCTGAACAACGGCGACAACGGCGCCACGGAAACCTCCCAGTCGTTGCTTGGCCCGTTCTGGCGCATGAACTCGCCACGGGTGAAGAACGGCGGCTCGATCATCCGCTCCGACACGCCTGGCCCGACCATGTTCGTGCAGATGCGGGTCGTGGACCGGGAAGGGCAGCCGATCGCGGGCGCCGAGGTGGATATCTGGCATTCCTCGCCGGTAGGCCTCTACGAGAACCAGGATCCCGACCAGGCTGACATGAACCTGCGTGGCAAGTTCACCACCGATCCTGACGGCCGCATCTGGTTCCGCTCCGTGAAGCCGGCGGGCTACCCGATCCCGACCGACGGCGTCGTCGGACGGTTGCTCAAGGCACAGAACCGCCATCCCTTCCGGCCGGCTCACGTTCATGCGCTCGTGTTCAGGGAAGGCTACAAGACCCTGACCTCGCAGGTCTATGCCGACGACGACCCGAACCTCGAGACAGACGTTCAGTTCGGCGTGACCCGCGCGCTCATCGGCAAATTCGACCGACATAACGAGCCGCACCCGAGCGAGCCCGACGTCGACGTGCCCTGGTACTCGCTCGACTACACGTTCGTGATGGAGTCGGGCGAGGCCCGCCTGCCGAAGCCGCCGATCAAGTAGTCCCTTTCCCAACCCTGGCCCGCGGCCGATGCCGGCCCGTCCCAACGCATGAACGGATGCCACGATGCTGACCGATGACGAGCGCCGCCGCGGCGCGGAGGATCTCTACAACGCCGACCGCGAGCGGAGAGTGATCCCTCAGTTGAGCCGGACCTTTCCCGCCATTGAGCTGGAGGATGCCTACGCCATCCAGAGCCTGTGGGCCCGGAAAAGGATCGCGGACGGCGCCCGGATCATCGGCCACAAGATCGGTCTGACGTCGCGGGCCATGCAGATGGCCTCCAAGATCACCGAGCCCGACTACGGCTATCTCACCGACGACATGCTGTACCGGGACGGTGCCCAGATCCCGGCCTTGCGTTTCATGGCGCCCCGGCTCGAGGTGGAACTCGCCTTCGTCATGGGTGAGACGCTGGAGGGGCCAGGCATCCAGATCTACGACGTCATGCGCGCGACCGAGTTCGTCGTGCCGGCCCTCGAGATCATCGACTATCGGACGGAAGTGCCCCGAGCGATCACGGACACGATTGCCGACAATGCTGCGGCCGGCGGCATGATCGTGGGCGGCCGGACCATCCGTCCCATGGATGTCGACATCCGGTGGGTCGGCGCCACGCTCGCGAAGAACGGCATCATCGAAGAGTCCGGCGTGTCGGCTGCCATCATGGGCCATCCGGCTGCGGGAATCGCCTGGCTCGTCAACAAGCTCCATGCCGTGGGCGCTCGGCTCGAGAAAGGTCAGATCGTCCTTGCCGGCTCGTTCACGCGGCCCGTCTCGGTAGCGCCCGGCGACGTGATTCACGCCGACTACGGATCGCTTGGGGCAATCGGCGTTTCATTCGTCTGACAGGAGAGGGCCGATGAAGCTCCCGGAAAATCGATTCAAGCGGGCACTCAAGGAAGGGCGTCAGCAGATTGGGCTCTGGTGCACCCTGTCGAGCGCCTACGCGGCCGAGGTCGTCGCCGGGTCGGGGTTCGACTGGCTCCTGTTCGATACAGAGCACTCCCCAAGCGACGTCGAGACTGTGTTGGGCCTGCTTCAGGCTGTTTCTGCCTACGATGTGTCTCCGATCGTTCGGCCGGCGAGCAACGACACCGTCCTCATCAAGCGCTTTCTCGACATCGGCGTCCAGACGCTGCTCATTCCTTACGTCCAATCGGCCGATGAGGCCCGTAGCGCGGTCGCGGCCATCCGCTATGCCCCGGATGGCGTCCGGGGTGTCTCGGCTCTCACCCGGGCAACGCGCTTTGGCCGGGTGGAGGGCTATGCCCGCCGGGCCGCCGATGAGCTCTGCCTCCTGGTCCAGATCGAAACCCGGCAGGCGCTTGACGACCTTGAAGCCATTGCTGCCGTCGACGGCGTGGACGGCGTCTTCATCGGACCGGCCGACCTGGCGGCAAGCCTCGGGCATGTCGGGGACCAGGGGAATCCTGAGGTCAAGGCCGCCGTGGAGGATGCCGTGCGGCGGATCCGCGCCTGCGGCAAGCCCGCCGGCATCCTGACGGGAGACACCGCCTTCGCCCAGCGGTGCATCGAGATCGGCACGACCTTCACCGCCGTTGGCGTCGACGTGGGCATTCTGGCCCGCAGCACGGAGAAGCTCGCCCAACAGTTCCAGTCCGATGGGGCGTCTCCGTCGTACGCTGCGGCCAAGGCCGGTTGAGGAGAGGCCGATGTTCGCGACCGCCGACCTCATCGATGCCCATGAAGCCGCCCTGCAATCCTGCGATCTCCAGTTTCGCGATTTCGGCGGACGGAGACGTTTCGAGGGGCCGATCCGGACCGTGGCCTGCCGCGAGGACAACGTGCTCGTTCGTGCGACTCTGGCGCAGGCTGGGATCGGCGGGGTGCTCGTCGTCGACGGCGGAGGGCTGCTGCATTGCGCCCTTGTCGGCGACGTGATCGCAGGCCTTGCCATCGAGAACGGCTGGACCGGGATCGTCGTCAACGGAGCCATTCGCGATACAGCCGCGATTGGATCGATGCCGATAGGCCTTAAAGCCCTCGGCACCAACCCTCGCCGCTGCGCGAAGACCGGTCTCGGCGCCGTTGACGTTCCCGTTGCCTTCGGCGGCGTGATCTTCACGCCGGGGACGCATCTGTACGCCGACGAGGACGGGATCGTGATCTCCGAGCGTGCGCTCGGGATCATCGAGGGCGGCTGAGCCGCATCACGAGTACCCGGAGTGCCGCATGCAACAAGAACAATGGCGTTTCGGGGAGGTATCCAACCAGGAGGAAGAGTTCATGAGGCATCTGAAGTCACTGTTCACAGCCACTCTCGTTGGAGCTGCCGCCCTGCTGGCAGGCGAGGCAAGCGCGCAGGTCAGCGAGCGGACCCTTCGCTGGGCGCAGCAGAACTCGCTGGAGCACCCGCAAGGGCAGGGCGCGAAGAAGTTTGCCGAGCTCGTCGAACAGAAGAGCGGAGGGAAGATCAAGATCCGCATCTTCCCGAGCGGACAGCTAGGCGGTGATCTGCCGACGGTGTCGGCCCTGCAAGGCGGGACGATCGACCTGACCGTCCTCAACGCGGGTCTGCTTGTCGGCATTCGAAAGGAATTCGCGGCGGTCGACCTGCCATTCCTGTTCAACAACCCACAGGAAGCCGACTACATCGTCGACGGCCCCGTCGGCCAGAAGCTGATGGGCACGCTTCCGGAAAAGGGACTGGTCGGTCTTGGGTACTTCGAGCTCGGCTTCCGTAACGTCACGAACAGCAAACATCCCATCACCAAGTGGGAGGACTTCGCGGGTCTCAAGATCCGGGTTCTCCAATCCCCTCTGTTCATCGACCTGTTCAACACCCTTGGGGCCACTGCCGTGCCGATGCCGTTCCCGGAGGTCTACACGGCGCTTGAGCAAAAAGTCATCGATGGCGGAGAAAATCCGTTCACCGTCATCTACGACTCGAAGTTTCAGGAAGTGCAGAAGTATGCCTCTGCGACCCAGCACATCTACAATCCGCAGATCGTCATCGTGAGCAAGCGAACCTGGGACAAGCTGTCGGACGAGGAAAGGAAAATCCTGCAATCTTCTATGAATGAGGCCAAGGCCTATCAGCGGCAGGTGTCACGACGCATGATGAACGAGGCCGTCGAGGGACTGAAAAAGGGCGGCATGCAGATCAATGAGATTTCCGCAGGCGAGATCGGCCGCATACGCGAGAAAATCGCCCCAGTGCTCGAGAAGTACAAGAAGGAAGTTGGCAGCGATCTCGTCGACGAGATCAATGCGGAGCTTGCGAAGAAGCGCGGCGGCTAGAGCCAGGCCTCGACACCTCGTGCCGACGGGGCGGCGTTAGCGTGCCGCTGCGTACGCCCCATCGGCCTCTCCTTCGGCAGAAAGTTTGAGCATGAGTGACATATCTCGCAATCATATCCTCGAGGATCTCCCGGAGATCGCCGACATCAGCTCCCCGGAGCTACGGGAAAAGGTCGTCGACGCCTGGGTCTTTGCCTTGTCGCGATCGAGCTTCAAGAGGATTTCCGATATCCCGGGAGAGGGCGCTCCGAACGTGTTCGAGTTAGTCCGAGGGGCGCAGGATGCACATGTGCGCGGCGTGACCCGCTTGGCGCGCGCGATCTGCGCTGAGTTCAAATCAACGTATCCGGAAGTGAACATCGATGAGGATATCATCATTGCCGGGTCGCTCTGCCACGACATCGGAAAGACATGGGAGGCTGATCCCAAGAACGTGGAAAGGTGGAGGCAGCAGCCTGACCGCTATGGCGATCCTTCGTTCAGGCATTCGACCTACGGGGTGCACGTATGTCTGAGCGTCGGGCTCCCTGAGGAGATCGGCCACATTGCTCTCGGGCATTCTCTCGAAGGTGAATTCGTTGGTCTCAGCACGGAGTGCTTCATCGTCCGTCGGGCAGATGAACTGTGGTGGCACACGGCAGCGGCTCTCGGATTGTGTCGGCCAGGCACGGTCGACAAGGCAGGCCCGAACCTGAGAGTCCGCTCCATCACCGAGACACCTTCCTCGGAATGATGAACGGGTTTGCCGCACCGAGGGCGTTTCCGCGCAGGCGCTTGCAGCTGCTCAGAGGAGCAGCGATGAACCAGTTCCGTAGCGAGGGCGACCAAGGAGCATGCGAGTGATGTCCGTCGAGCAAGGAAACATGCCACCTGCCCAGGAAGCAGATGCGGCCGTTGGGGCGATCACGGCGGCTCGGTACGGATCGGGACGCTCCGTCCTTCTCGGCCCGTCGGGAATCTCGCGACACTCGACCGGATCAGCCTTGGCAGCTTTGACACCCCGCGCGGTCAACGGCACAGGCAAAGGGGCTTTCTGACAGTCAGCCGTTTATCCTGGGCTTGATACCCGGCCAGCTGCTGGCAGTGGATTCCCAATTGGGTCGGCGGGGTAACTCGCAGGGCACGGTCACTCAATTAGCTGGTTTCCGCCCTCCGACATCCCCCGGATGCTGGGCTGGTAGACCTGACCGAGAAGCTGTCCTGAAGAGGGCTGCTCGGGATTGTCTTACGGGCTGCGAATCGTAATCTGCGCAGCTAAGCAGCTGATGCGATTTGCTTTTCTGATTTCAGGCGCTTCGGTGGGACGAGCAGTTCGTTTGGATCGGTCGGAAGCAGGATCATGCCGCCATCGTCGAGCGACACACGCAATTTCGGGAACACTTCCTTGATGTGGGCAAGGTCTCCCTTGAAGGCCTGCTTGAAGCTCCGGATGCTCGCATTATCCGAGCCGAACTGCTTGTGAAGGTTGTCCCACGACAGGCGCAGCGGCCGCTGCACCGTGCGGAGCCGGTACCCCATCCAGAACAGCATATCGAGTTTTCTCGCCGATCCGGCGAAGGCCCTCGCGGCGCGAATGTCCACCGGAAGGGCGTGCTGAATGAGGTTGTCATAAAAGTCGGCGTGGAATTGAACGGTGTTCGACCAGAGGAGGCCCTGGTCGGAACTGCCGGTCAGCCAGATATCGAGCTGACGGAACGGCGGAACGTTCAACGTGCTGGATCGTGAAGCGCCATCCCACAGGCCGATCTGCATCGTGCAGGCGGCAAGCCGGTTCAGCTGCTCCTTGAACTGGCGCAGGGTGCCTCGCTCGCCGCCCGTAACGGGAAACCCCATCTGCTTGATGAAGCCCGACAGACTGTCGGCGACCTCTATCTTGGCGCTCCGCTGGCGAACCGCCTCGGTGCATAGGTGGAGGAGCACCAGGCGCGCTTTGGGGCCGTAAGGCAGGCCCTGGACCTCCATCTGTCCCGTCTTCGGGTTCTTCAGGCGTCCGGCCATGATGCTGAGGGTGTTGCGCCCGTATTCGCGAAAGAACTCGCGTTCGCCCTTTGGCTCACGATAGGGAAGCCCACAGAGGGCCAGGACGCTGTGAATGTGCTGGATATTCTCCGGCGAGCTGGGCGAGTTCTCGATGACCTCTCGCACGGCATCGCGGCGCCGTTGATCGCGGCTCATCGCGGCGCGCCGGTTCTCGAGCTCTGTTCGCCTAGTCTCCTCGGCATCGCGCAGCGCCTGCTTATGGGCGATATGTTCAAGGATGGTCTTGAACATGAAGTGACCCCTTGCCCGCTCGACCTCTTCGACAAGGTCGGCATCACGGATCAGGGAAAGTTGCTCGTCGACGGTCATACTGCTCTCGGGTTCAGGCACGGATCTCGGCTCGCGGACTCGCAACTGCGTCGGAGCGCGTTCGGGTCCATCCGAAGCGCAGCCGGAGCGAGTTATCCAAAGCTTTCATCGTCCGCCATGCCGTGCGCCCGAACTCGGTACTGGCCGCCTGCTCATGCCAGAGAGCGCCGGAATCGGATGACGCAGAGTTCAATACGCCAGGGCGAAGGTGCCCGCTTTCACAACGTGCGCAGAGTCGGATACGGCCTTCTCACCCGCATCTCCCTGGTAAGGGTCAGGGAAAGCAATCCGGACCGGCGACGCAGAGTCCGATGCCATCCCCCAATATATTTTCTCTTAATTTGCAACCCCTTGGCGCTGACGCCACGCCGAATTCAATGCGCGAACACGCAGAGTCAGATATGCGAGGCGCCGTTTTTGCGCCGACCTGAATACGGTGCGACGCAGACCGGTATACGCCGCTGCGCAGAGATCGATACGCAGGTTGGGGTTAAGCCAATGAGAAAACAACGTTTTCTCCTCCTGCATATACATGACTCATAATCTTCCTGAATCTGAATCGATTCAGAGACTCTCTTATGGAGCATAGAGCTTCGATTTTTGATGGAATTGATGCGATGGCCGCATGATTCGACGAGCCCAGCCCTCTATGGAAGCGCACATCGGTAAATCGTCCAACCGGTGGCGAATCCAACTCTTCGTGACTGTCGGTCGGATTGGCTCCAGAGGGCTTCACCCGGACGAAACGACGCGTCCGAGGCAACCGCGCATCACTGAAAATTTCTGGCCGTTATGGTAATTCAGGTGCACCGGCTCCGGTCCGACGGCGCCGATAAACATCAAGAATGAATTCGATAGGGGCAACACCGATGGAATCTCGTGCGACGGTCCTCAGCGTTCTCAAGAAAGCCTGTGAACTTGTCAGTTCCGGCCGGCATGGCGGCATTATCGAGGCAATCAGTTCTCTTAGGGATGAAGCGAGCGGCCGGACGCGGGACCTTGCCTACTACGAATTGCTTGAGACCGCGATGATCGGGCACGGCGACGCGTCTCTGGCGACCCTCGCAGGTATCCGCCAGAAGGAGCCTGCCATCGAGCTCTTCCAAGCCACCATCCGGCGGGTCAGCGCTAGGCTGCACTGAACGGCACCTAGTCTCCGTTCATCGCTCTGCCGCTATGCTGCATCTCGGGCAGCACGCAAAAATGCCGGCCGAACGCACTCACGTCCGGCCGGTTCGATCCGGGAACTCGGCTCAGGCTTCGTCGAAGCCGAAGTCGCCTCCGTCGTCGCTTACCTCTTCAGCCGCCGCCTGCTGCGGCTCGGGCTGAGACGGTGCGGCGGCGGTCGTGCTGCCTCCGCCGGAGAAGGCACTGGCGATCATGTTGCCGAGGACGACACCGCCAGCGACACCCATCGCGGTCTGGGCTGCACCGGCCAGAAATCCGCCACCGCCGCGACCTGCCATTCCCTGCGCCATGTGCGGCGGCACACTGTGCATCGGCTGCATGTGGTGGGGCTGCACCGTCTGGAGCTGAGGACGAGGCTGTCCTCCGCCGAAAAGACCGGACAGGAAGCCGCCTCCGCCGGCCGGGCGACTCGCAAGTTCCTGCTCGAGCTGCTGAATGCGGCCATTGGCGGCGCTCAGAGCCTGCTCCTGCACGACGATCGTCTGGGCCATGTAGTAGGGGGCATTCGGCTGCTGCCCGATCTTCGTGCGGATGTAGTCGGCCGCCTGCGTGTCGGGTGCAGAGGTCTGGCCCTCGACCTGTGCGAGCTTGCCGAAGAGCTGCTCGATGGCTTGGCGATCATGGTGATCCATAAAAAGGGTCCTTTCTGCAAACGAGGATGACTGCGCGTCCCACCTTCCACGAAGGCCGAGCCCCCCGGGCCGTCGGGCGGGAGCTCGTGAGTGGGCTACGGTCATATACGGAGCGATGCGGTGAACTAATCCCCCTGCGGTCCAACAAACCTCCTGGGGTAGCCACCATCGCGGGCCGAGGCTTGCCTTTGGGATCCCCGCAGGCCGCTCCAGAAACCGTTCCGGCGGGGCGGACCCGGACGCGGGATGCGAAGAGGTATTGCCGAATCCCCGATTCAACAGTTATATAGCGACGCAATTGATAGCATGCTATCTATATGGATACTAAGAAAACCCAATCCGAGCTATTGCGCGCCGAGTTCCTGGAAGAGCTTTCGATCACCAGCCGGAAACTCCGCACCCTTTTCGACGCCCGCGTTCGAGCCCATGGACTCACCCTGGCCCGCGCCCGCACGCTTATTCACCTCTCGAAGAAAGACGTGATGACCCAGACCGAGCTGGCCGAGATCCTGGAGGTGGAGGGGCCGACCTTGGTCCGCCTGCTCGACGGGCTGGAACGCCAGGGCCTGACGGAGCGCCGTCCGGTCGAGGGTGATCGTCGGGCAAAGCACATCGCACTCACGAATTCAGGACGCCAGCTCGCGGCAGAAGTCACGGGGCTAGGGAATGAGCTCCGGGAAGAGGTCCTTGCTGACGTGTCAGAAGCCGAGTTGGTCAGCGCCACTCGAGTGTTCTATGCCATCGCCCAAAAGATCACGGCGGTCGCCGGCTGCGAGCCCGACGCGGCATGAGTGCATCGCCGGCCCTTCGATCCGCCGATCCAGAAGTTCCTGACGCCCCTCCAGAGGTCGAGCCCCCCTCGAAGTTTGCCGGGCGTCCGGAGTTGCAGGCGTCGCCGACCCCTACGGCGGCGCCTGCTCCCATGCCTGCGCCACGGGCCGCGGGTTATATGTTGGCGTCGCTGCTCCTTGCCCTGACCCAGGGCCTGGGAATGAACCTCATTTCAGCGAACCTGCCGCAGATCCAGGGGGCCATCGGTGCGACGGCGACTGAAGCAACTTGGCTCATGGCGGCTTACATGGCGCCGAATGTCAGCCTTTCCCTCGCGCTGATCAAAATCAGGAATCAGTACGGACTGCGCAATTTCGCGGAGCTGAGCATCCTCGGCTTCGTCATCGTTGCGTCCATGCACCTGTTCGTCGATGATCTTCATTCGGCACTCGTGGTTCGCTTCCTGAGCGGAATCGTTGCCGCTCCCATGTCAACGCTCTGCTTCCTCTACATGCTCGAACCCTTTGCCCCTGCTAGGAAGCTGACTGTTGGACTTTCACTCGCACTCACCTCTCTCTCGCTGGGAATGCCCGTCGCGCGTCTGATCTCGCCTGGCCTCCTTCAGATCGGGCTCTGGCATGGTCTGCATGTTGCGGAGATCGCGCTTGCCCTGATGGCCTTTGCGGCCGTGTACCTGCTGCCTCTCACGCCGCAGCCTCGGGCGAAGGTCATCGAACTCCTCGACATCGTCAGTTTCCTGCTCATCGCAACCGGGTTCGGGCTCACGGCGGTCGTGCTCACCCTCGGCCGGTTGTACTGGTGGTTCGAAGCGCCATGGCTTGGCATGATGCTGGCGGGAGGCGTCGCATCCGTAACTCTGGCTGCTGTCATCGAGCTCAACCGGAAAAGCCCGCTTGTGGACATCCGCTGGCTTGCAAGCCCGGAGGTGATCCATTTTACCGGCGCGCTGCTGATCTTCCGCATTATCCTGTCGGAGCAGACGACCGGTGCGGTCGGGTTCCTTCAGGCCCTAGGACTCACGAATGACCAGACGGCGGTGCTCTATGGCATCACTTTGGCCTCTTCCATCGCCGGAGGCCTCGCCTGTGCAGCCGTCATGAAGCCGGGCCGTGAGCAGTGGATCCATGTGGTGGCACTCGCGCTGCTCATGGGCGGGGCCTTCATGGACAGCCATGCCACCAGTCTGACCCGCCCGGAGCAGATGCTCCTGAGCCAGGCCATGATCGCTTTTGCGGGCTCCCTGTTCCTGCCGCCTGCTCTCGCATCCGGACTCATGTCGGCTCTCAAGCGGGGCCCCAACTACATCCTCAGCTTCGTCATCATCTTTCTGACCACGCAGAGCATCGGTGGGCTTCTGGGTTCGGCGACCCTGGGAACGTACTTGACCGTTCGGACGAAGGTTCATGCCGCGTCTCTTGTTCAGCGGATCGTCCTAACCGACCCGGTGGTGGCGCAGCGCGTATCGCAACTCGAAGCCGCATACGGCCGCGTGATCACCGACAAGGCTCAGCTCGGGACCCAGGGCCTGAACCTGTTGAACCAGCAGGTCACACGCGAGTCGAACGTTCTCGCCTACAACGATCTCTTCCTTCTCGTGGCGGCGCTTGCCGGCCTCGCGCTCGCAGCCCTGCTCATTCACATGGCGATCCTGGCCCTCGGCCGACTGGTCGCCGATCCACAGCCCGCGAACTGAAGACTGAAACCAAGAGCCGATGTTTAAACTCCTTCGTTCTACTGCAACTTTGCTCGCCGTCGTGCTTGGCGCCGGCGGTGTGTTGCTGGTTCTCTACACTTGGCGTCTGCCACCCTTCACCAGCACCGTCGAGGTGACTGATAACGCCTATGTCCGGGGCCAGATCACGCTGGTCAGCCCTCAGCTTGCCGGCTACGTCGCAGAGGTCGCCGTGCAGGATTTCCAGGAGGTCAAAGCCGGGCAGATTCTGGTGAAGCTCGATGATCGAATTTACGAGCAGAAGCTGCAGCAGGCCAAAGCCACGCTTGCGGGCCAGCAGGCAGCCCTCGCGAATTCCAAGCAAAAGCGCCGCTCGGATGAAGCTCGCATCGCTTCGAGCCAGGCTCAGGTGGACAGTGCAAAGGCCGCCTTGACCGCAGCGGAGGCCAACTGGAACCGCATTGAGCCGCTTCTGGAGCGTGGCATTACGACCCAGAAGGAAGCCGACCAGAGCCGCGCCTCCCTCGACCAAGCGCGGGCTGCACTGAACCAAGCCCAGGCGGCTTTGGAGGTCTCACGCCAGGAGCTCGCATCGACACTGGTCACTCGCCAATCGCTAGAGGCAGCGGTCCTGGGCGCGGAGGCTGCGGTTCACCTTGCCGAAATCGACCTTCAGAACACCCGGATCATGGCTCCTAGGGACGGGCAGCTCGGGGAGGTCGGCGCCCGGGTGGGCCAGTACGTTTCGATCGGCACCCAGCTGATGGCACTGGTGCCTGACCGTGTTTGGGTCGTAGCCAATTTCAAGGAAACCCAGCTTGCAGGCATGAAGGCAGGCCAAGCCGTGACATTCACGGTCGATGCGCTCCAGCACGCCAGTCTGGCAGGCCACATCGAGCGCTTCGCGCCGGCAGCCGGATCGGAGTTCAGCGTCCTCAAGGCCGACAACGCCACGGGCAATTTCACGAAGGTTGCTCAGCGCGTGCCGGTGCGCATTTCCGTCGATCCCGACCAAGCACTGACGGACAGGCTCGCGCCGGGAATGTCGGTGGTGGTTACTGTCGACACATCGGCCTCGGCGAAACCGAATGATGTCGCATCGACCGGAGCCGTGAGCCTTCGGTAGCGCCGGAACCCTGGTCCTGCTCGAGCAGAAATCTAGATAGTCGAAAGGGGCGAGAGAACCTGCCGCCGCTTGGTTGCTCTGCTGCGCCTTACATCGGAGGGCCAGGCAGGTTCTCTCGCCCTGCGAGCCGATTGTCGATCCATGCTGCGAGAGAGCTGTTGCGGAAGGTTTGCTTCTCACCCTTGAGACCCGGCGAACCTTTCAGCTCCGACTGCTTCTCCCAGGGAACCCGGAGCGTAATGTGGCCAGGCGCGTCATTTTCATCGTCGTCATCGGGCTTGTTCTCGCCGCGGCTCTGTATGCGTTCTATCACCGCTCAGCCGGAGGCCCCCCTGACTCAGGAACGGCGGCAGGCCCGACGCAACGACCGCCTCCTGAGGTTGGGATCATCGTCGCCCAGCCTGCGGAAGTAGCCTATCCGGTTGAGTACGCCGGCCGTGTCGCAGGTTACCGCGACGTCGAGGTCCGCCCCCGTGTCGGCGGGCTCCTGCTGAAGCGCGAGTTCGACGAAGGAGGGCGGGTCAAGCAGGATCAGGTGCTGTTTCGCATCGATCCCGCCACCTATCAGGTGGCCTTGAGCCGGGCCGAGGCCCAGCTTCTTCAAGCACAGGCCGCCCTCCAGCAGGCCGAAGAGAATTTCGGGCGCATCGAGCCGCTCGCCCGGCGCGGCGTCTCCACGGAGGCCCAGCTTGCGGAGGCTCGTTCGCAGAGGGATCAGGGACGGGCTGGGGTTCAGCTTGCCCAGGCGGAAGTAGAAAACGCGAAGCTCAACCTGAGCTATACGACGGTGACCGCGCCGGTCGCGGGCATCACGGCCCTCCAATCGCCGCCGGAAGGGGCGCTCATTCAGGCACAGCAGACCCTTCTGACCACGATCTCCGTCATTGATCCTGCTTACGTCAATTTCTCCGTCACGGACGAGGAGGCGCGTGCGTTCCGGGCCCTGAACGCGCAGCGCGAGCATCCAATCACGGAGAAGGACCTGACCGTCGAGATCCTGATCGGCCAGAGTACAACGTATCCCGACAAAGGCAGGATCGATACGGCGGCCCAGCGGGTCGACCCTCAGACGGGGACCATCCAGGTCCGAGCGATCTTTCCGAACGCCGATGGGGTGCTGCTGCCGGGCCAATTCGTCCGTGTCCGGCTCTACGGGGTAACGGTCCCGCAAGCGATCGTCGTGCCGCAACAGGCCGTCAGCCAGGGGCCGCAAGGGCCGTCGGTCTATGTGCTCGGGGAGAACAATGTAGCCCAGGTCCGCCCAATCCGCCTCGGGGCGGAACTCGCCTCCGGTTGGATCGTGAGCGAAGGCCTCAAGGGCGGCGAGCGCGTGATCGTCGATGGCGTGATCCGGGTCCGTCCCGGGCAACCGGTTCGCCCGTCGCCCGTAGCGGTCGAGCGGAAGGCCGAACAGTCCCCATCGTTGCCAGCAGGCGAGCCCGCTGGAGGCAGGCGATGATTTCGAAATTCTTCATCGATCGGCCGATCTTCGCTTCGGTTCTGTCCATCGTGATCGTGCTCGCCGGAATGGTCGCCATGCGGGTGCTGCCCGTCGCCCAGTACCCTGAGATCGTTCCGCCCCAGGTCGTCGTCTCGGCAACCTATCCGGGTGCAAGCGCCCAAACGATCGCCGAAACGGTCGCCGCGCCACTCGAGCAGCAGATCAATGGCGTCGAGGACATGATCTACATGCAGTCGACCTCGACAGGGTCCGGCACCATGAACCTGTCCGTCTACTTCCAGACGGGAACTGACCCGGACCAGGCGACGATTAACGTCAACAACAGAGTCCAGCGCGCGACGGCGGTCCTCCCGGAGGAGGTCAGGCGCCAAGGGGTGACGGTTTCGAAGCGGTCATCATCGATCCTCCAGATCGTCGCCTTGTCTTCGCCCGACCGGCGCTATGACCCGATCTACATTTCCAACTATGCGCTCATCAATATCATCGACGAGCTAAGGCGCACGCCCGGGGTCGGCGACGCATCGCTCTTCGGCGCCTCCGACTATTCGATGCGGATCTGGCTGCGCCCGGACAAGGTTGCTCAGGTCAATCTCACTCCTGAAGATATCGCTGCCGCCATTAGGGAGCAGAATGCCCAGTTTGCGGCAGGTCGATTCGGTGAGGAACCGATGACAAATCGGCAGGCCTTCACCTACTCGGTCACGACACAGGGACGGTTCGCCGATCCCAGGGAATTCGAGCAGATCATCCTCCGGTCCGACGAGAATGGAGGTGCATTGCGCCTGAAGGATGTCGCGCGGGTCGAACTGGGATCCCTGAACTATTCGACTGTCTCGACGCTGAACGGGGCACCGACGGTGCCGATCGGAGTCTATCTCCAACCCGGCGCCAACGCTCTCGAGGTCTCAGCCGCCATCGACGCCGTGATGCAGCGGTTGTCACAGCGTTTCCCCGATGGGTTGCGGTACGAAGTGCCCTACAACACGACGCGGTTCATCGAGGTATCGGTTGAGGAGGTGATCCGAACCTTCATAGAAGCCATCGTGCTAGTGGTCGTGGTGGTCTTCATGTTCCTCCAGAACTGGCGCGCCACGCTGATCCCCATTCTTGCGGTACCCGTGTCGATCGTGGGGACATTCGCTGGAATGTATCTGCTCGGGTTCTCGATCAACCTTCTGACGCTGTTCGGCCTGATCCTCGCAATCGGCATCGTCGTCGACGACGCGATCATCGTGCTCGAGAATGTCGAGCGCATCATGTCGAGCGAGGGAAAAGGACCCCGGGAGTCCGCGATCCAAGCCATGGAGGAAGTGAGCGGGCCTGTCATCGCCGTCGTGCTGGTCTTATGTGCCGTGTTCATCCCCGTGTCGTTCCTAGGCGGTCTTGCCGGCGAACTTTACCGCCAGTTTGCGGTGACGATCGCGGTTTCCGTCGTGATCTCGGGAATCGTAGCGCTCACGCTGACGCCTGCCCTCTGCGCTCTCATGTTGAAGGAGGGGCATCGGGAACCCTGGATGCCTTTCCGGGTCTTCAATCGCGGGTTCGACTGGATCACCAGCCGGTTCACCGCCGGCACCGCCTTCTTTCTCCGCCATGCGCTGATCGCTCTCGTGCTCATCGTCGGCATGCTCGGAGCAACGTGGTGGTTGTTTGAAAGAGTACCCGGTGGACTCGTGCCCGCCGAGGATCTCGGCAACGTCTTCGTCGTGACCGCGTTGCCGCCGGCAGCCTCGCTCGACAGGACGCTCGACATCACGGCGAAGGTCAACGAGGAGCTGATGAAGAACCCGGCCGTAGCGGACGTCGTCACCATTGCCGGCTATGACTTCCTGTCCGGCGCTCAAAAGACGAATGCCGGGATATCCTTCGTGACGCTCAAGGACTGGTCCGAGCGGACAGATCCGCGCCTCGACGCCCGCAACCTCGCTCCGTCATTCGCGGCCATCAACGCCCATTTCCGTGACGGCGTCGTCATTGGGTTCAACCCGCCGCCCATCATGGGGCTTAGCACGACCGGCGGTTTCGAATTCTATCTGCAGGACCGCTCCGGCGGCAGCCTTGAGGATCTTGCACAGGCAGCCCAGCGGGTGATCCAAGCGGCCGCCCAGCGTCCCGAGCTTTCCGGAGTATCGACCACGTTCAGCACAGGCGTCCCGCAATATCGAATCGACGTCGACCGCGACAAAGCGAAGGCGCTTGGCGTGCCGATTGCCGCAATCTTCGATACGATGCAGAGCACGTTCGGAAGCCTTTACGTGAACGATTTCAGCCTGTTCGGACGCACCTATCGCGTCAGCCTGTCGTCTGAGCCCGAATTCCGGCAATCGCCCAATGATCTTCGGCATGTCTTCGTCCGATCGACCAACAACACGATGGTTCCTCTGAACGTTCTGATCTCCGCCTCGCGGATCGTGGGGCCTGATGTAGTCGACCGTTTCAATGTCTTTCCGGCCGCCAAGATCCAGGGCAATCCGGCTCCCGGGTTCTCATCGGGGCAGGCGATTGCCGCCATTGAAGAGGTTGTCGCCCAAACCCTGTCGTCCGACTATACGATCGGCTGGACCGGCTCCGCGTATCAGGAACTCCAGTCGGCCGGTACCGGTGCGCAGGGGTTCCTCTTCGGCCTGGTCATGGTTTTCCTCATCCTGGCGGCGCAGTACGAGCGCTGGTCCTTGCCCCTGGCTGTGATCGCCGCTGTCCCGTTCGCCGTGTTCGGCGCCATCGTGGCCATATGGTTGCGGGGTATCGAGAACGACATCTATTTCCAGGTCGGTCTCGTCACCCTGATAGGACTTGCGGCCAAGAATGCGATTCTCATCGTGGAATTCGCCGCGGAGCACCACAGGGCAGGGGCATCCGCCTTTGATGCCGCGATGGAGGCGGCGCGTCTGCGCTTCCGTCCGATCGTCATGACGTCGCTTGCCTTCATTCTCGGCGTCGTACCGCTCGCCATTTCCTCCGGCGCCGGCTCAGCGAGCCGGCACTCGGTCGGGACCGGCGTGATCGGTGGTATGCTGGCCGCGACTTTCCTCGCAATCCTGTTCGTGCCGCTATTCTTCAGGGTGGTGACACGGTCCGGAAAGCAATCCAGACCAGAAGCCCAACTTCCATCCGCAACCGCAGCCAAACCGTGAACCCGAGAGCCTGAAGAGCACCACGATTAACCTCACTCCCCATCCTATTAGGAGCGAAGCCGCCTGACTCGGGTCAGGCTCGAAAGGTACGGCGGTTGTAATGCCTCCACAGTGCTGTCAGGAAGTCGACATAAGGTTGGCGAGTGTCCTGATATGAGTTCCTCAGGGTCTGCCTGAGATGTTCCTTCTGTTCCTTATCCATATTCGATCGGTCGAGATTGAGGAGGGCGACCTCGTGACGTAAGTCGATGTCGCAGATCTTGTGCAATACATCCTTGATCGGTGCATTCAAGCCAGTTGAATACTCGCCAAACCAGGAATTGGCATTGCTGTCCGCCATGATCTGCTCCCTTATTCGAATCAAGTGTTCATGAATAAAGCTTAGCCAGATCTTCATACGCCTCTGCAGGTCGGCAGGATACGGTGTACGTGTACTTACTCCGGAGGGATTATCCCGTCAGGGCCGTTGATTGGTACATTTTGACCGGAAGCGGAGGCCGCGATCGGTTCCACGCATTCAACCCCGTGGGCGATTACATGGCGACATGATGCAACAGATCCGCTATTCAGTGAGCATGAGTACCGAGATTGCCGCCATCAAGGAACAGCTGCTGGATCAGTGGCAGAAGATTGCCGTCGACCTAATCAAGGGCGGAATTCCGGCCGAAGTCGTCTTCGAGACGATGCTGACGGTCGGGCTGGCCGGTCAGGTCGAGATCTACGGCAAGGATCCAGCTGTCGCAAAGTTGACGGCAATCGCCGAGCACCTATCCGAGCAGGCGAGGCTCGAAAACGAGGCTCTTCGAGAGGCTTCGGCCGCGACCAAGAACTAGTTTCGAACCATGATCCGTCGTCGCTTCCGCTGAGAAGACCGCGCGCGACGTCCTACCGTTGACCGTGCCTGGTGCTCAGGAACAGATCCTTGAATTCCCGGGGCTGCGAGCGCCAATACTGTTTCGGCGCTTGCACCTGTGCCCCGAGCTTTGCAGCGGCGTGCCAGGGCCATCGGGGGTCGTATAGCATTGCGCGGGCGAGAGAGACCGCATCGGCCTCGCCGTTGGCGATGATCGACTCCGCCTGCTCGGGCTCGGTAATCAAACCGACCGCAATGGTCGGAAGGCCCACCTCGGCCTTGACGCGCTGCGCATAAGGCACCTGATATGCAGGTCCAAGCTTGATCGCCTGCGCGGGCGACAGACCGCCCGTCGTGACATGGATCGCTGCACACCCGCGGATCTTCAACTCCTTCGAAAGAGCGACCGTTCCTTCGATGTCCCACCCGTTCGGAACCCAATCCGTGGCGGAGATTCGCATCCAGACCGGTCGATCTGCAGGAAACTCCGCCCGGACGATCTCAAAGATCTCAAGCGGGAAGCGCATGCGGTTTTCGAGGCTGCCGCCATACTCGTCCGTTCGCTTATTGGCGATGGGCGACAGAAACTGATGAAGAAGATAGCCGTGCGCACCATGGATCTCGATGCCATCAAGGCCGAGTCGAGCGGCGCGTCGGGTCGCCGCCACGAAATCGGTCCGCACCTTGTCGAGCCCGGAGCGGTCAAGCGCGTGCGGGACGTCCTCGCCTTCCGAATGAGGAACGGGTGAAGGCGCAACTGTCTTCCAGCCTCTCTGTTCATCCGGGCGGATTTGGTATCCTCCGTCCCATGGCGCCCGACTCGAGGCTTTGCGGCCGGCATGTGCAAGCTGCACGGCGACAGGCATGGGCGAATAGGCTCGCACGGCTCGGAGCACGCGCGCGAGGGCATCCTCGTTGCCGTCCGAATAAAGCCCGAGGTCATCGGGTGAAATCCGTCCCTCCGGAGATACTGCCGTCGCTTCAAGGATCATCAGGCCTGCGCCCGACAAGGCAAGGTGACCGACGTGGATCATATGCCAGTCGCCGGCAGTTCCGTCCTCTGCCGAGTACTGGCACATGGGCGCTATGATGATGCGGTTGTCCAATCTGAGATTGCCGATCAGCAGCGGGTCGAAGAGGTGACTCACGAGTCTTTGCTCCGTTTGATCCGGTCGGAGTCTACGGCGTGGATGAGCCCAGGTCACCCGCTACGTGCAAATATGGAAACGAACGGGACCTCCTCCCTCCAGGCATTCCGCGGACAGGGCACCCAGTGTCATCCCCTCGACCCGCTGAGTTCCAAGTTCCGTGGGTTCCTTGAGAAGTAACCCCGATGCTTCACGCGACCTCACCTATACGGAGATGATGAATATTCACCCTTAAGGCAAAGATGTGATCTGGCGAGAACGGGATGCATCGTCCGAGAGGTTCGATGGGATTTTACGATACCCAAGTCCAGAACAGATTGTCGCGTGCTGAAGCCTCCTCGGGCGAGATCCGAACCGTCACCGTCCGTGACATCGACGAGCTCGCGCTTCACTGCGACGCTTGGCACGCGCTCGCCTGGGGTGCTCCTCAGCGCCTTGGGACATTGCTGCCGGCCTGGGCTGATGCAGGATTTCGGCATGGCCCGGAATCAGGTGAGCGCTGGCTCTGCATTTTCGCCTATGAGGGAAGCCGTCTCATCGGCGTCCTACCGCTCATCAGCGGGGCGCACCCGCTTCTCGGCCATGCCCGCCCAGTTCTCCGGACCTGCGACAGACACGTTCTCATCGAGAAAATCGTCCTTGCACCGGATCGGGCTCGCGTGGCCCTGGCGGCACTTCTTGCGGAAGCGCGACGGGAGGTTCCGGACCACCTCGGAATCGACCTGATCGGGCTTCGCAGCGGCTCCCCCGTGCTGCAGGCGCTGGAACAGGGTGTCGAAGGCTATCGTGTTCACCCTGGTTCCCGAGTGCTGAATTCATTCCTTGATGTCAGAGGCGATTTCGAGGCCTATCTGTCGACGCTGGGCCAGATGCGGAAAAACCTCAGGCGGTACCGGCGCAGGCTTGAGAGCCGCGGCAGCGTGCAGGTCGAGATCAAGCGCAGTGGAGATGCCGATGAGGCATTCCTCGACGAGTTCCTACGCCTTGAAGCGTCCGGCTGGAAGGGCAGGGGCGGCACCGCCATCCTTCAGAACGACAATTCCCATGCCTACCACAGGACCCTCGTCGAGAATCTGGCAAGATCGGGATGTCTCGAGTGGTATGCGATGCGGGTCGATGGGCATCTCGTCGCTGCCCGCTTCGTGGTGCGGTGCGGATCGGCCCTGATCCTGCCCAAGATAGCGTTCGACGAGGACTATGCCGATTGTCGACCGGGCATGCTTCTAACGGGCGAGCTCTACAAAGACGCCTTTGCCCGTCCGGAGATCGAGGAGGTCAACCCCATGAGCAGTGCCGAGGCGCACCGCTTCTGGCACATGCCGCAGGACGAGTATACGACCGTCCATCTCATTCGAGACACTGCGATCCCGTTGGCTTTCCAGCTCTCTCGGGTCAAGCTGCGCTCGGTCTACCGGGAACATGTCCGTCCCCGCATTCCCGATGTGGTTAGAGAGATTCAGCGTCAGTTCCGACGCCGTGGAGACTTGAGGCCTCGTCGCGCCTCCGAGAGCCGCGACGCCCATACCGACGACGCAAGGCGTAACGAGGATTGATGGTCGCGCCCATTCGCGAGAGGCGGATTCCGCTTAAGTCCGCACACGGCAAAGAACTGGGCAGCCGCAGTGTAGCGAATGCTGTACGGTCGATAAGGACCCTGCGGTCGCATTCGTTCATGCGAGGCCTTGCGGTGGTGGTCGGCGGTACTGCAGCCGCGCAGGCGATCACCTTCCTTTTTTCTCCTATTATCACCCGTCTTTATGGGCCCGAAATTTTTGGGGTGCAGGGGATATTCCTGTCCATCGTGGGAATTGTCACCCCGTTTGCCAGTCTCGGCTACGGCGGCTCAATCGTGCTTCCAGCATCCGATCTTGAAGCACGGGCGCTCTTTCGTCTTTCCGTGATCATCAGTGCCGCGGTGTCGGCTCTTTCCGCGATCATCGTCGGAATCTTCCATGCCGAGATCGCGGACGCGATCGGCTTCACCGCCGTTTCATCGCTTCTATTTCTCCTTCCCATCGTCGTTCTGATGACGGCCATTGCTCAGCCGTTCCACCACTGGCTTGCCCGTAAGAAGCAGTTTGCGTCGCTGTCACGGATCTCAGTCGCCGAGGCCATTCTCGTCGGCATTGGAAAGACCGCCGCAGGCTTCGTCGCAGCTACGGCACCCGTGCTGCTAGCGTCGGTTGCGGTTTCAGGGGGACTGAAGGTATGGCTCATGTGGCGCAGCGCGAAGAACACGCTCCTCTCGAGTGAGGATCCCGATCCTGACGAGCCTGCTGCAGCAACAGAGACTTCCCTCCGGAGTGCAGCCTATCGCTTCCGGGACTTCCCGCTTTTCAGAGCGCCTTTGGACTGGCTCAATGCGGTTTCATACAGCATCCCCTCCCTCATGCTCGCCTCGCTGCTCGGGCCGGCCGCTGCGGGCTTCTATGTGCTTGCGTTCCGGGTGGTCTCTCTGCCGATCACGATCATTGCCGCCGCCGTCGGCACGGTGTTTCTTCCGAGAATCGCCGAAGCGAGCCACCGGTCCGAGCCTCTGCGACCGCTTCTTCTCAAGGGCACGGCGGCCCTGGCGGCTTTCGGGATCATCCCCTTCGGCATCATGATGGTCTTCGGCCCATGGATCTTCAGCTTCGTCTTCGGCGCCGACTGGGCTCCTGCGGGAGAATACGCCCGCTGGCTGGCGCTTTGGTTCTATTTCATCTTTATTGCCGCACCATCGACCCAGGCTTTTCCCATCCTGGGGCTGCAAGGCCATTTCCTCGCCTACGAGATCGTCGTCACCATCCTCCGCACGGTTTCCCTGGCCGTGGGAGTTCTCCTGCTCCGAGACGAAATGGCGGCAATCGCTCTGTTTGCGATCGTTGGCGTCCTGGTCAATGTGGCACAGATCCTTTGGTGCATCCTAAGCTGTGACAGGCGCCTCCGGAGTGCGGTTTGATCCTGCACACTTCATGCTCATAGGCATCCGTAAGCTCTTGCCTTTTAGCCATCACGTGCTTTGCTGCCTGTCGTGCCGGCTCCCCTGGTGGAGATTGGCGACATTTTGGAGCCGGAGACCGCCATGGATGGCTACGCTGACACATACTATGCCCGTACGCTTACGGAGGCAGGCAAGCGCCCGGCACTCTCGGGCGTGCATGAGGCGGATATCGCAGTTATCGGCGGAGGACTCGCAGGTCTGACGGCGGCACTGGAGTTGGCACAAGCGGGACGCTCCGTCGTGGTCCTCGAGGCTGAGCGGGTAGGGTGGGGTGCTTCAGGACGAAACGGCGGGTTCGTCGGTCCTGGATACGCGACGAGCCATGCGCATATCACGCGGATGGTGGGCCGGGACAACGCCCGGCACCTGCACAGATTGTCGATAGAAGGCGCTCAAATCGTCGAGAACAACATCAGCAGTCTGGGCTTTGCGGATCAAAGCCTCGTTCATGGGAAGCTGAGCGTACTTCGCTACCATGATCACGACGCGCTCGCCCGTCGGCGTGACCTGATGGAGAAGGAGTTCGGCTACCGTCTAGAATTGCTGTCCACGGAGGAAGTCCGCTCTGTCCTGAAGTCTTCGAAATACTATCAGGCACTCCACGACCCGGCAGCCTTCCACTTTCATCCCCTGAACTATTCCCGCTCCCTTGCAAAGGCCGCTGAGACCCTTGGTGCAAGAGTCTTCGAGGGTTCGCGGGTCATTGCGACCGACTTCGACGGTGTCGAGAAAGTCATCAGGACCTCTGATGGCGAGGTGCGGACTCGCGAAGTGATCCTGGCCTGCGGCGGGTATACCGATAATCTCGTGCCACGCCTTCGCCGCAGTATCCTTCCTATTGCCACCTACGTGCTCCTCACGGAGCCAGCGCCGGACCAAATTGCAGAAGCGGTGCGCACGCCGAAGGCGATCAGCGACAACCGCAGAGCCGGGGACTATTATCGCCTTGTCGATGGTGGAGCGCGGCTTCTCTGGGGCGGACGCATCACCACGCGCACATCGGAGCCCCGTCGGCTGGCCGAGATGATGCGGCAGACAATGGTTTCCACCTATCCCCAACTCGCAGGCGTGCGAGTCGAAACGGCCTGGTCGGGTCTCATGGCGTATGCACGCCACCTCATGCCACTCATCGGTCGGATGCAGCCCGGAATTTGGTACGCATACGGCTTCGGCGGTCATGGGATGAATACGACCGCGATCGGCGGGAAGGTCGTTGCCGAGGCCATCCTTGGTAAGACGGATCGCTACAGGCTCTACGAACCCTTCGGCTTGGCGTGGAACGGAGGCCCGTTTGGGACTGCGGCCGTGCAGCTGACCTACTGGACCTATCAGGCGATGGACCTCGCCCGGGAGCGGCGTTCGGCCCGAGCGGCCTGATCACGTGAGGCCTTAGTCATGTCCGAGGCGCAAGCGACGCTCCAGGAAACGGCTATAGGCCCCCATCCCATAAGAGAACACCAGATACACGAAGGCTGCGAAAAGGTAGCCTTCCATCACGGCGATACCGACCCAGTTCGGGTCTTGCATGGCCGTCCTGATCGTTGAAAGAAAGTCCAGAAGACCGATGATGGTGACCAGCGTCGTATCCTGAAAGAAGCCGATCGAAATGTTCACCAGCGGTGGGATGGCGATCTTGAGCGCCTGCGGCAGCACGACCAGTCGCATCGCTTGCCAGTAGTGGAGGCCCATGGCGTTGGCGGCTTCATGCTGCCCGCGCGGAATCGCCTGCAGACCGCCACGGACCGCTTCCGCAATATAGGCGGCGGCGAAGATGATGATCGCGATCTGTGCGCGGAGAAGTTTGTCGATGGTCAGGCCGTCCGGCATGAAGAGGGGCAGCATCACCGACGCCATGAACAGGATGCTGATGAGCGGAACGCCGCGGATGACCTCTATGAACACGATGGCCAGGACCCGGATCGCCGGTAGCTTGGAGGAGCGGGCGAGTGCCAGAACAACTCCGAGCGGGAATCCGACAGCCAAGCCCACTGCGGTGAGCAGGAACGACAGTGGCAGTCCGCTCCATTGGGTGGTCGGTACGTAGCGCAGACCGAAAAGGCCGCCGCTGATGAGGACCCCCGTCGCGACGACGGTGGCTCCCCAGAGAACCAGCAGACGTCGGTTCCAGAATCGCGGGATCATCGTCACCGCAATGGCCGCCGTGAACAGGCCCATCGCAAGAACGACACGCCAGTGCTCTTCATAAGGATAGACGCCAAACAGCATGAAGCGGAGCTTGGCCTCATAGAACGGCCAGCAGGCTCCTTGCCCGGCTTTGCAAGCCTGGGGGCCGCCCTCCGTGATCGCCCGTGTGACAAGCCAGCCATAGGCACCTTTCGCCGAGAGCCAGAGGAGCGCCAGACAGGCAAGACTGATCACTGCATTGATCGGCGTTCCGAAGAGCGGCTTGAGGATCCTGCCAAATCCACCGCCTTCTGTCGGACGTCGCTCGCTCGGAAGCCTGAGCTGGGCCTCAGCCAGATCTGTCGCTGTCGTCATGGCTTAGCGTTCCTTCAGTGCGACGCGGCTGTTGTACCAGTTCATGAACACGGAAATCGTGATCGACAGGCCGAGGTAGACCAGCATGAAGATCGCAATTCCCTCGATGGCCTGGCCTGTCTGGTTCATGGTGGTGTTGGACACCATCACGAGATCCGGATACCCGATGGCGATTGCGAGCGACGAGTTCTTGAACAGGCTTAGATAGCTGCTCGTCAGGGGCGGAATGATCACGCGCAGCGCTTGAGGGATGACGACGAGGCGCATCGTCCTGCCGTCGCTTAGACCGAGAGCACGGGCAGCCTCCCATTGCCCTTTACGAACCGAGAGGATCCCGCTTCGCACGATTTCCGCGATACCGGCTGATGCGGATAGGGCCAGACCGACGAGCAAAGCAACGAATTCCGGCTTGAGCTGTGCGCCTCCCGTCAGGCGGAAGCGACCCTTCTCAGGCAGGCTGAATGCGAGATCTGGCTGGAACAGCAGGATTGCAAGCAAGGGAGGCGCAAGCAGGGCGACGGCAACAAGAGGCCACGTGACTCGTTCCCGACCCGTACGGATCCGCTCCGCGACGATGCGGCGCCGTACGAAAAATGCAAGAATGCCGCCAAGAACCAGGGCGGCGAGGGCGGCTGTGTGTGCACTGCTCCAATTGAGCGACGGAACGGTAAGGCCACTGTTGCTCAAGAAGACATGCGGCAGAAGTTCCCATGCATCGCGAACGGAAGGCAGCCCGGTCACAATCAGAGCGTACCAGAGAAAGAGATATAGGAGCAGCGGTACATTGCGCAGCGCCTCGACATAGAGAAATGCCAGAAGCGCCAAGAGCGGATTGGACGACAGCCGTGCGATGCCGACGAAGAATCCGATTATCGTTGCAAAGACCACCCCCCAAGCTGAAACCCAGATCGTATTGGTAATTCCGACGAGAATGGCTCGCCCATAGCTATCGCTGGGTTTGTAATCGATCAGCGTCTGGCTGATGACGAAACCTGCCTCCCGCGACAGAAAATCGAAGCCAGTTGCAATATTCTGCTCGGCTAATTTCTGGGAGACATTCGAGAACAGGTAGAGTCCTAGAAAGACGACGCTTGCAACAGCAACGACCTGATAAATGATGGCTCTGACGCGCAGGTCATAGAAGAGCCTTGTTCCACTCGACGCATCGAGGCGCATGACAATCCTTCCCGGTATCAGCGTCAGAGTGCGCGGGCGGTTCTCAAGCCGCCCGCGCTGTCCTAGGATTACCGGAAGGGCGGCGAGTAGAGGAGGCCGCCCTCGGTCCAGAGCTTGTTCGGACCACGGCTTAGGCCAAGGCGCGTCTTCGGGCCGAGGTTGCGATCGAAGACCTCACCGTAATTGCCAACCATCTTGATGATGTTGAAGGACCACTTGTTGTCGAGACCGATCATTTTGCCGAAATCACCCGAGACGCCGAGCATGCGCTGGACTTCAGGATCCTCGCTCTTCAAGTGATCCTCGACGTTCGCCTGAGTGATCCCTTTCTCCTCCGCCGCGATCAGCGTGTAGACGGACCAGTTCAGGATATCGCGCCAGTTCGGATCATTCTGCCTGATGGCGGGCGCGAGCGGCTCCTTTGAAATCGTCTCAGGCAGGATCACGTACTGCTCGGGATCGTTGGCGATTGCACGAACAGAGGCAAGATCGGAGCGATCTGTCGTCGTGGCATCGCAACGTCCGGAGAAGAATGCATTCCGCCACTCGTCCGAGTTCTCAAACACAACCGACTCGTACTTGATGTTCTTCGGGCGGAAATAGTCTTCAAGATTCTGAAGTGTCGTCGTCCCGGGCAGAAGGCAGATTGCAGCGTCGGCGAGTTCCGCTGCACTCTTGACGTTCAGCTTTGCAGGCACCATCAGACCCTGGCCATCGTAGAAGACGACAGGACCGAAATCTAGGCCGAGGGACGTATCGCGGGTGTAGCTCCACGTGTTCTGGCGCGAAAGAATGTCGACTTCGCCTGATTGGAGTGCTTGAAAGCGCACATTCGTGTTCAACGGCACGTACTCGACCTTGTCCGGATCGGCGAAGACCGCTGCCGAGACCGCGCGGCAGATGTCCACGTCGAAGCCTCGCCGAGCACCCTTGTCGTCCGCGTAGGAGAACCCGGGAGCCACAGGAGACACGCCACAGAGGATTTTTCCACGCTTCTTGACCGTGTCGAGGGTGGACTGTGCAGACGCGGGCGCTGCCGCGAGTGCTGCTACACCGGCAACAAGTCCCATCGCAAGCCAACGAGTAACGTGCTTTGAATTCGACATCGTGTTCCCTCTTATTTGTGCGCTTTATGGAGCGCTAGCACTCAAAGCTAGACCCGAAAGATCGGAGGTTTCAAGCGTAGATTTCGTAAAGTAATGCCTTTCGAAGTCTTCGCTCCTTCAAAAGGAGCATGCCGAGTTGTGCCGACATATCGGCGCTCCCTATAAGGCTGGAGCCTTGGGTCCTGGAAGCATGAGCCGCACGGCCCGGGCGTCGTCCGAACGGGTTAGGCGGGCAATCGGCCTTCAGCCGTAAAGCACTTACAAGCCGGTTCCATCGTCCCTCCTGGCGGAGCCGATCAGTTCCGTCAAAGGGAATACATCCCGGTTTCCGCCTCCCGGTCTGTATAGGCCACACGTTGGATATCGTCCGACCGGGCGTTTCTCCTTATTATTTCTGTCATGATCGAACCGGAAAGACGCGCGGGCTCAACTCATCAAGATGGCGTCCAGCCCAATCACGCTGCGGGGCCGCTGCAATGGCTTCCGCCTGACCTCTTCGCAGCATTTCCACATCTTCACCGATGTCGAAGTCGAGAACCTCTCCGTCGCGGACGACCTGCCGCCCGTCGACATAGACGTCCTTGATGGCGCGGTCGTTCGCCGAATAGACGAGGCTCCGGATCGGTTCGTAATCCGGCTGCATATATGGATTGGTCATGTCGACAACCGAGAAGTCCGCCTTGCAGCCGACGGCAAGGCGTCCCAAGTCGGGCCGACGGATCATATCAGCGCCAACTGCAGTCGCCGCCATGAAGGAATCGCGTGTGCTGGCAGCCGTGAAGCTTCCCGCCACGATCCGGCCCGCATAACAAGCCATTCTAAGCTCATCCAGCATGTTGTGCGGGAAGCTGTCAGTGCCGATCCCGCAGGGGATGCCGGCATTCATGTAGCGGCTCAACGTGTTGAGGGCGATCCCACGGCGTGCAAAGACCACAGGGCAGTGGGCAACCTGCGCGCCACTGTCTCTGAGACGCTCGAAATCGTTGGCATGCGGCCAGTGAATCCAGGGATGGTCGTTGAGGAAAATGCAGTGGCCGATAACCGTATCCGGCCCAAGGGCGCCGATTCTGTCGAGCCATTCGATCGGAGTGGCGCCATATCGGCGCATGATTTCCTGGAACTCCACGATGCTTTGCGCCGCATGGATCTGGATCGGCTGGTTGCGTTCCCGGGCAGCATCGAGAGCATCCCGGATCTGTCCCTCGGTGCAGGTGTCTATCTGTGCGGGACTGATGAACCCGGTAATTCGGCCGCTAGGGTGCCTGGATGCAGCGTCCGCGATGTCGATCGCCTCGCGAAGCAGTCGGTCACCGGTCGCAGGATCGAGATCATACTCCACCGAGTGCCCGTTGCGCGTTTTCCACGGGCCTGACCGGAACATCCCCCACAGAACGGCTCTGATGCCGGTCTCTGCATATTCGTCGGCCCAACTCTCACGCGGGCGACCAAGATCACAGATGGTCGTGACGCCGCTCTTCAAAAGCTCCGACACGGCGACCCGTAGGGCAGGGCGCGTGTATTCCGGGCCGATCTGGAAAACCGGCATGAATTCGTAGAGAGAGCTCTGCCCAAGCCGCGGGCTGCCCAACTCCTCCAGCATTCCCTTCCAGCCGGGTTCATGTCCCGGATGGCTATGAACGTCGACGAAACCGGGCATCAGCATCATCCGGCTGGCGTCGATCTCCACATCGGCTGTGCCTGAGTAGTTCTTCCCGACGTGGATAACCTCATTGCCACGAATCGCGAAATCCGCGTCACGCAGGTAGATGTGCGATTGGGACGTCTCATCCCAAGCGATGATCCAGTCGCAATCTTTGAAGAGGGTAACGGTGTTATCGGCCATTTGCGGTTCCGTCGAGACAGGTCAGAGGTTCAGAAAGGAGGTAGATTCAGTCGGCGATCGTTATGTACATCGAGGGAGTGTTCCGGCATTCACGCGCCCTGAAGTCGAGCACGTCCTACGGCCATCGTGACCGCAGCCTGCGTCGGCTCTACCACCGGCACGCCGACGGCATGCTCGAGTGAAGCACGAAAACGCGCCATGCCCGCACAGCCCATGACGAGCACATCCGCGCCATGAGTGTCTCTCAGTGCTTGTCCGACCTGGACCATACGCCCGAAGGTACGTTCGTCATCTGCAAGCTCTGCCACTCCAAGACCGATCGCAAGATCACCCGCGAGGCGCTGTGTGACGCCCATGGCGCCGAAGTAGCGCAGGTGCCGGGGAATCGAGGTCGGCAAAATGGCGATGACGCCAAATCTCTGGCCGAGCGTTAGTGCGGTGAGTACCCCACACTCTGCGATGCCCAGCACTGGGCGTTTGCTCTGCTCCCTCAAAGCGTGAAGACCGGGATCTGAAAAGCACGCAATGACGAAAGCTGCCGCATCGTCCTCGAGCTCTGTGGCCTTGCGAAGCAAGGGCGCGACGACTCCGTCAACATCCCGTTGTGATTGGATGCCAGGAGGTCCTTCGCTCAGTGAGACGCAGGTTATCCCCGGTCCGTCGACACTTCGTAGCGGTGCGACAGCGGCATCGATCCCGCGGGTTACAGCTTCTGACGAGTTCGGATTGATGACATAAATCGTCTGGCTCATGGTGTGGCTTGGATATGTGAGAGCGGAAGGGAGTACGGTGCGAGCTCCGCGATCGATCGCGACTGCGGATCCGATTTCTCGGCGCGCCGCACCGCGCGCGTTTGAGCATCCTGGAGTTCCCGTACTGCGCCGTCATAATCGAGATTGCTGATCCGGCCAGACCTGACGACCGGAGATCCGTCCACATAGACGTCGCGTACTGCCCGTTCTGCCGCGCAATGGATGAGGTTCCGCAGCGGGTCATGGACGGGCTGCATCGCGGGGTGATGCATATCGACTAGGACCAAATCGGCCTTCGCACCCTGGCAGAGGCGGCCGATATCATCACGTCCCAAAGCCCTCGCTCCTCCGGTCGTGGCAGCCTCGAAAAGAGTTCCGGTGTTGAGGTCGTGCACAGAACGGCCGGCGATGCGGGAACATATCATTGCCTCGCGCAACTCCTCGAGCATGTTGAACGGATAGCTGTCCGTTCCGATGCCGACATTCACACCGGCGCACCTGTAGGAGCCGAGGCTCTCCAAGGTCATGCCGCTCCGTGCAAACGTAACCGGGCAATGGGCAACCGATGTCCCGCTGTGCGCGAGGCGATCGAGATCGTCGTGGCTCCTTTGGCGTGTCCATGAATGCTGATCGATGAAGATGCAGTGCCCGAGAATGAGATCAGCGCCCAAAATCCCGAGGCGCTCGAGCATCGCCGGAGCTGTTTCCCCGGTTCGACGCAGCAGTTCCTCATGTTCGGCCATGGTCTGTGCCGCATGAATCGTAATGCGGATTCCACGCCGGCGTGCTTCTGCGACAGCCTCCAGGAGCAGTTCCTCGGAGCAGGTCTCGATCTGTGAGGGCGTCATGACCCCATCGATGCGGCCTGAAGGATCTTCTCTCGCTTGATCCAGGAAGGCCAAGGCCCCGGCATACCGCTCCCGACCGAGTGCATGGTCCCATTCGTAATCGAGGCGATGGCTGTCAGTCATCTTCCACTGGGCCTCGCGGAAGCCGGGCGCCAGATAGGCGCGCAGACCGCTGTCCCTCGCAAGCGATAGCCATCTCGAATGAGGCGAGGCGATGTCGAGGAAAGTCGTGACCCCGCTTTTCATCAGGTCGCCCAGCATCACCACTTGGCAGGCAGCCTTCGCGTCGTCATCAGCGTCGATCAGCGCCGAGTATTCATAAAGTGCGTTTCCCCAAAGCGCGGCGGTGCCGACATCCTCAAAGAGCCCCTTGGCGATTGGCTCGTCTCCCGAATGGCAATGGACGTTCACAAAGCCTGGCAGCGCCATGACACCGGCGCCAGCGATCTCGTCGTCGAAAGACCCCTGGTAGTGATCGCCGATATGGAGGATTCCCTTCGATGAGAAGGCGACATCGGCGTTCTGACGATAGATATGCCGCGAATCCGCCTCGTCCCATGTCACCACCCACGCGGCGTTGCGGATTACGGTCACTCTCGCGTTCATGGCTCGCTCAATGATGGGGTCTGGAGAAGCAGGGATGTCACAGGATTCATAGAAGGTGGGCGCCGAAATTCCGGACAGGATCGAATTCCGGACTAAGGGGGCCAGCTGGGCGCATGGAAGGTGCGACCGTACGCAACTGAAGACGTCCGGATCCGGGCGGAGCCTGCAATCTCCTATCCGAGATGATCACCTCGCCCCGACGCAGGACGGTTTCAGGCCATCCTCTTATCCTTCTGCCCGCGTAGGGATTGTAGCCCACATTGTCGTGGAGCCCGTCGTCCGCCATATCGACGATGCGATCCGGATTCCAGATCGCGACATCCGCGTCCGCGCCAACAGCAATGGCACCCTTTCGCGGATGCAGGCCATAGAGTTTCGCGGGTGCCGTGGCCGTGATGTCGACGAATTTCTCCAGAGACGAGCGGCCTTCGCTCACCATTGCGTTGAAGAGCAGCGGAAGGCGGGTTTCAAGGCCCGGAAGTCCGTTGGCGATCTGCTTGAAGTTTGCCTCCGACCCTTCGGACAACTTCCCTGTAGCGTCGTATCGGTATGGAGCATGATCCGAGGAGACCAACTGGAGATCCCCGAGTTCCAGGCTACGCCAAAGTGCGTCCTGATCCGCAGTCGATCGGGGAGGTGGGCTGCACATCCATTTGGCGCCCTCCAGGCCTGGCTTATCGAGATCGGAAGCCGTCAGAAACAGGTATTGCGGGCACGTTTCTGCGAAGACCTTGATGCCTTCTCCGCGAGCGCGTCTGATGACGGCCGCGCCCTCAGCTGTCGAGACATGGAACAGCATGATAGGCTGGTCGAGCAACTGAGAGAAACGGATCAGCCGCTCGAAAGCTTCGATTTCACAGACCCTTGGGTGACTGACGCCATGGTACTTTGGGGCCAGATATCCTCTCGAGACCAGCCGGTCGGCCATCCATTTGATCATGCCGTGATTTTCAGCATGAGCGCAGACCAGAGCCCCGTGCTTTCGCGCTACCATCATGACGTCGAGCACCTGTTCGTCCAGAAGACGGACGCGGTCATACGTCATGAAAATCTTGATCGACCGGTGTCCGGCCTCGATCAGATGCGGGAGATCCTGCTCCAGGGTCTGGGGAGTCGGATCGGAGATCCAGAGATGGAACGCGTAGTCAGTAACGGCGCCCCGTTCTGCGAGCCTGGAGTAGTCTTCAACGACTCTCCTGAGATTATCGCCGCGATGCTGCGCGGCAAAAGATATGACGGTTGTCGTGCCTCCGAACGCTGCGGAGCGAGTAGCGGTCTCGAATGTGTCGGCATTCATCAACCCGCCGCCTGATAGCTGCTCGATATGGCAGTGAGCGTCGACGCCGCCGGGAAGAACCAGGCGGTCTGATGCGTCTATCTCGCGGCGCCCGTTTGGAAGGCCCTTCCCAAGAGCGGCAATCGTACCATCACGAATGGCGACATCCATGGACGTTACGCCCTCTGTGGTCACCACGCTTCCACCCCTGATCACCAGATCGTATCCGGTCACCACACCCTCCACGGATCGCGGGATTGTATTACAATGCAGTTTGTATACAATCGGTATTGTAAGCAGACCGGCAATGCGGCAGCAAGGGGAAACTTGTCAGTTGTCTGCTGGAATGGCTGGCGTGGGAGTTTTCGGAGAGGGACGGAGACATCGGATGGATGTGGAGGCCTTTACGGCGACTCGCGGACAAGCAACCTACCATCGCTTGCGAGAAATGATCCTCGACGGCACTTTTCCAGTCGGTACCCCGTTGCAGGAGAACATGCTCGCAGCAAGGCTAGGAGTTTCGCGGACGCCGGTCCGGGAGGCTCTGGCGCAACTGATCAACGAAGGCCTCGTTTCCCGCATCTCGGGCCTCACCCCAACCGTGAGGCGGCTGTCGATCGACGAGTTCATCGAGATCCTCCACATGCGGCGTCTTCTGGAGGTTGAAGCAGCAGGTAGAGCGGCGGAAGCCGGTGGGACGGGAGATCTTCCGATCATACGCGAACGGATTGTCGCCTTCATATCGGGTGAGCAACCCAGCCCTGAGGATCATACGGCACTGGATGACCGCCTGCACGCTACATTGGCGGAGTTGTCGGGCTCGAAATTGTTGGCGCGCTACGTCACGGATCTCCGATCAAAGACGAGAATGTTCGATAAAGGGCGTCTCCCCGAACGTTTTCTGCCTGGCAGCAGGGAGCACTTGGCGATCATAGATGCCGTGCTGGCACAGCGTTCAGCAGAGGCCCAACATGCTATGCGTGAGCACCTCGACAACGTGCGGGAGAGCATTCTGCGTTACCTGCGCAGATTATAAGATATTTTGGGAACAAAACGAGTGGCTGCTCCGGGCATGCCACGTAAGAGGCATCAGGCGAGACTTTGCGCATCTCGCCTGAAGGATTGTAGACAAACAATCAAACGGCTCAGCAGTCTGTCCGCTGCTTCGTCGTTGTATCGCCGAACTCGTCGGTCTTCTGCTTTGTCGTAGTCGAGCAACCGACACTTCCCGTGGTATCGACATTGCGGTGCTCGATCGTAACGTTCTGCTGGTCTGGGCCTGAAGCTGCGCCGCCGACGGCGCCACCCACGCCCGCACCCACGGCAGCTCCGACAGGTCCACCAACCGCAGCACCGGCTGCTCCACCAGCCGCTGCGCCTGCAGCGGCGCCCGCGGTCTCTGCCAGCGTAGGGCTAGGGAGTACGAGCGCAGCAGCAATCAGAGAATATCCTATCGCACGATGCATAGGCCACCTCCACCTTCTCGCCCGGATCCATGATCGGCTGCGGAATCAACAGCACAAGCCGGTTGTGGTTTCAGCTTGGCGTTATTCCGGAGATGTCCTGCCAAGCGCGGCGTAGGCAACCTTGATCCGATCAAGGCCTTCTGGTGTGAGAGGATCGACCCGCAGAATTGGAAAGCCTCCACGAGACTGCCGGTGAGAGAAAACAAGACGGACATAGCCGCCGGTTTCGAGGGGGAGGAAGTACAACCCGTCCGACTCGCCTGTCAGGAAGCACCGCAGGCCTATGTAGAAACTCTCCTCGAAGCCCTTTACTGCTTTCCGTACGATCGGGTGCAGGACCAGGGTGATGTTCTTGCTTTCGCAAACTTCTTCGACGCTTTCGAAATTCAACACGCTTGAGCCTCGCTCGCGAGATGGCCTGGTGCCATTGTGCTGAATCAACGCGGTTGGGGACGAAACGGTTCTCCTACGGAGAGACAGATCGGAAATTGGCCATGTGGCTGTGAAATAATTCCAGCCGCGGCACGATCCCGACCGTATCGTCGGTGTCACGGACAAGTGTGATAAGCTGGATAAGATCCAGCAGCCTGAAAGGCCGCACAAGCAAGAGACGGATCGCCTATTCCGGTTGAGCGTGATCGGCGAGAGCTTTCAGCAGTTCCAGGCATTTATCCGCAACGACGCGGGGAACCCGCTGATCGCCATCGTAATGGCGCATCGCGACAGCATTCGCCTGCTCGAAGAGGTCACTCAGATTACCCGTGATGAAGGGGCGGACGCTCGGGAAATCGAGGGCTGTCCGCCGGGGATCACAAATATCGGTTTGCCCACGAGGCCGGAAGAGAGCCAAGACCTCACATTGCTCGGCGCCCTTCCTCAGGCTTTCGAACGCGATGATCTCGGCCATACCCACTCCTGTGCCTTCCTAAACTCTTGAGCTTTCTACTCTCGGGCGGCACGATGGTTCCGACTATTTTGGGGTAGCGAGCAGGCTGATCACAACTTCAAAGGATGCTTGCCCCGTTGATGGCAAGCCCCCGGTGCGGGCCGAACTCAATGACTGTCCGTCGGCTGATCGACGAGCCGTTTGATCTCAAAGATCATGAGTATCAGGAATGAAGACAGAACAAGGATGTTCAGCACACTCGTGAGCGCCTTCGGACTGACGCCGGAACCGGAGGATACCAGGGCGAGCAGGATCAAAAAAGGAAGACCGAGCACAATCGCCAGCACGGCGATGAAGGAACGTGGCAGCATGGCTGAGACCATTCGACTTTCGAGGACGTTGCTATCATACAATGGAGAAAGGGGGAGAAAATGCGGCCAAGGGCCCATAGGCTCGAAGCCGATCCTATTGTGAGAACGAGTGTGCAGCATTCGTGACGGCCAACGCAAGTTCGGAGGAAAATCGGGTGAAGGAACGGATCGGATTTATCGGCGTCGGTCTTATGGGGCACGGAATGGCCGGGAACCTCGTTGACAAGGGCTGGCCCCTGACTGTCGTTGGGCATCGCAATCGTGCGCCGATCGAGGACCTCAAGGCGCGCGGGGCCGAAGAAGCCGCTACGGCACGGGAGCTCGCGCTACAGTCGGACGTCGTCCTGCTTTGCGTTACTGGATCACCTGAAGTCCAAGCAGTCATATCGGGGCCGGATGGCCTCGCCGCGGCGGGAAAGCCTCTCCTGATCATTGACTGCTCCACGTCCGATCCGTCGGTAACGACCCGCCTGGCCGGCGATTTGGCAAAGAGAAACGTTACTCTCATCGATGCTCCTCTCAGCCGCACGCCGGCGGATGCCCATGCCGGAACTCTCGATGTCATGGTTGGCGGCGATCCAGACGTGGTAGCGCGCGCCCGACCGGTCCTTGATGCCTTTGCGGCGCGTGTCGTCCATACCGGTCCCACCGGAACGGGGCACACCATGAAGCTCCTGAACAATTTCCTCTCCATGGGATATGCTGCGCTTTATTCCGAGGCGCTGGCCCTTGGAACAAAAGCCGGGCTGACACCCCAGGTCTTTGACAGCGTCATTCGTGGAGGGCGGATGGACTGTCCATTCTATCAAACCTTCTTCAAATGGGTGCTCGACCGGGATCCGAATGCCCACAAGTTCGCTATCCGCAATGGCTTGAAAGACATGACGTACCTAGCATCCTTTGCCAACGCCGCCGGATTGGCGAACCCGATGGGCGCGGCTGTGCGGAACAGCTTCGCTCTTGCCGTCGGCACGGGGCATGGAGAAGACTACGTGCCCATGCTTGCGGACGTCATTGCCGGCCTCAACGGCGTCTCCCCTCGTGGGACGACATAAATGAACGGAAGATACGCCCGCTCGGATCATCGAAGCACTTGACGAATCCTGGCTCAGGTGCAGGCTCCATCGAACAATCGCTATCCTAACCCGAAAGGCAGGACAGCGCTGAGTGGAGGAGTGTCCCATGCATTCGTCGGACGAATGGCGGATCCCGCCCAACTTCCAGCCAGACCCTGACGCTTTGGCCTACGACCTCGAACAGGCGTTGAATTCGGTCGTAGCTCTGCGCTCCTATATCCCCGAGGACGCATTCACGGCCCAAACTCTCGGAGTCGAACGGACAGGGCAGGGCGTCATCATTCGTGAGGACGGGCTAATCCTCACGATCGGGTACCTGATTGCCGAAGCCGAGGAGGTTTGGCTGACGACAAACGACAGGCGCGCGGTCACAGGGCATGTCACGGCATATGATTATGCTAGCGGCTTTGGGCTGGTGCAGGCACACAGAAGGCTCAACTCTCCTGTCATGCCTCTCGGCGACTCCCGGCGCCTCCCTCCCGGAACCGACGTTGTCGTGGCGGGTGCTGGCGGGCGCGCACATTCTCTTGCCGCCACGGTGGTCGCGCGACAGGAATTTGCAGGCTACTGGGAATATTTCATTGACGACGCGATCTTTACGGCGCCCGCACACCCGAACTGGGGCGGCACCGCTCTCATCGGTGCGCGGGGGGACCTCGTCGGGATCGGCTCGCTGCAGCTTCAGCATGAAGCGGACGGCGGACATGTCGTGCCGCTCAACATGAGCGTGCCAATCGATCTTTTGAAGCCTATCCTGGACGATCTCCTTACCTTGGGCAGGGTCAGCCAACCACCGCGCCCTTGGCTTGGACTTTATGCATCGGAGGTTGAAGGCGATCAGGTTGCGATCATCGGCTTGGCTGGCGACGCACCGGCCCAACGGGCTGGGCTGCGGGCAGGCGACCTCGTGCACGCCGTCGCAGGCCAACCGGTAACCTCGCTCGCGAGCTTCTACCAAACGATCTGGGCACTTGGTCCGGCGGGAGTCGACATCACATTGACGCTTGATCGGGAAGGGGATCTTTTCGACGTCTCCATCAGATCAGCCGATCGCACCCGTTTCATGCGTTCTCCGCGACTGCAATAGAGCACCTACACTTGCCCATAGCGAATGAGGTCAGTCAGGCTCCTTGGGCAAGAGCCCCGGCCAGACGAGCAGCAAGCGCGGCATTGTTCCTGACGAGGGCAATATTGGCCGCAAGGCTACGGCCTTCGGTAATTTCATTCATGTGAGACAGAAGGAATGGGGTGACGGCTTTGCCTGAGATCCCTCGCGCCTTTGCAACTTCGATAGCCATACTGATGAAGCGATTCACCTCATCGGACGGAATTTCATCGGCCTCGGGTATCGGGTTGGCGACAAGGGTTCCTCCCTGCAATCCAAGCGCCTGTTTTGCGAGGATCAGATCCGCGATCGCCCTAGGCTCATCGAGTCGGATCGGTACCGGCAAATTGCTCTTCCGACTCCAGAATGCGGGAAAGATATCTGTCCGGTATCCGACAACGGGAACGCCTCGTGTCTCCAGATATTCGAGTGTACGGGGAATATCCAAAATCGCTTTCGCGCCTGCGCAAACGACCGTGACCGGCGTCCGCGCAAGTTCATCCAGATCCGCGGAAACGTCCATCGTTTCCTCAAACCCCTGATGCACGCCTCCGATGCCGCCTGTTGCGAAGACCCGAACTCCTGCCAAATGCGCGCAAATCATCGTAGCAGCCACCGTCGTGGACCCATGACGCTTTGCCGAAACCGCGAAGGAGAGGTCGGATCGACTGAGCTTTAGGACATCTTGCGCCGCCCCGAGCCAGTCGAGTTGCTCTCCCGAGAGGCCGACTTTGATCCGGCCGCCGATGACCGCAATCGTGGCCGGCATCGCTCCGCCCTCTCGGACGACCGCCTCGACGGCTCGGGCGGTTGCGACGTTCTGAGGGTATGGCATGCCATGGGTGATGATGGTGGACTCAAGTGCGACCACAGGACCTCCGTGTTCCATCGCCGCCCGGACTTCCGGCGCAATGTCAACGAGATGATGTGTCTGAACTTGCGACATGACATGACTCATTGGAAAGGGTGCTTGAGACGAGTTTCGATCAATGCAACGGAAAGGTCAGGCCGTACACTGCCCGAATGCTCAATAGTCAATTGAGCGGCGATCATGCCCAGACGTGCGGCAGTGGCAACTGAATGGCCCGCAATCATTGAGGCGAGCGTGCCAGCGATGAGAGCGTCGCCCGCGCCAGTAACGTCCACGACATTCACTCCGGCAGCCCTGAGGCGCAATGAAGTGACCGTGTCGGCAACGAGCAATCCATCCGGTCCGTTCGTCAGGATCAACCGACATGCACCGCGCTCCAGCAGAGCCGATGACGTATCTTCAAACGACGATAGACAGATTCCTTCCTCGCCGACGAGGGCTCGCGCTTCGTCGAAGTTAAGAAACAGAATCCCGATCCCTGAAAGGTCCTGCGGCAGGCGTGTTGCTTTGACGGTAGAGACCGCATCGATCGCGAGATTAAGCCTTTGTTTGCGGGCCGAACTCACGAGAGCCGCCAGAGTCGCTGGGGGAAGATTGCAGTCCGCGAAGATCCACTCACTCGATGCGATTTCGGGCCAGTGGCTCTCGATGATATCTGGCGTAAAGGCATCGAAAATCGCCATGTCGGCGAGACCAACCACCAGATCACCGCAAGGCTCGAGAACGGCGACGTACTCGGCCGTTCTGTAGCGGCCCGAGAACTCGCAACACTGGGTATCGACCCCCAGCTCACCCAGGTGGCGTATGATCCCGCGGCCATTCTCATCCTCCCCCAGCACAGAAACGAGAGAACTGAAGACGCCAAGACGGGAGAGGTTCTCCGCGACATTTCTTGCCACACCGCCGAAGCATACCTGAGAATCGACAGGATTCGACGTTCCGAGAACCATTGGCGAACGAGCGATACACTTCCGGTCGACTGCTGCTCCGCCAATGCACGCTACCTTCCCTCGTGCTGCCCTTGATGTAAACAAGTCATCTTCCTTTGTCGGACCGGTGGTTGCACCAGTGCGTCTTGAGCCCTGGCATGCGATGCCGTGGCAAGGGGATCCAAGGTCGATCTGGTTGGCAACATTATATTCTGGGCCGAGAGGCACCAGAATAGGAAATCATTCGTCTTCGAACGAAAGCTCCGGCTGCCGCTCAGAGACAGGTTGCAGCCCGCGGCGCCGTGGGCGTTCCGCTCGTTCCTGGCGCTTTGTCGCTTTTTCCACAGAGACAGAGCCCGACATACGAGCTTTGGCGCGATCCCGAGCTATAGCCTCAGGGGTTGATGGGTCGTCCTGGAGCCACTTGCCACGTTTGATGACTTCATTGACCCGCCCCTGATTAACGCCGAGCTTGAAGGCAATTTCCTGCTGGGTCATCTCGGTTGTCGCATGCAGTTCAAGGATCTGACGGGCCAGCTCGGGCGTCATCTTCTTTCCGGCGATGCGCCTGGCAGGTGTTATAGAGCGCCTTGCCCGATCGCGCTCCCGCAGCCTCTGGAGAACCGCTAGAGCCATATTCATTCCCTGCTCGCGCAGGGCTTCCTCGAATTCCTTGAGTGTCGTCACTGGACAAACTCCCGTCTAAGTCGAGTGAAGCCGCACAACCTCGGCCGACCAGACCCTCGGTAGAAGCAACGGAAAAGCTACGCTTTTGTTTCGAAAGATGCCAACCCCGAAAGGAGGCAAACCAGCGCCGGCAGCGATAATGGCAAGCAAGGCATGAACAAGACGACCGGTTGTGCTTTTCCGGGATGCATTTATCCTTAGGATTGAAGGGAAGGGTAGGGCGCTGCCGGCAACGGAGATAATTGTCGGATCCGATCTTTGCTTCAAAGTCGAGCTCGGCGGCTTTAACAATTTTGCGATAATCGATCGTGTAATTGTTTTCCGTTATGCAGCCTCAGTTCCAGAGAATAGCGATGACTGAAGAAGAAATTGAAGCTGTTGCAGAGGAACTCGCAAAGATTGGCGGTGTATCGTGGTATCCAGGGCGAGCACCAGGGCCGCTTCTTAGGGTCGTTAGCGAACGCTATCGGGATCGGGCTCGGGTGGCCATTGCAGCGTTGGATCGCCTGCGAGCAGGATCGACGGACGTCGATCCTCAGCAGACGGCCGAAGCTTCGGCGCAAGGAGCCGCCTCGGATGACCAGTTGCAGGTCGGCACCATCGTCGTCTATCGCCCTCCTGGCGATCAACGGGCCATTCCATGCCGCGTGGAGAAGCTAGACGATGGGCGCGCATATCTGGTGCCCTGTCCAAGGCCCGATGTCGGATGGGTGTCGGTCGAGAATCTCGTCCCGGTCAAGGCCGACGAGCAGCACGGTAGTTAGGCGATCGTAACTTTGCCGAGGTTTGATGCAGGGTCCCTTGTCGGTAAGACAGGGCATTCGGCAGCCGAGGCTTGGACGATCCGGTGATGCAGGGATCACATGCGCTGCTATTTCAATCTTGTAAGCGATCACGATGTGATCTTGGACGACACAGGCGTCGAGGTGCCTGACCTTGAGACCGCCAAAGTTGAAGCTGCGAAGGCAATTCGAGAACTGCGCCAGGAATTGAGCGGCACGAAGGAAGATTGGCTAGGCTGGCGACTTGAGATCGTCTGCTCGTCTGGTGATGTTTTGCACCGTGTTGATCTTGGCGTTTATTTGCACTGAAGATAGGACGAAGCCCCTGACGTTGTGAGCGTTCAGGGGCTTTGTTGTGTGTTGTGGTTGCGGGGACAGGATTTGAACCTGTGACCTTCAGGTTATGAGCCTGACGAGCTACCGGGCTGCTCCA
>JAFAAP010000031.1 GCA_023426505.1 Pseudomonadota bacterium
CAAGCCAAGTCATGCCGGACCCCAGGCCCGCATAGCCGATGGCGACCCAGACCATGTAGCCGGGGACGACAATCTCCTCGCCGCGGAACTCGAAGCTCGCATAGGACGACAGGGTCCACAGGACGCCGATGAAGCTGACGAGCAGCATGAGTGACTGTAGCATGCCCACGCCGAGTTCGGTGGTGAACTCCGAGAAGAGGCGGCAATCTTCCTGCATGCGCTGGTCCGGCTGCGCGCCCGTCTTCCCGATGAGCCCGAGCTGATAGGCCCGGTTCGGCTTCAGCCACTCGTCGAGAAGGATGTGCGTAAGCCGTTCCCGGATGCGGATCTTGAGGCGCTCCTGCAGCCAGGTCTGCGCTACCACCATCACCAGCAGGAAGGAGACGATCTCGAGGAACACCACGAGCTGGCGCAGGAATGCGGTGGAATTGCGCCGTTCGACCGCATCGAAGAATGCTCCGTTCCACTCGTTCAGGTGCACCTGCCCGATCATGTTGCCGACGAGAACGACCAAGATCGCAACGGCCAAGATCATCATGGGCCATGCCTTGCCGCCGCGGACCATGTCGCTGAACAGGCGATACAGCTCCCGGGCGACGTTCTCACCCTGGCCCGTTTCCTCCGGTTCCGTGCTGCGCCGCTGCGGTGCGACCGTATCGACGGAGGCGGGACGCGCCAGATCGGACTCCTTCTCCAGACCTGTCGACGCCGCGGAGCTCGCGGTGCGCCGAGGCGCGACAGCAGTGGGATCCGTCATGGTCGTCTTCCGCTCACCCTGTCCCCACTCCCGGTCGTTCTTGAGGGGTCAAGCGTGACGAACTGCGCGGGGTTCCTGGCTCTGCAACCGGGTTTCACGAATGGGTGGCTGGATCCACGCCGCAGCGAGCCGGAAGGCGCCCTGTCCGAACGCTTCCCGAGGAGCAAGGTACCGACGACGGCTCCGCCATTCCCCGCGCCGGCCATGGAACCGGGACGAGAGGGCGTCATTCATCCTGTGGCACCGCATGGCATCAGGAGGAACTTACCATGATCGACAGAGATCGGATCGGCGGATTCCACCAGGGCGCGGACGACCTGGACGAGTACCTCCGCAACGAGTACCGGGCCGAGGAGGGGGCCTATATGGAGAGGCGCCCCGGCTATGCGCGCTACGGTGAGCCGGACCGCGAACCAGCCTCCTGGGGCCCGCGCCTGCCTGGCGAGTATTATGGCTCCTACGGTCGGGAGGCCTTCGCCGGCGCCGGCATGACCCTTCCCCGTGACGAGCCGCTCTACCGCGACGAGAGCGGCTTCGAACGCGGGTATCGCGAATCTCCTGCCGAGACGTGGCGATATCGGGAGCGGGGCGACCGCTCTGCTGGCGACAGGGGCATGTCGTCTCGGGCGCGCCATCGCGACCGCCGCGACGACACCTGGCGCGACCACTGGCAGCAGGACCGTGAGGGCGGGCGCAGGCTCGCCCAGGCGGCCGAGCACTTCTACGAGAACCTGGCCGGGGCGGTCGGCCTGGGGCCGCACGAGGACCGGGAGCGCGGTCATCGCGGGCGCGGCCCCCGGAACTATCGCCGCTCCGACGAGCGGATCCTGGACGAGATCGGTCATCGCTTTACGGAGGACGGCTATCTCGACGCCTCGGACATCGAGATCGACGTCGGCGACCAGGAGGTGACCCTCTCGGGCTCGGTCAAGACGCGCTTCGAGAAGCGCCATGCCGAGGACATTGCGGAGGCGGTCTCTGGCGTGCGCTACGTCCAGAACAACCTGCGCATCAACGCGAGCGGGAGTCGTTCCACGGCAGCTTAAGGCCATAGCGTCCCGCTGCCCGAGCCTTACGAGCGCGGGTTCCACTCGCCAGACGAGGGGGCTTTGTCCGCCTCGTAATCGACCGGGCTCCCCGCAGGAACGCACCTCTCGTGAAACAGAAGCCTGAGCGTGGGTGTTAGCTCCGCAGTTGCAGCAGGAGCCTCGGCCATGGAGGGTGACTACGCGTTCGATCTGCACCGGATCCTGCTGGGCCGGCTGCCCTGGCTCTACTTGGCCGAGATCGTGCTGCGCACCACCATCGTCTACTTCTTTGCCCTGTTCGTCGTCCGCACCATCGGCAAGCGCGGCATGGGCCAGCTCGCCCCCTTCGACTTCGTGATTATCATTGCCCTCGGCTCGGCCGTAGGCGATCCGATGTTTTACCCGAACGTGCCGCTGCTGCACGCCCTGGTGGCGATCACCGCCATCGTGCTCCTCACGCGCGGCGTGACGCACCTGACGCAGCGGTCCAGGCGGGTTCAGGACCTCCTGTCTGCGACGGCGGCCCGCCTGGTCCGCGACGGCGTGATGGATCTTGCCGCCATGCGCCAGGAGGGCATCGCCCGGACGGAACTGTTCGAGGCGCTGCGGACCCTCGGGATCGAGCATCTCGGCGAGGTGGAGCGCGCCTATCTGGAGCCAAGCGGCAAGATCAGCGCCTTCAAGCAGCCGCAGGAGAGCGTCCGCGCCGGCCTGCCGGTGCTGCCGGAAGGGGTCGAAGGCACGCTGCGGAGCCACCGCTATGGCGAGACGGTGCTGTTGGGCAGCACCTATGCCTGCTGGGAGTGCGGTCACACGGTCGATCTGGTCTCAGGAGAATCTTTCCCGAGTTGTGCGATCTGCCACGCGGAGCAGTGGACGGGAGCCGTCACCAGCGTGCACGAGGCACTGCGTCTGGTTGCCCGCGCAGAGTAGGACAGTCGTGCCCTGGGATCAGGAGACGAGACGACCCTGGGCGTCGGACTGGTGCTTGTCATCCCTCATGCGGCGCGACTGGGTGCTGCCTCCGAGGGCATGCCGTCCCGAATCGCGCCGCGAAGTTGCTCGCGGAGTTCGGGCGTGTCCCGATGTCCGTGCACGGCCACCGCATGCTGCACGGCTGCGTCGAGCACCTCGGCCTCGGTGTCGGCGATGATGGTGATCGAGCAGTTCATCGCGCTCGGGACGGCACGGCAGTCGATGAATTTGCGTCCCATGGCGTCCTCCCGGATCGGGTCGGCAACAAGCCACAAGGGTAGTCACATGCAGATTTTACGACCCATGCGGCCGTGCCGCAATCACTCCCGCAACACGGGCGAAGGCGCCGCCTCTGTTATCGTCTGGTCCTGGCCGGGAACGATGCCCGCGCAGGGTCGAACCGCGTGCGTCGGTAATCGGGATCTGCCGCTGGTCCGAGTGCCTTGTCCATGCTGTGATCTTCGTCCATTGGGCCAGGCAGGGAGCCGTTGCGACCGCATGGCCGCTTGGCTGCCTGGCGTGGCCTGTTTACCCCGGCCTCGCATGACGGCCGTTTCTCAACGGCTCTGACCCAGTCCAGCCATTCCGGACGCTGCCGGCGAGACGGAACAGATACCCGAACGGCTAATGGCAACCTCAAAATCAATCATCAGGTTATCCCAGCGCGTACAAAGGCTAGGAGGTGGTCGACTTGAGCACTGAGACCTTCTTGGCTCACCAGGGCACGATGGCGGCCCGGATCCAGGCCCACGACTGGGCAACCTCGCCGCTGGGCCCGCCCGAAACTTGGCCGCAGGACCTGCGGACCGTGCTCAAGCTCATGATCCACTCCGGCTTCCCGACCCTCGTCGCCTGGGGGCCGGACCTCATCGTCTTCTACAATGATGCCTATCTGGAACTGCGTGGACAACGGCCGGAAGTGCTCGGGTGCCCCCTGGCCCAGGCATGGGCGGATCTCTGGGACGTGGCCGCCCCCCTGGTTTCCAAGGCAATGCGGGGGCAGGCCGCTTTCGTTCAGGACGTACCCATCGGCATCGTGGCGCGCAGCGGCTACCCGGAGCCCACCTGGTGGACGGGATCCGTCAGCCCGATCATCGCCGATCCCGCTACCGTCGCAGGCGTCCTCGTCACCTTGCAGGATACGACCGAACGGGTGCTCACCGAGCAGCGGCTCCGCTTCCTGATCGAACTGAGCACCCGCCTGCGCGGGGTGGCCGATGCCCGCAACGTCATGACCACGGCCGCGGAGATGCTGGCCCATCACCTGCGGGCGAGCCGCGTCGGCTATGCCGAGCTCAGCGAGAGCGGCGACGCCATCGTGGTGGAGCAAGACTGGAGCGATCCGGCACTGCCGAGCTTTGTCGGGCATTACCGGACGAGTGACTTCGGCCGGCCGATCGAGCGCGAGTTGCAAGCCGGACGAACCGTGTGCATCGATGACGTCCTGGCTCATCCGCTGACGGCGGAGGAGCCGATCGCGCCCGCGTTCCTCAGGGCGGGCAAGCGCTCCACCATCATCACGCCGCTGATCCGGGACGGGCGCTGGGTCGCAGCACTGTATGTGCACCAGTCAGAACCGCGGCATTGGCATGACGACGAGGCGAAGCTGGCGCAGGAGGTGGCCGAACGCACCTGGACCTCGGTCCTGCGTGCTCGGGCCGAGACGGCGCTTCGGGACAGCGAGGAACGCTTCCGGCAGTTTGCCGAGCATTCCTCCACGGTGCTCTGGATCCTCGACCTTGAGACGCGGCAGATGGACTACGTCAGCCCGGCCTACGAGGTGATCTGGGGCGAGCCGGTGGCGGAAGCCCTGAATGACCCTGATCATTGGATCAAAGCCCTCCATCCCGGCGACCGCGACCGGGCCAGCACCACTGTCGAGCGTGTCCAGCGGGGGGAGGAAGGCACGCACGAGTACCACATCATCCGGCCGGACGGCGGGGTGCGCTGGATCCGGGATACGTTCTTCCCGATCCGGGACGAGCACGGGCAGGTGCGGAAGGTGGGCGGCATTGCCCAGGATCTCACCCAGCACGACGGCTCTACGGTCTACCTGGTGGCTGGCGATGCGAGCGCCCGCGAGAGCCTCAGCCGTGAGCTTCAAGGGGCAGGGTACGAGGTCAAGGTGTTTGCTTCGGCCAAGGCCTTCCTCGAAGTTGCGCCGGTGCTGCGGCCCGGCGGCGTGGTGCTCGACATGCGGCACCCTGACGCCGGCGGGCTGACGGTCCCGCGGGAGCTGAAGGCCCGCCGGGCAAGCCTGCCGGTGATCGTGCTCAGCGAGACCGGGGGGAAAGTTGCGGTTGGGGTCGAGGCGATGAAGGCCGGGGCCGTGGATTTCCTTGACCTGCCCTGTCAGCCCGACCAGTTGCTGGACGCGCTCGCCTCCGCCCAGGCCACAATCCTCGAGCGGGCGGAGCGGGACCAGGCGACCGAACGCCTGCGGGTGATCGTTGCGGCGATGCCGTCCCGAGAGCGAGAGGTTCTCGACGGGCTCCTGGCCGGGGGCACCAACAAGTCGATTGCCCGGGATCTCGGCATCAGTCCGCGGACAGTTGAGGCGCATCGCGCTCGCATCATGGAGCGGCTCGGGGCCAACAGCCTACCCGAATTGGTTCAGGTTGCGATGGCGGCCGGTTTACAAGCGCCGCTGGGATCCTCTCAAGACAGCGATTGAGTGAGCATCGGCACCGCGGGAGAAATGCCGTGACCCGCCGGCTTGGCCCCGGTCGGTGTCGAAGAGTCTCGCCGCAGACTACGAGGCCGACGACCTGAACGAGGCTCCGATGTAGCCTGGCTGAGGCATAGAATGGCTGTCAGGAGACGTCGCTCGCTCCGGCGACGGCACTCTCTGCCTCACCCAGGATCTCTGTCAGCGCGGCCAAAACGTCCTGGTGCGGGGTATGCGCTACCTGCCGAAGTCCGATGTTCGCGACTTGTGGCCTCACGCGCTTAAGGCAATCGTCCTGGCACATCTGCGAAGTAGACTCGATGTCTGCTTCGATAGGGCACAACCGCCACTCCTCAAGTAACGGCAATTTCCTTGCGTGACCCTTAGCCGACTCCTGGAAGACGCCGAAGAGGACTGCTACCGCGCCGGATCTGCGGCGGGAAGGCATGTCGGCCCATTGAGGAACTGCTCAGATCGAAGCCCGGCTATATATAGCCATTATGGCATTACTTTCGCCGCAGGAAGTACCACACTGCCCCAACCTCAAGCGCCGCGCCTGCGACGACCGTCAATGCGCCGAGGCTTACCAGGATCGCTGGCGCTATCGCGAGTCTGCCGAGAACAATGAGGACAACGCCGAGCAGGGTTACGACACTGGACAGGACCAATCGCCGCTGGAACACGTCGGACCGGGAATGGAGGTCGCCTAGAGGAACCATGTGACGACCAGGCAGGCGGTGGCCAGAAAGGTGATCCCGGTGGTGGCCCAGCCCAGGAAGTTTGTGAGCCGCCCGTTCATGCGAAATTCCGATAATCCCCTCTTATGGAACTGGATCCTGTGCCATTTGAGCGTATTCGCAAGCTTTCCGATTGCCGCTGACCGGAGGCGAAATAGAACGTCAGTTGAACCGGCTCCCAAGACGCCGACACGACCGACGGGAATACTTGCAAAAGCTTTGTGTACCGATCCAAAGGCGGGCTCGCGGCGCAACTCCGCCAGACAAAGAAAAAGCGCCCCACGAGGGAGCGCTTCCAAGGTGCCGGCCGTGGGGGCAGAATGGGCCGGTGCGGTGTAGAAACGTGCTCACATGGACTTGGTTCCGCCAGAAGCGAACTTTTCAGCAATAGCCTAGCTTGTTTGCTTCTCGATATAGACCAACTGGCCTAAGTAAAATGCCTAATTTCATTTGCTTTAGGTTTAATATACTAACCTCAAATATCGATTGAGCAGTCTTCAAAACAATAAAAATCTATATGAAGTAAAGTTTCCTAATCATGGGGCAGATCCAGGGCAAGGCCGCGAAACTCAGCCATAAAGACTGAGCGCGGCCTTTTTCTTTTCTGGTCGGGGCGTTGCCGCCCGCATCCTCATGTGCGGAAATACAAGCTTGGCCGAAAAGGAAACCAGCGGCTTGGCGCATCTGCCATCGGCCCCGTTCCGCTGTCGGTGATGGGGTGGGGGCGCTCGTTGCCACCGTAAGGCGGGCTGTTATGCTCCCGCTTATGAAAAAGGGCCCATGGGACAAGCCCACCAAAAGACCTCCTAGGCCCGTCGTTGACGAGGCGTTCCGCCAGTACTGGACCGCTCAAAACCGTCGGTACCGGTGGCAACGCCTTTTCCGGCAGATGAGGCTGCCTGCGCTCGTCGCCCTCGGAAGTGGTGCGGCCGTGTGGGCGTTGTGGGCTTAGCTATCGGCTAGTCTGCTGCCAGTGTTCGGCTCGTCGCCCTCAGTCGCCCAGGTCAGCTATGGCCCTTTCCGTAATTGCGCGGCCGCTCGCGCTGCTGGCGCCGCGCCGCTGCATCGGGGCCAGCCTGGCTATGCATATCACTTGGACGCGGACGGTGACGGGATCGCGTGCGAGTGGTCGTGGCGGAACTGGTTCCGGTAGCAGACCGAAGCTCCTCGCCGACGAGGGTGCTTCTTTTGCAGCCGAGCAGACTCTCGGCTCCCTTCGCTATCCAACGGTGATCCGCCCCAATGCACGCAAAATTAACCGTAACCGTTGGATAGAGAGGGTGCGGGCCGCGTTTCGCGTTTGCCCTCCAAAGCCCCGTTCACCTCCCCCGGGCTGAACGGGGTTTATTTTTGCTGTATGCCTCAAGCTCATCCGATCTGGTCTCTCGACCGCGGCCTCGGCGAAGCGCAGCCTCGATCCTAGCCATTGAGATCACTCCCTGGAGATGGCCGACTAGAGGGCCTCGCGGGCTCAAGCCCGCTCCTGCAGGCCCTCTTTTCTTGCGCGGGGGCCGCAGCCTTGAGCTCGCGGACGTCCCTGCCGCAGTTGTCGTTCACGCCTCATTGGCTGACACTGTCATTCAACCACGGAGCAGCACGCGATGTTGAAGAGGCAGACGGTTGCGATCCAGGATGTCTACGTGCCCGTGAAACGGCGCCAAGCTCTCGATCCGAAGAAGGTCGAAGCCCTGGCAGAGAGTATTCTCACCAAAGGCCAGGAAGCCCCCATCCTGGTGCGACTGGAGGACAAGCGTTTTGTGCTTGTTGAGGGGCTGCACCGCCTAGAAGCCTGTAGGATGCTGGGGGAGACCACCGTATCAGCCTATCTCGTCCAGGCCCGCAAGCATTAGCGAGGTTGAGGCACCACCTCATCCTGCACTGGGTCGACCCAGAGAAGAGCAGCCGCCGCTTCTACAGCCAGATGATTGAGCGCGATCTGTCCGGCACGATCCGGCTGGTGCGCAACTGGGGTCGCATCGGCACAAAGGGGCAGGAGCTGGTCGACATCTTCAGCGAGATTGAGGCCGAGGAGGCGCTGGAGGCGATCGCACGGGCCAAGAGGCGGCGGGGGTGTCGGAATCTGTGAGAGCCCGTCCCGAAAAGAGGTTGAGTGGTCGGGGTAGCCGTGATTCCAAGAGGGTGCTGAAGCCTAACCTGGAAGCCCGCGATGTGGACCCCGACCACTCGGCGGCAGTATAGCCGCGACGGCTTGCGATACGAAACCGATTTGACCGATGCCGAATGGGCACTGATTGAGCCGCTTCTGCCCGAGTTCCGCACCCGCGGGCGACCTCGGCGCTGGTCTTGGCGCGATATCCTCAACGGCATCTTCTACGTGCTGCGCGGCGGGATCGCCTGGCGGCTCTTGCCCTCCGACCTGCCGCCCAAGAGCACCGTGTTTCGCTGGTTCAGCTTCTGGCGCGATACCGGCCTGTTCGAGACCATCAACCACCTGCTGGTCATGGTTGGTCGCGAGCGAGTTGGCCGAGAGGCATCGCCCACTGCTGGCGTGCTCGATAGCCAAAGCGTGAAGACCACCGAGAGCGGTGGTCCGCGACGCTATGATGCGGGCAAGAAGGTCAAAGGCCGCAAGCGTTAGGTGCTGGTCGACACCGACGGCCGCGGTCTGATCCTAGAGCCCCAGCCAGCGGACGTTCAGGACCGGGATGGCGCCTGTGTGGTTCTGCGCCTGTCACGGCGCGCGTTCCCGTTCATCGCCACAGCGTTTGCCGACAGCGGCTATGCCGGCGAGACCCCCGCCCAGGCCACTTCGATCCGCATCGAGATCGTCAGAAAGCCGCCTGATCAAGTCGGCTTTGCGGTGCATCCACGCCGCTGGGTTGTTGAAAGATTCTTCGCCTGGATCAGTCGCAATCGCCGGCTCTGGAAGGATCCTGAGGCGACACTCACGTCAGCCCGAGCGTTCCTTTATGCCGCTTCTGTCATGCTCCTCATCCGCCGCCTGGGTCGATGCTCATGATTTACGGGACGGACTCTGAGGGATCCATGGCACGCTATAGTGCTTTTTAAGTATAGTCTGTATTGATTAGGATATCTTAAATTCAAAATTTCAGTTAATTTCTAAATAAAGAAATAATTAATAATGCATTGATCTGAATTAATGGTAAGTATGTTGTTTTTGCGGTAAATTTTGTTTGTCTGGAGTGCTTATACTGGTCCCACAAGAGGCTAAAATGCCTAACGGTGCTACGAAAAACACAGTTACGGACAGCGAACATTATGATGATGGTACTCTGCAGTCCGAATCGGCCTTGACGACCACAAGTACTTCTAACAACAATCATACAAACTCTTTCCAGGAATTCTCCCGTGATCAGTCCTATGATGATGGTACGCAAGCATCTACGTCAGAATTGGATAATGTAATCCATTCCCAATATGGCACAAATCCGAACGGAAATACTCATGGGTCAACCAATGGCCGCGGGACTGTAAGCGACACTTACCTTGTCGATGGTACCTTGGTAACGAATTATGAAACCGCTGTAAGTGGAAGCACGAATTACAACGACAACCACTTTGCAAGTACTGGACGATATGACACGACTGAAATCGTCTCAGGATATGACCAGACGTCCACATATACTAACAATTCGAATGCTCAGAACTTCAACGAAGTTCGGCATGGCAGGATAAACGGCGAAAACACTGTCACACATATCAACACTCACTCGGACGACTTTCTGATTTGACACTCTGCCATAGCGGTGGAGCAAACGGGAAATTTACCTTCGTGCTGCACTACAGGTGCAAGCGGGCGCGTTGCGTATCAGCCCATTGCTGTGTTCTGCCGAACGCAGCTCACGCTCTGGCCGAGGGTCCATCGACTCCCCTCGGCTGGGGCGTTGTCTTTTCTGCCGTTGACGACATCCTGCTGCCGACGCAGGATCAGGATCTGTGGTCGAAGGATCGCTGATGGCCAGTCGCGATACTCCCACAAGCAAGGCCCTGGACCTCAACTCCGGGGCCTTCGCTCGTCCGGGCGCCAATTTCGCAGAAGGCCATGCGTCTGGTGTGCCCTAGGGCCCATCGGCAACAACTTGCAGGGGATGGTCGAGGTGTTCGCGACTGAGACCGAAGCGGGCCAGGCGTTGGAAGCGGTCGCCCGGGCGAAGCGGCGGCGGAGCAATCGCGATCTGTAGGCGAGGATGTCGGTGGGAAGGGGCCGGTTCCGGCCTGGTTCCCCTCGCGAGTGTGGCGGAGGGGCTCTCCGCCATACTAGTGTCCAGACACATTCAGCGGCATCCTAAAATCTTTCCGTAACCAAGGCATTTACGCAGATCTCTGTCTTCTACGGTCCAGCTCAATCCGCTATAATCCAGCCCCAAAGGTGGGGAAGAAGGTGGGGAAGGAGAAGGGCGGATGGCACGGCAGCTGCACACGTTGAGCGCCAGAACGGTCGCGACACTCACAAAGCCAGGGCGGCACTCGGACGGCGGCGGGCTCTACCTGAACATTGCTCCGAGCGGTGCCCGCTCATGGGTTTTCATGTGGAAGGTGGCGAGCAAGCGTCGGGAGATGGGGCTCGGTTCCCTGCGTGACGTACCGCTGGCCAAAGCCCGTCAGAGAGCCGCAGAGGCCCGCCAGCAACTGGCAGATGGGCTTGACCCACTCACCTCCCGAGACAAGCCAAAGGTGATGACCTTTGGGGAGGCGGCAGACGCTCTCATTGAGAGCATGTCCTCGTCTTGGCGCAACGAAAAGCATCGCGCCCAGTGGAAGATGACCCTCACGGCCTACTGCGAACCGCTCCGAGCCAAGCCGGTGTCGGAGATAGGCACAGAGGACGTTCTGAAGGTGCTTCAGCCGCTCTGGAGTGCGAAGCCGGAGACGGCCTCGCGTCTGCGGGGGCGGATTGAGCGGGTGTTCGACTTCGCTCGCATGAGAGGGCAGCGCACGGGAGAGAACCCGGCCCGCTGGCGCGGGCACCTGGATGCCGTTCTGCCGAAGCGGGCGAAGCTCACACGGGGTCATCACAAGGCGATGCCGTTCGATGACGTACCTAAATTCGTGGAGGCCCTGCGGGAGCGGGAGGGAATGGCAGCTCGTGCTCTGGAGTTCGCAATCCTAACCGCCGCTCGCTCCGGTGAGGTGTTCGGAGCCCGATGGGATGAGTTCGACCTCGAAGCTCGTATTTGGACCGTACCTGCGGCTCGTATGAAGGCCAGCCGTCAGCATCGGGTGCCGCTTTCAGCCCGAGCGGTCGAGATCCTGCGGGAAATGCAGCAGAACCGGCTCAGTGATTTGGTCTTTCCGGGCGTGAAGGCCGGTCGGCCGTTGTCCGTCATGGCTCTTGAGATGGTGCTTCGCCGGATGAAGGTGGATGCGACGGTGCACGGCTTCCGCAGTGCGTTCCGCGACTGGGCGGGCGAGCGCACATCGTTTCCGAGAGAGGTTGCGGAGGCAGCTCTGGCACACCTTGTGGGCGATGCGGTCGAACGAGCTTATCGGCGCGGTGATGCCTTGGAGAAGCGGCGGCGGTTGATGGACGCATGGGCTGGCTTTCTCGGGCAGGGCTCCAGCAGCAACGTGGTGCTGCTTAGCACTGGCGGCGACAGAGCTAACGGCTGACGCGTCTTGGAGTGACGGTCCTGAGGATACCGAGGACAACCACAGCGTTTCCACAGGATGCTTCTTTGATGAAGGCTCGTAATGGGCCAAAAGCCGGCACAATCACAATGACTTGCCCCGTAATCCACACGATTCACAGCTTTTCTTAATCTGTGTCTGGCCGGTCACCTACGGGCAACCGAAATCGGCTACATTCTGCTTCGTCGGTTGAAAGCCGATGCGGACCGGCCTTCCGCAGGAAAGGCCGGCGACATGCGAAAGAGTCGTCTCACACCCTGGCCGGTGGAGACGACTCTGCTAGGGCGAACCCCGCGCTCTGCTTAGAGCGGGCCAACCCTACCGGGCTCTCCGGGTGAGTCAAATCACATCTCGGGAGCCATGCCTGTCGCACTATAATGGAGCGCAGCCATTGAGGTTGTCCAAAGATCCATCGACGCCGAACGCAGACATGTCGGCGCAATCCCAACTGCCGCAAACTGGCTTTGTCCGGCTCCCCGGCATCCTTGCCCCGAACGGGCCTATTCCGGTCAGCAAATCCACATGGTGGGCGGGCATCAAAGATGGCCGCTATCCCAAGCCCGTGAAGCTCGGTCCGCGCATCACCGCGTGGCGAGTGGAGGACATCCGCGCCCTCATCAAAGAGGCCGCGTGAGGCTGCTCAGTTCTGTCGCTCTGATGAACTGAACCTGTTCCAGTCCTGACCGTGCAAAAGAAAGCCCCGAACGAGGGGCTCTCGCACGGGGCAATAAGGTAATTCCATGAATAGCCTATACAAGCGGCGCTTGCGCCGCAACGAAAACCTGCGCCCGCTCCCACTGTTCGCCTGGGCGGCATTGCAACCTCTGCGTACCCATTCGCGTGTGGTCAAAAGCCTCTCAGCACGGTTCGGTTTGTCGTCATCCCTCGCTCTGACAATTGCCGAACTCGCCGGCCTCAGCACGGGGGGCGACAATGTCTAACGATGTTGTTGAACTTCTCGTGCAGCGTCACGACACCGGAGAAACTTTGCGCTTGAAGGGGCGCGAGGCCTGGACGCTCAGCTGCCTGCTTGAGACAGGACAGAGAGGCATCATCCCTCTAGAGAGGCCCGCGCCCCGCTGGTCAGCCTATGTGCACTCGTTGCGCAAGCGGGGGCTTGTCATCGACACCATCGATGAGCACCACGCGGGGCCATTTCCGGGTGCCCACGGGCGCTATGTCCTGCGCACGCCCTTGCGCTTGCTTAAGGTTGTCACAGCGAACGAGAAACGTCATGCGGCCTAAGAGTCAGGCGTCCAATAGCGCTTCCTGACTCCGAGAAGCCCAGCAGCCGAGGTCCGTGCCTCGGCTGCACCTTTCCATATCAACCTTCAGAACAGGCGTCCCTGAGTCTCTCCGGCGCCCTGCAAGGCTCCTCATGCCCAAACGTCACAACCACAAGGGCCGAAGCACGACAGAGCGCTTCCTCGCCCTTCCACACTTCATGCTGCGTTCGCCGGCCTGGCTCTCGCTCTCGGCTGTCGCGCGTTGCGTCTTCATCGAACTGGCAACTTGCGGATTCCGATGAAGCCGTCCACTTGTTCCAATCCGAAGCCGTCCAGGCATTCCGATTTCAAGCCGTCCATGGTTCCGAGGTGAAGTCGTCCACCTGAGTGCCGTTATCCGGGTCGGTGGTGG
>JAFAAP010000293.1 GCA_023426505.1 Pseudomonadota bacterium
ATTGCGCAGTTAAGATCGGCTTTCGGAAATTGCGCAATTGAGATCGGTTGCGCGCTTCTCCAGCCACCTCCTCGTCGCCTAGGTTCATGATCAGGGCGAAGGCGGCCATAAGAATCGCCAGTATGAATACCATGCGCATGATGATGTCGATCCCGAGCGGCTTCTTCTCATCGGGCGGGACGTACTCGATGTACTCGTCGATATCCTCCGGCTCGCGGTCGGGCGGCTCCAGCTTCTTCATGGGTCTTCCTCCGACCCTCGATCCTCCTGGGTGAGTTCGACCTCGCGCCGTATCTGACCATCATTTTCCCAGCGAACGGGAGCTATTCTCACTTCACTGTATGTATTCTTGGTAAATATAACTTAGCGTTATTCTAACCGGCGAGTCAGGACCAATACCCACTTCAGAGCCAGCCTATAATATACAATGTATTGTTCGGTTCATCCACAGAAGATCGATCTGATTACAGCTGCCAGAACTCCTAATTGCATTCCGTGAACGGCCTTCCGCGAAATTTGCGCAAGCCGCTGATGGCTATAGTACGCAACGGCCCCTCAGCTCGGAAGGTCTCAAAATGCACGCCTGAGACCTGAGCTCGAAGGCAGCAATCCTCACCAAACCGGAAATTCCGAAAGCGCACGGAATCTCGGTTCCTTACCCGATCTGGATTTCCATCAAAGAAGGTAACCATGTCCGGCTCTGCCGCCTCTGTCATAGACGCCATCAACGGCTCGACGCGGGTGATGGCCTATCCCACGGAGCGGGCGAAGCCAAAGCAGACCTTCATGCTGTTCGCTTACCCGACGGGGGTCGTCGGAAACGTGGGCTCGGCGGGGGTAACCGAGTTCATCATCCCGAACTACAAGCAGACCTGGGGCAACATTCGCAAGCTCGCGGACGCGCCCGGGTGGGTGAGGCTGTCGTTCAGATCGAAAGAGTACTCGACGTCATAGCTTCTTACCGGACGGGCCGGGCGGCGCGGTCCGCTACGTGCGCGTCAGTGAGACCGGACGGCTCGGAATCATTACGCCGCTGACGCACAATTTCTGCGAGAGCTGCAACCGTGTGCGGCTGACCTACGCGGGACAGCTCTTCATGTGCCTGAGCCAGGAGGACGCCGTCGGTCTCCGCGCCCATCCGCACCTTGGAAGACCATGCGCTGCTCGACTGGGCGATTGCCGATGCCATCGCCGGCAAGCCCAAGAGTTACGACTTCATCATCGACCGAAACCACGCCCGGCCGGCCGTCGGCCGCCACATGGGCATGACAGGCGGCTCTGGGGCTAGGGTCATGTCATTCGGCTCTTCCGGAGGTCGTTCCCTGCCCCCGGTTCCACTGCCAGACCGGATCCGGTGCCGACCAGAGACGCTCATCGCGCATGCTCTGCGCCAATGCAGTGGCCTGGATCGCAAGAAATCGCTCTCCCTTCTCGCGGGTGGCCGGGCGCGGGTCGCCCCACGTCCCGGTGACAGGGGCCCGCTCCGAGAACGAGTAGAAGCGCGAGAAGCCTTGGGGAGCCTCAGCGCGCTTGGGAGCCTGCTGCACGGCCTCGTCGAACTTGTCCGTGCGCACGATGTCCCCGGCAATCGCCAGCATCACCGAGGTCTCACCCTCACAGGCATGCTTCGGCGTTTCGGATTCGGCGATCGCCGCGATCTCGTCGGACGCCAGCATCCACGGGGTGGTCGCGACGATAGGCATGGCGAACGTCACCGCAAGCTCCCGCGCGGCGACGGCCAGCGGGTCGATGTTACCGCCGTGGCCGTTGACGATAAGGAGACGCTTGAAGCCAAGGGCCTTCAGCGAGCGCACGATGGAGCGCAGAACGCCGTGGTAAGCCTCGTAATCGAGGCTGATCGTGCCACCGAAGGGCAGGTGATGCTCGCTCATGCCGAGCCAGAGGCCCGGCAGCACGGCAACAGGGATTTCGTCGGCGACCAGTCGTGCCGCCCGGACCGCGGCCGCGCTGGCACTGGCCGTATCGGTGATCACCGGAAGGTGGGGACCATGCTGCTCGAGGGAGCCCACCGGGAGCACCGCCAGTGCGCTTGGACGTGCTGCTATGCCCCTGAGTTCCGGGGCCGTCATTCGGGCCCATTCCACCTCAATCGTCATTGGTCACTTCCGTCTGTTTGCAATCATCACATGGAGCGCGAGTCTTCGCGCCGATCCCGTGGGGGTAGATCCGCACGGGTGTTAATCGACCCTGGACCCGGGTAGCGCCGCGTGTCCTACTTGCTGAGAGACACACCATAGAACGGCTGCCCGCCGAAGAAATGCATCTTGTACCCGGAGACTTCCTTGCGAACCGGTGTGAAGGCCTGGGCATTGGCGAAGAGGATCGCCGGCGCTTCGTCGTAGAAGATCTTTTGGAGCTCGACATAGATCTTGGCGCGCTCGGCCTGATCGCCGATGGAATTCGCACGCGTCAGCTTCTCGGAGAATTCCTTGTTGCACCAGCGGGCCCGGTTGCCTCCGGTGGCGACGGCATCACAGCTCCAGCTCAGGGACAGGAGTTGGCTCGGATCCGGGTAGTCCCACGTGCTCCCGCTCATCGCGACCTCGTGCTCGCCCTGTCGGGTGCGCTTGAGGTACTCGCCCCATTCGAACGTCGTGATCTCGGCCTGGATGCCGACCTTGGCCCAGTCCGCCTGGATCAGTTCAGCCGCACGGCGTCCATTCGGCATGTACGCCCTGACCACCGGGATGGCCCACAGCGTCGTCTTGAAGCCATTGGGATACCCGGCCTCGGCAAGAAGCTTCTTGGCCTTCTCGGGATCGTACTCGCGGACCTTGAGGTCGTCGTTGTGCCCCCATAGGGTCGGCGGAATGAGGGCTGCGGTCGGCGTGCCGGTGCCCTGGTACACGGCCTGGACGAGAGCCGGGACGTTCGTGGCATAGCTCAGGGCCTCACGGACGCGGCGGTCGTCGAACGGCTTCTTCTGGTTGTTGAAGGCCAGGTAGCTCATGTCCGCGATCGTACCGGACTGAACATTCAGGTTGGGATCGGCCTTCATCGAGGCGAGATCGCCGGGGTTGGGGTAGCGTGCGATGTGGCATTCGCCCGCTTTCACCTTGGCGTAGCGGATGCTGGGATCGGGCGTGATCGCAAAAACGAGATCGCTGACCTGCGCCGTCCGATCGGACAGACCCGCGGCCGCGCCCCAGTACTGGGGGAAGCGCTTGAAGCGCACGGTGGCGTCCTTCTGATAGGCCACGAAGCTGAAGGGGCCCGTTCCGATCGGGATCTGATCGACCTGTTCTGGCGTGCCGGCCCTTTGCATGGCGTCCGCGTATTCGGCCGAGAGGATGGACATCGGTTCGACGGAGATCGCGCCGAGCAGGGCAGCCTCGGGCCGCTTGAGCACGAACCGGACGGTGTAGTCATCGACCTTTTCGACAGCCTTGAGGAAGGGCGCCACGAGACCCGCATAGTACTCGTAGCCTCCCCGCCCGACTTTATGGAATGGGTGCTGCTCGTCCATCATCCGCCGGAACGAGAAGATCACGTCATCGGCATTGAACTCCCGCGTCGGCCTGAAGGCCTGGGTCGAATGCCAGTTCACGCCTTTCCTGAGCTTGAAGGTATATGCGAGGCCGTCATCCGAGACGGTCCACGACTCCGCGAGGCCCGGAACGATCTTGGAGCCCCCACGCTCGACGCTGACGAGCCTGTCGTAAACCTGGGCGGCGATATCGAATGCCGTGTTGGCGGTGGAGAACTGAGGGTTGAGGAAATCCGGGCTGGCTTCGGTACACACCACCAGCGTTTCGGCGGAAGCCATACCCATCATGCCGAGGAGGGCGAGGCCGGCGGCAGTCATGCGACGAAGCATTGTGTTCTCCCGGGTTCAGATCTGTCCGGATCTTAACGAGTCGCAGTCGGACAGCAAGACTGCGGGAGTCCGTGCCCACATCCGGCTCCGCAGCGGAATCGGCCGAACCGCGTCGTGGAGGAACGCACAGGAAATTGCACCTCGGGCGAGGCGGAATTGCTACGCAAATCCTCCCCGGCGGATAATGATGACCTGGACTTGAGCACGTGGAGACGGACTGTGGTCCGTTGATTCGCATGTCCTCAGGCTGTCCAGGAGGTCAGGTGCCGTGGGAGGAGCCGGATCGATCATGACGCCGGCCTCAAGGACCGAAGCACTGTCGCTGTTGGATCGCCTCTGCGCAAGACGCTCTACATCGCCCCGGCGCCTCATAGAGCCCGGCCCGTTCCAGGACGAGATCCGCATCATCGTGCGGGCTGCGTCCCGCGGCCCCGACCACCAACGCCTTAAGCCGTTCCGGTTCGTCTCAATCGGACCCGAAGTCCGTGATTCCCTGGCTGACGTGTACGAGGCGGTCGAACGCGAGCTCGACCCAGACATAGGCGGCGAGCCGCTTTGTTGCAGGAATGAGCGATTTGGCGCCTGGAGGCCCGTGCCGTAGGAGGACCATTCCCTTTCTAATCTTGGAGTCCCGCCGTGCCCTTCAAGGCCAATGCCGCTCGCCGTCATCGTATCCCCAAACAGCAGTACCGGGTGACGAACTGGGCGGAGTACGATGCCAGTCTGCGTCAGAGGGGCAGTCTCACCGTTTGGTTCTCGGAGGAAGCGATCTGAGCCAGCGAAGTTCCGCGTGCTATCGATCCCGCTTCAGGCTTCGCTGGTCCTCTGCGAGGCCTGAGTATTGCTGATTTCAACAATCGTGGCCTCCAAGTTGAAGTGCCAGTGATCAAACCGATCTCACAGCCGATAAAGACCACCCCTTATCGCGAAGCCGTTATTTTCTAGCGCGGGAGCCCATCGCTTCAATAGGCTTCTTTGGAATGCCAGATCTGCAGAGTTTGCCGACAGTCTGTCCCTATTCAGATCCCCTGTTTTTCGCCACGCTGGCAACGAACAGGGAGACAGAGCCATGCAGCATCCTCTTCGGTCACTTGCTTTTGCCGCCTCGCTGATTGTTCTTGCCGGGCTACCAGCCACATCGTCCCGGGCTCAATCACTTGTTCCTGACCTTGAGCAGCAGATCCGCTCCAGAGCGGCAGAGATCGAGGAGAAGCTGATCGGATGGCGACGGGATATTCATCAACACCCTGAGCTGGGTGAACAGGAAACCCGAACGGCCGGCCTTGTTGCTGAACATCTCTCCAAGCTTGGGCTTGATGTGAAGACCGGCGTCGCCCGGACCGGTGTGGTCGCAATCCTCAAGGGGGCAAGGCCCGGTCCGGTCGTCGCGCTGCGCGCCGACATGGATGCCTTGCCGGTGAAGGAGCCAGAGGGCCTTCCCTTCGCCTCCAAGGCCAAAGGCAAGTATCTCGGACGCGAGGTCGATGTCATGCATGCCTGCGGCCACGACGCTCACACGGCGATCCTGATGGCGGTCGCCGAGGTGCTTGCCGGCATGAAGGACCAGCTGCCGGGAACGGTCAAATTCATCTTCCAGCCGGCCGAGGAGGGGCCGAGCCTCTATGCTGCCTTCACGGGCAAGATTTGGGGCGCCAAGGCGATGATCAAGGAAGGTGTGCTGCAGGATCCAAAGCCCGATGCAGTCTTTGGCCTTCACGTCACATCAGGATTGCCCAGCGGCCGCATCGGCTATCGATCGGGGGCCGCGAACGCGAGCGCGGATGAGCTGCGCATCAAGGTCACGGGAAAGCAAGGTCACGCAGGTTATCCCTGGCGGGCCGTTGATCCGGTCACGACGGCCTCCCAGATCGTGCTTGGCCTCCAGACGGTCGTCAGTCGTCGCACCGACCTGATGAAGTCGCCGACGGTGGTGAGCGTCTCAACGATCAATGGGGGCTCGCGGTTCAACATCGTACCGGAAACGGTAGAGATGACCGGCACGATCCGCACCTACGATGCCGCCGTGCGGGCTCAGGTTCATAACGATATCCGCCAGATTTCCGAGAATATCGCAGAGAGCGCAAACGCCAAAGCAGAGGTTGAGGTGATCGAGTTGTATGACCCTCTGGTGAACAACGATAAAGTCACTGCCCGGATGGCACCGGTGCTCGAGCGGGCTGCTGATGGTGACGTCATGGTCACTGAGCGCTCTGGGGCCTCTGAGGACTTCTCGTTCTTCCTGAACGAGGTTCCTGGCATGTTCTTCAACCTCGGCATCGTGCCGAAGGACCAAGATCCGAGCAAAGCCGCTCCGAACCACAGCCCAAATTTCCATGTCGACGACAAGGCTCTGGTTGTGGGTGTCCGAGCTTTGGCTTCAGTGACAGTCAACTACCTGGCGGCCGCAAAGACAGATTGAGGGATAGAACCGGTGAGCAGGAGTTGGTGCATCGGCTGTTATAATGCCTGATATCGCTTGGAACCTATAGTCTTGATGCTTCGGTAGCCGTTGCACGCTCGTCCTGCGCCTCGTTGAGCGGATGGAGGTCGTGGACCATCTGGTGGAGGCGGGAGGTGTCGAGGTGGGTGTAGATC
>JAFAAP010000035.1 GCA_023426505.1 Pseudomonadota bacterium
ATTGCGCAGTTAAGATCGGCTTTCGGAAATTGCGCAATTGAGATCGGTTGCGCGCTTCTCCAGCCACCTCCTCGTCGCCTAGGTTCATGATCAGGGCGAAGGCGGCCATAAGAATCGCCAGTATGAACACCATGTACATGATGATGTCGATCCCGAGCGGCTTCTTCTCATCGGGCGGGACGTACTCGATGTACTCGTCGATGTCCTCCGGCTCGCGGTCGGGCGGCTCCAGCTTCTTCATGGGTCTTCCTCCGACCCTCGATCCTCCTGGGTGAGTTCGACCTCGCGCCGTACCAGACCATCATTTTTCCCAGCGAACGGGAGCTATTCTCACTTTGTTGTATGTATTCCTTGCTAAAATAACTTAGACTTATTTTAATTGGCGAGTCATAACTAATGCCCACTTCGGAGAAGTGCCATACTATACAATAGATTGTGCTGTTGATCCACAAATTACCAATCTGAGTACAGCCGCCTGACTTTCTAATTGCATCCGATAAATGGGCTTGTGCGCAATTTGCGAATTATTACCACCCGTGGGGTGATTGCCGACCAGGTGCTTTGCGCGCAAAATTAGCACCAAGTCAGACCCGGGCGCACCCATGGCCAATGAGGAGCATCTCGCCTCACTCAAGCAGGAGAGCGCCCCTGGAATGCATGGCCCTGGAAAGTCCTGACATTACCTCGGACCTTCTGGGGCAGGCTTTACCAACGCGAACCTCAGCGGGGCAGACCTCAATAGTGTCTTCTCGGAGCCATGCGGCCGTAGGAGATCCTCATGAAGTTTGGGCGCACGATGGCGGTCAAGCCTGCAAAGTCCTCTTTTCCTCCGCAAGGTGTCGGGGGCTCGGATTGTGTTCCTGCGGTACCGGCAACCACACCAAAGGAGCGCTTCAGGATCCGGCGTATAACGGCAACGGATCTCCCGGGGCTCGCGGCGGAAGTGAAGACTATGGCTGCGCAGCACGGTGAAACGGCAACTGTCACACCTGACGATCTTGCGCGTGGCTTGTTGGCGCCAGATGCTGAAGCTTGGCTCATCGCCCTGATCGGCGAGCGCGCCTGCGATGGTGCTGCAAAGGGCTCTGCCGTGATGTACCGAACCTATGACCTTAAGAATGCAGAGGCGGTGGCCTTCCTGACCCACCTTTTCGTTGCTCCTGACGCACGCGGATATGGCCTCGGTAGCGTCCTACTGCGCTCTGCCCGCAAGCAGGCTTCTGCGTGGGGATGCACTAAACTTCAAGCCAAAGTAGCCTCTGAGAACCTGAATGCACGACGCTTCTACGAGGCTCAAGGGGTAACGGAGGGCAGGCGTGCTCGTTTAATCTCCATACTTCTGCGGGTCGCGCGCGTTCTCGGCGTTAAACGCCAAGTGGACGTTGATCTAACTGTAGCGCCTCTCCCCCCGCCGAGCCGTTCCGTAAACGGCCTTGCCAAAAATTTTTGCTGTAAACCATTGATGGATATACCACGTAACGGCCTCCACGCTCGGAAGGTCTCAAAGTGGCACATGGCTGAACTTAACCCTACTTCCGCACCCGCGGGGCAAGCTGACCTTCAGGCAACCAAGCCTTAAGGCTCCTAGCGTTACCGCAGTCACTCAGACGGCTCACCAGGCTGGTGGTATCGGCAGATGCGTTTTGGAAAGTCCACTTCTGCCGACACGTGAGACAGCTTGTCTGGGTTTTTGACGATGTAGATCGCGGCGATCCCGTCCTCGCGGATGTCGAGTGCGGTTGTCTGAAGCACGCCGCCTCCATTGAGGCTGATGTAGCCTGGTAGGCCGTCGATGGTGACGAGACGAAGCAGCGTCGGCGGCACGGCATCCTTGCGCCGCTGCCCGGCAAAAAGGCGCAGGGCCCGCTCGACGCCCTGGATGACGTTGCGGAAGGCAAGGACCTTGCCGCCGCCATCGGTATGGATCTCGACATTCCTTGCCAGCAGCGCCGACAGTGCCGCCACGTCCCCGTCGCGCGCCGCGGCGAAGAAGGCACGGGTGATCCGGTCCGCATCCGCGGGTGCGACGGTGAAGCGGGGACGTGCGGCCTGCACGTGCCTGCGGGCTCGCGCCGCGAGCTGACGAACCGCGGCCGGCTCGCGCTCGAGGGTGATGGCCACTTCGGTCAGCGGCACATCGAGGACGTCATGGAGAAGGAAAGCGGCCCGCTCCAGAGGCGACAGACGCTCGAGGGCCAGCATCAACGTGACCGTGACGTCGTCGGCGACCGTCTCGACCGGCTCCACGGAACCCACGAGAGGATCTGGCAGCCAGGGGCCGACGTAGGTTTCCCGACGCGCCCGCGCCGACCGGCGTCGGTCGAGGCACAGGCGTGTGACGATGCGGGTGAGATAGGCGGGAGGCGAAGCGATGCCACCCTCCACCCCAACCCACCGCAGCCATGCGTCCTGCACGACGTCCTCCGCCTCGGTGAGCGAGCCCGTCATCCGATAGGCCAGGCGTGTCAAGCGCCTGCGCTCCGCCTCGAATTCGGTGGTCCGCCGATCGTCCATCGCCCCCATCCGCCCCGTTTCCTCGCCGATCATATCCGCTTTCCCGTCGCTCGCGCATCCCGCCCCCGAGGATAAGACGATCGGACGTGCCCGATTGTGACATCGGCCGCTTCGAGCGGACATGCTGAGTGGCATGTCACACCCTGACCGCTTGGCCCGTCATAGCCTCGAACGTCGATCTCCGGCGTTCCGAACAGAGAGACATGTCATGAGCGAGAACAAACGGCTGGTCTGGAACGAGGTGGCGCCGCAGGGTGCAAAGGCCCTTTTCGGCATCCACCACTACATCACCACGGGCACCGACCTGCCCGATGAACTGATCCACCTCGTCTTTCTGCGGGTTTCGCAGATCAACGGCTGCGCGCACTGCATCGACCTGCACACCCGGGACCTCCTGGACACGATGCCATTCGAGAAGGTCGCCCTCGTTCCGGTCTGGGCCGAGGTGCCCCACCTGTTTCCCGACCAGTACCGCGCCGCGCTCGCGTGGGCGGAGGAAGTCACGCTCGTCAGCGAGACGCACGCCTCCGACGAAGCCTATGCGGCCGCAAGCGCGGCCTTCGCGCCCAAGGATCTCGTGGACCTCACGATCACGATTGCGGCCATGAACGCGTTCAACCGGCTGGGCCCACCCTTTCGGCTCCCGGTTAAGGCC
>JAFAAP010000053.1 GCA_023426505.1 Pseudomonadota bacterium
CTCCAGGGCAGCCTGACGAGCCGCCTTTTTGACCGTGATCGCCCCCGGATCGCACGGCATCCACTCACAGGAAAGTGTGCCTGCATTGCTCCTGAAAGTTTCACGCCCGATCACCAGATCCTGTCCGAAAGTGTCGCCAGAACGCCCATGGAGATCGATGTGCGCAAGATGTTGCTCGTGGCCCTCGGCCTCGTGTCCCTGCCGGGACTGGCCCTGGCCGAGAAAGGAACCGGCACGGACCGGGACCAGGTCCTTCGCGACGTCGAAGCCATGCAGCGGGACGGGAGCTGGGAAAAGGCGATTGCCGAGGGCCGGGCCAACCGGGAGGCCTTCGAGGCGCAGCAGCGACGCCAGGCGCCCGGGGCGACAGGGCTCACCGGCCGCCGCCCTCGCTGACCCAGGAGCAGTCCCTGGCGCTGCGGCCGGGAGCCGACACTGCCAGCAGCGTGGAACCGACTTGGCCGGTCGCGCGGACCATGCGACAATTCGGCCTTTCGTCCCGAAGGATGTCCTTAACCTTAGGACGTCGATCCTGCCCTCAGCGGCGGCTTGCCCGCCGTCCACGCGGGGGCGCAAATGACACTCAATCTCGACGGCTACTCACTCACCTTTTCGGACGAGTTCACCGGCAGCTATCTCGACACCTCGGTCTGGGGCACGAAGTACTGGTGGGGCGGGCGCAGCCTCGCGAGCAACGGCGAGATGCAGTTTTTCGCCGACCGCTCGACGACTGTCATTCAGAAGTACCCGCACCTCGACCCGTTCCGCATCGCGGCGGATCCGACGGAGGCGGGGGACGGCATTCTGACCATCACGGCGAACCTGTCCCCCAACCCGAAGCTGACCGACGGGCAGCCCTATGTGTCGGGGCTCATCAACACCTACGGGACCTTCTCGCAGACCTACGGCTATTTCGAAATCTCCGCGAAGGTGCCGGCCGGCCAGGGCCTCTGGCCCGCCTTCTGGCTGCTGCCGCAGAGCGGCAACTGGCCACCAGAGATCGACGTGCTGGAACTGCTCGGGAACGACCCCTCCACCTATTATGTCGGCGCGCATTGGTCCGACACGAACGGCGACCACACCTACGATACCCGATCCGTCTCGGCGGGCATCGACCTGTCCCAGGGATTCCACACCTACGGCACGATGTGGACGGCGGATGCCCTCACCTTCTACCTCGACGGCAACGAGGTCTGCACGATGCAGAACCCGACCGGCATGAACGAGCCGATGTACCTGCTCGCGGGCCTCGCGGTCGGCGGCAACTGGCCCGGCGCGCCGGACGCGGCCACGCGCTTCCCGGCGGAATTCCAGATCGACTACATCCGCGCCTGGTCCCTCGAGCCTGCCACTCCGGCGCTCATCCCGACCCTGAAGGGGGGCGCCGGCAACGACATCCTCGTCGGCGACGCCCTGCCGGATACCTTCAGGGACGTCATCTTCGGCTATGGCGGAAACGACACCCTGGAGGGCCGCAAGGGCGACGACATCCTGTCCGGCGGCATCGGGGCCGACACCTTCGTCTACCGGACAGGGCCGACGGGCCACGACACGATCCTCGACTTCGATCCTGCCGGCGGCGACGTGGTGCAGATTACGAAGGCGATCCTCGGCCAGAAGAACTTCTCGGGCCTCTACCGGCAGATCACGAACAACGCCTCGGGTGACGCCGTGCTCAAGCTCGCCGACGGCGGCTCGATCACGTTCGACGGCATCGGCAAGGCCCAGCTCGGATACGACGATTTCCTCATCGTCTGACGTCAAGCTCGGCCGTTCGGCAGCCCACCGCGACAATTTTCATCGAAAAAACGCTCCGTTTGGGAAAGCCCTCCCCGAACGGAGGTTGTCTCTAGGGTATGAATCCCGCTAAGCGTTGTGGTGTTAACATTTTTGCAATCGCGGCAGACACAAAGTCTCAAAAATACTGCTGGAGTTTTATTGATGATCCCGATGCTGATCTTTGGGATTCTAGGGGGCATGATCTCGGCAGTTGTTGCTTGGCCCTATGGCTTCATCGCCGCGTTCGCGGCGTATGTGGTCGGTGGCAGCCTCTGCGCGCTCATTCCGGGGGTCCTGCAGATCCGCTCCGAGGCCAAGGCCGAGGCGCGCAGGGATCTTGCGGCCTCGGTCAAGGCCTCGCCCGTGAGCGAGGAGCGGTAAGGGCCAGGCCCTTCCCTATTCGAGCTTGATGCCCGCCGTCTTGATGACCTGTTCCCACTTGGCACCTTCCGCCTGCATGTAGGAGGCCATCTCCTCCGGCGTGCTCTGGAGGACCTCGATGCCGGCTCCCGTCAGCTTGTCGCGGATCATGGGCTGAGCCACGGTTTGGCGATAGGCTTCGTTCAGCTTCGCGACGATCGCCGAGGGCGTGCCGGCAGGCGCCACGATCCCCTGCCAGGCCCAGGCCTCGAAGCCCGGAAAGTCGGCCGATACCGGCGGGACGCCGGGCAGGCCCGCGAACTCGCCTGGAGACGCGACGGCGATCGCCTTGACCGGTCCCGAGAGCTGCGAACGCGCAGTCGCGAAATCGATGAACATCATGCTGATGTTCCCGGCCACGAGATCCTGCACGGCCGGCGCGGCCCCGCGGTACGGCACATGGGTCAGCTTGATGCCGGCCTGCTGGGACAGGAGCTCCGTCGCGAGATGGAACGGGCTGCCGAGACCCGGGGTGCCGTAATTGATCGAGCCCGGCGCCTTCTTGGCCGCGTCCACCAGTTCCTTGACCGAGTTCACCTTGAGCTTGTCGGTGTTGACGAGGAGCACCAGGGCGAAGCGGCCGCTCAACGAGACGGGGCTGAAATCCTTGTAAGCATCGAAGGACAGGCTGCGGTAGAGACTCCTGTTCGTCGCGAAGGTGGAGCTGTCCCCGAGGAGCAGCGTGTAGCCGTCGGGCTCCGCGCGGGCGACCGATTCCGCCCCGAGGTTGGTCCCGGCGCCGGCCTTGTTCTCGATCACGAATTGCTGGCCGAGCCTGTTGCCGATCTCGGCGAAGACGAGACGGGCGAAGAAGTCGGTCCCGCCGCCAGCCGCATAAGGCACGACCACGCGGACGGGCCGCGTCGGGTAGTCGGCCTGCGCGAAGGCGGGCCAGGACAGGACGGCTGCCGCGCAGGCGGATGCAATGCCGGCGAGAACGGTGCGGCGGGTCGGTATCATCGGTTCCTCCCAAATGTGTTTTGAGAGGAACCTAGGCCTTGACCCGGCGCGGGCAAGCAGCCCGAGCGTCGGAGCGCACCTACTCCGCGCGCTCGATGGCCCGCTTCACCACCTGCTGCACCTCCGGGTTCGAGAGGAACAGGTCGTGGTTGATGTTGATGAAGCTGCCGCCGAACTCGGAGGCGTCGGCCACGCGCACGCCGAGCGCCTCGAGGCGTTCGCGCTCCGCCCCGCCGGCGCGCACGATGCCGCCGGCAAGACGGCTCGAGACCTGCAGGGCGCGGTCGTTGGTGGAGCTGATGACCGTGATCTTCTTCGCGTCCGGACCGAGCCGCTCAAGCCCGCGGGCGAAGAGATCGATGTCGATGTCGGGAGCAGCCATCACCACCGCGCCGATGCGCTCCATGGCCCGCTCGCCGCCCGAGGCGCGGAGCATGCGCAGCGTCTCGAGCGTCAGCAGCGTGCCCATGCTGTGCGCCACGAGATGCACGCGCCCGCCGCTCGGCGTCTTGGACAGCGCGGTGAGCAGGTCCTCGAACGCATCGCGGGACCACATGGCGCTCTCGCGGTCGCTCACGTAGCTTAAGGTCGAGCCGGCTGACGGCCAGGTGAAGAGGCCCGTGACGCCCCGGAACTTGATGCCCTCTGAGAGTTGCACCGTCGACGTGGCGGCGGATTCGAAACTCTCGCGGTAGCCATGGATGTACAGCAGGAGATCCCGTCCGAGGGCCGCCTGTGCGAAGGACTGCGCGGCGTTCTTGGAATCGAGCCTGTCGATCGACGCAATGCTCCAATCCGACGTGCTGATGAGACCGCTGTTCGGAGGCGTGAGCTTCGCCTCGGCGAAGATCAGGTCGGGCGAGCGCTCGGCCGTGAACCAGGGCTTGCGCAGGGGTTGGCTCGCCGGCAGCCGCGTCGTGGCGATGAGCAGGGTCGGATCCCGCGACAGGCTGGCGCGCGGAGTCGGCGCCGTGTCGCCCAACGGCGATTCACCGCCGAGGCAGCCGGACAGGGCAAGGCTCGCGAAGGCGACGAGGGCGAAGCGACGGGTGGGGAAATGCATGGGGCCTGGAATCGGAGGGGCAAATCGGGGGTGCTGTTTCACCCCCGATGATGGCGGAGGCAAGGCAGTGGCCTGGGATGGCCACAAAGCTTGACCAAGATGGTAAACCCTTGGTGAACGGGGCCTGAAGCACGCCGGCCGAGGCTTGATGCGCAGGAATCGACGCATCATTTTGCCACCATGCTTCTCATTCTTGCCCGCGCCCTCCTCGTCATCCTCGGCCTGTTCCTGTTTCCCCTCGGGGCCCATGCGGTCTGGTGGGCCATGCGCGACGACGTGGCGCCCAGCTGGCGTGCCGCCGACTGGTCGAGCGCGCAATTGCTGCCGAAGGCCTCCGAGGCGCCGCAGGCCATCGTCGCGGTCTATGCGGCGCGGGTCGGCCGCTGGCGCGGCATCTTCGCCCATCACACCTGGGTGGTGGTGAAGGAGGCCGGCGCCTCCGACTACACCCGCTACGACAAGGTCGGCTGGGGCAGCCCGGTGCGCACCAACGGCTGGGTCGCGGACGGGCGCTGGTTCGGCAACGCGCCGCAGCCCATCGTGACGATCGAGGGAGACGAGGCCCAGCGTCTCATCCCGCAGATCAGGGCGGCGGTCGCGAGCTATCCCTATCGCAGCGTCGGGGCCTACAACGCTTGGCCGGGGCCGAATTCCAACACCTTCGTGGCCCACGTGATGCGCCAGGTGCCCGAGCTCGGCGCCGCCCTGCCGCCCACGGCCATCGGCAAGGACTGGCAGCCCCTGACCGATTTCGTCGGCCTGACCCCGAGCCGGACGGGCGTGCAGGTTTCCTTCGGCGGCTATGCGGGCATCGCCATCGGCTGGGTGGAGGGCATCGAGGTCGACTTCCTCGGCCTCGTCGCCGGCCTCGACCTCCGCCGCCCGGCCATCAAGATTCCCGGCTGGGGACGGCTCGGAATGAATCCCGTTACTTGGTGAAAACCGCCCCGGAACGCGCTAAAGCCTTTTCATGACCGGGGGCTCGGCACAACGACAGCCTGTGACGGCGGAGGCCGTGGCGCGCGGCGACCGCGCGGCCCTGGCGCGCGCCATCACGCTGATGGAGTCGCGCCGGGCCGATCACCGGGAAGCCGCAAGAAACCTGTTGCAGGAGTTGATGCCGCGCACCGGCCATGCGGTGCGGGTCGGCATCACGGGCGTTCCGGGGGTCGGCAAGTCCACCACCATCGACGCGCTCGGCAGCATGCTCACCGAGCAGGGCCACAAGGTTGCGGTCCTGGCGGTCGATCCCAGCTCCACCCGGACCGGCGGAGCGATCCTCGGCGACAAGACCCGCATGGCGCGCCTCGCCTCCGACCCGAACGCCTTCATTCGCCCCTCCCCGTCCTCCGGCACCCTCGGCGGCGTCGCAGCCAAGACCCGCGAGACTATGCTGTTGTGCGAGGCCGCCGGCTTCGACGTGATCCTGGTCGAGACGGTGGGCGTGGGCCAGTCCGAGACGGCGGTCGCGGATCTCACCGATTTCTTCCTCGTGCTGATGCTGCCGGGCGCCGGCGACGAGCTCCAGGGAATCAAGAAGGGCATCCTGGAGCTCGCCGACATGATCGCCGTCAACAAGGCGGACGGCGCCGGCATGAAGGCGAAGGCGGCCGCGGCCGAATACAAGGCGGCGCTCCACATCCTCACCCCGGCCTCGTCGAGCTGGACGCCGCCGGTGCTGACGATCTCCGGCCTCACGGGCCAGGGGCTCGATGAGTTGTGGACGAAGGTCCTCGACCATCGCAAGCGCCTCGAGGCGACCGGCGAACTTGCCTCCAAGCGTCAAGCGCAGGACGCGAAATGGATGTGGGCGCTCGTGCACGAGCGCCTGCACGACCGCCTCACCAACGATCCGGCTCTGCGCCGGCGCGTACCGGAGATCGAGCGCGCCATCAGGGACGGTTCGCTGTCCCCGAACGCCGGCGCGAGCGAGATCATCGGGCTGCTGGGGCTGTAATGAAGGCGGGCGCCCTGCCGCCATAGGCGCCCTCGACCGGCGCGGAGAGTTCGCGATCCGCCGCGACGATCCCGGACGCGGCCTTTGCGAAGGCGGGGCGTCGGCTCAGCCGGTCGAACCAGGCCGACAGTGCCCGGTGGCGGGACAGCGGCGGACCGCCGAGGCGCTGGGTGAACAGGACCGCCATGAAGACCGCGATGTCGGCGGCGCTGAAGTCGCCGCAGAGAAACGCCCTGTCGCCGAGGGTGCGCTCGAGTTCCGCGAAATGCTGCTCGATGACGGCCCCGGCCTCCCCCCGCCTTCGCCTCCGCGGCCTCCCATTTGTGCGGATCGTCGGGCCGCGGTCCGGTGCGGTGCATGAAGGCCCGGATGGGAACCAGCATCACCTCGTCCGCGAAGAGGTCGAGAAGGCGGCAGGCGGCACGCTCCTTCGGCGACCGGGAATGGAGCGGCGGCTCGGGATAGGCATCCTCCAGATATTCGAGGATCACGGTCGAGTCGTAGAGCGTGAGGTCGCCGTCCACGAGGACCGGCACCTGTCCCTTCGGGTTCGCGGCCAGCACGTCCGGGTGCTTGGGGCTGTAGCCGACGATCTGGTTGAACGGAACCATGACGCGCTCGAAGGCGACCCCTTCTCGTCGAGCGCGATCTCCACCTTGCGCGAGAACAGGCTCAAGGGTCCGGAATAGAGCTTCATCGGTCGATCCTCCCTGTGCCGCCGCTTGAACATGACGGCTTCTGCGGCGCCTGCACAAACAGGACGCTTATCCTGTTTGTTATTACAGGTCGATTGTCCTGTTTTGTCAATCTGCTATGCTCGGTCGAGGAGTTCACCGATGGCAGGACGGACCAGGGCCACGCATGGGCGGACGAACGACCCGAAGGGGCTGAGCCGGCGGCTGGTGGATGCGGCTTTCGAGGCCTTCGCGACCCGGGGCTATCATGCCACCTCCGTGCATGACCTGAAGCGCGCTGCGGGCGCCACCGGAGGCGCGCTGGCGCACCACTTCCCGAGCAAGAAGGATCTCGGCCTGGCAGTCCTCCAGGATCGGGTCGCGGACGCGGTCGAGGAAACCTGGATCCGGCCAGTCCTGTCCGCACGCACGGCGGCGGACGGAATATCCGCCGTGTTCACGCGCATCGCCGACGAGCTGGACCGGCAGGGGTCCGTATCGGGCTGCCCGCTCAGCAACCTCGCCCTGGAACTCTCCCGCCACGACGACGATTTCCGGCGGCTGATCGATGCGGTCTTCGTTCGTTGGCGCGTCGCCATCGCCGACAAGATCAGGGCGGACCAGGAGTCCAGCCTGCTCGATGGCATCGACCCGGAAGCCTTCGCGACCTTCGTGGTCGCGAGCTATTCGGGCGCGATGGCGCTGGCGAAGGCGTCCCAGGATGCAAGGGCGCTGCGGATCTGCGCCGCGGAACTGTCGCGGGCGATGCAGCCTCGAAGCGCGTCCCCGCGATAGGCCTGCCGCCCTATCCGAAATCGCACCTGATCTCCCGCCGGAAAATGCGATCCTGTCGGTCGTTCCGACGAGGAGACCGGAGGGAGCGAACCAGGCCATGATCGAGTGGCTGCACGACCTGCCCCTGCCGCTCGGCGCAGCGTTCGTCTGCATCGGCTTCCTCGTGCCGACCCTGATCGGCTCCATCCTTTTCCAGCCCGCCGTCGCGCGTCTCCTCAAGGGCGAGAGGAACGCCAACACCCTCGTGGGCCTGCTGTTGAATTCCTACACGCTCTTCTACGGCGTGCTTCTCGCCCTTCTGTCGATCGCGGTCTACCAGAACTACGGCACCGCGCAGGATGCGGTCGGCCGCGAGGCATCGAGCCTCTTCGCCCTCTACCGCAATGTCCGCGCCTATCCCGAGCCGATCCGGTCGGCTCTCATGGATGACCTGCGCCGCTACGTCGACGAGGAAGCGGGTCCGGGCTGGCAGGAGCAGCAGCGCGACAGGATCTCGGAACCGGGGATGCGGCTCGTCGATCAACTGGGCGAGCGGCTCATGCACTTCAGGCCGAACCGCGACACCGGCGAAGACCTGCTGCACGAACAAACCCTGCGCGCCTTCGACGAGTTCATCGAGCGCCGCCGCGCCCGTATCCAGGCGGCAGGCACCAACATTCCCCGCATCCTATGGTCCGTGGTCATCGTCGGCGCAGTGCTGAACGTGTTCGTCCTGTGGCTGTTCGACCTGAAGCGCACGACGCACCTCATCTTCGGCGGCGTGCTGATGGCCTTCATCGGCCTCGTCATCTACATGGTCGCGGTGCTCGACCGCCCGTTCCGCGGGGGCCACGGGATGAAGCCGAGCGACCTCGTCCATGCCCGCCAGCAGATGGAGCTGTGAGGCGCATTCCCGTCACGCGGCAGTCTCGAGAAGCAGGCGCGCGGCCGTGATCCACATCACCAGCGCGATGCCGATGTCGAGGATGCGCCAGGTGCCGGGCTTCACGAAGAGCGGCCGCAGCAGGCGCGCCCCATAACCGAGGGAAAAGAAGAAGGTCAGCGAGGCCAGCATCGCCCCGAGGGCGAACCGGCCCCTTTCGTCCGCGAACTGGGTCGAGATCGACCCGATCAGCACCACCGTGTCGAGATAGACGTGCGGGTTGAGCCAGGTCAGCGCAAGGCAGGTGATTAGGACCCGGCGCAGGCTGGGCGGAGCCGTGCCGGTGAGTTTCAGGGACGCGGCCTCGCCGAAGGCCGCCATGAAGCTGCGGGCGCCGTAGACGACGAGGAACGCCGCCCCGAAATACCGCATGGCCGTCTCGAGCCACGGCAGATGGGCGCCGATCTGCGCAAAGCCGGCGACGCCCGCGAAGATCAGGACCGCATCCGACAGCGCACAGGTCAGGCAGACCGCGAAGACGTGTTCTCCCCGCAGCCCCAGGCGGAGCACGAAGGCGTTCTGCGCACCGATGGGCAGGATGAGGCTGAGGCTGAGCATGAAGCCGGCGAGGAAGGGAGCGGACATGGCGGGTTCCGGTGAGACTAGACACGGGATAGATCCCGCCGCACGATTAGGACAGTTAAAGATCCTGAACTCGGTTTAGAAAAACTTATGTTGGACTATGCGCACCTCGCGGCCCTCGCGGCGGTCATCCGGACCGGGAGCTTTGAGCGCGCCGCCCAGCAGCTCAACGTCACGCCTTCTGCCGTCTCGCAAAGGATCAAGCTGCTGGAGGAGCGCGTCGGCGCCATCCTGGTGGTCCGCGGTCAGCCCTGCACCGCCACGCCCGCCGGGCAGCGCCTGTGCCAGCACATGGAGCAGGTCGCGCTGCTCGAAGGCGCCCTGCGCCAGAGCCTTCCGGGCTTCCGGCCGGAGACGCGGCCCGCCACCTTACGCATTGCCGTCAACGCCGACAGCCTCGCCACCTGGTTCATCGACGCCATGGCCAAAGCGGACGGATACCTGTTCGACCTCGTGCTCGACGACCAGGACCACAGCGCCGAATGGCTGCGGCGCGGCGAGGTGGTGGCGGCGGTGACGTCCCACGGCAAACCCATCCAGGGCTGCAACTGCCATGCGCTCGGAGCGCTCCGCTACGTGGCGACCGCGAGCCCGGCCTTCGTGGAGCGCTGGTTCGCCGGAGGGTTCGACGCGGAAACGGCCGCCCGGGCGCCCTGCCTGGTCTTCAACGAGAAGGACCGGCTCCAGACCCTGTGGCTGCGCGAGGCGCTCGGCGCGGAGGTGCGCCCGCCGCTGCACTGGCTGCCGGCATCCCAGGCCTTCGTGGACGCGGCCCTCGCCGGGATCGGATGGGGCATGAACCCCGAGGTGCTCGTGGCCGGGCACCTGCGCGCCGGCCGGCTGCTCGCCCTCAAGGAGGGCCAGCCGCTCGACGTGCCGCTCTTCTGGCAGGAAAGCCGGATCGCGGGAAACCTCCTGCGCGACCTGACCCGGGCCGTGCTCGAGGCAGCCGGGGTCGTGCTGGTCCCGCTCTAGCCCAGGAGGTCCGGCGACACCTTGAACCGGCCGACCTCGATGCCGTTCCAGTTTTTCAGGACCGGTTCCGCGAGGGCCTCCACGGCCGTACGCTCCTGGTCGTTCATGGGAAGGAAGTGCAGCACGAGGGCCGCCATCACGGCGGAGGCTGCACGCGGTCCCCCGTCGTCCACCTTCAGGGCGATGCCGTAGCCGAGTTCCGGCAGGGTCGCGCAATAGACGCCCTCGGCGCCGGACTTCACGAAGGCCCGCTCGCGCAGGATTTCCATGATCCTGGTGTCGAAACGGTCGGTGCCGGCCACCATGAGGGGATGCTGCGCCACGGCCTTGCGGATGCGCTTCGCGGCCGCCTGCGTGCCCTGGGAAAGCCCCGTCCCGGTCCCGAACTTGGCGAAGCCGAAGGCCAGCGCCGGGAGCGGGATCGCATAGGTCGGGATCGAACAGCCGTCGATCGCCGCCTCGTCCTCCGTGTGGGAGGCGCCGGTGACGTCCTCGAGGGAGGCCTTCACGGCCTGCTGCACCTTGTGCGCCGCCCTGACGTAGCCCTTCGGGTCCTCGTCCATGCCGCAGGACAGGCAGATGAAGCCCGCATGCTTGCCCGAGCAGTTGTTGTGGAGCGCGCTCGGCTGCTCTCCTTGCGCCGCCAGCAGCCGGGTGGCCGCCTCGCCCATGGGCCAGTGGACGCCGCATTCGAGGCAGGAGCGGTCGCGCCCGGCCTTCGCCAGAATGGCGGTGGCGACCTCCACGTGCTCGGGCTCGCCGGAATGGGACGAGCAGGCGAGCGCGATCTCCTGATCGGTCAGGCCGTACTTCTCCGCGATGCCGCTCTCCACCAAGGGAAGGGCCTGGATGGCCTTCACGGCGGAGCGCGGGAAGACATGACGCTCCACGTCGCCGAGCGACAGGACCGTGCCGCCGTCGGCATCGATCACCGCCACGCTGCCCCGGTGGCGGGACTCGACCAGATTTCCGCGGGTCACGTCGACAAGGAAAGGATTATCCATGAGGGCTCCCATTTGGACGCGGTCTTTTGTGCGCGACCGGTCAGGAAGTCAAAGGGGGACCTTGTTGCAATTGGCAATTTTGAGGCAATCCAACGCTCCGGGTTGCCGCGGGCCCGTGTCCCCCCTAAACCCTAGCTTGGGTAACTGGGGGAGATCCTGATGCGTATTGCGATGATCGGAGCCGGCTATGTGGGCCTGGTCTCCGGCGCGTGCTTTGCCGATTTCGGCCACTCGGTCTGCTGCGTTGACAAGGAGCCGGCGAAGATCGAGGCCCTGAGGCAAGGCCGTATTCCGATCTTCGAGCCCGGCCTGGCGGACCTCGTCGCCACCAACGTGCGCGAGGGGCGCCTGTCCTTCACGACGGACCTCTCCGAGGCCGTGGAAGCGGCCGAAGCCGTGTTCATTGCGGTTGGCACCCCGTCCCGACGCGGCGACGGCCATGCCGACCTCTCCTACGTCTACCAGGCCGCCCGCGAGATCGCCGCCGCCATGAAGGGCTATACGGTGGTGGTCACCAAGTCGACCGTGCCGGTGGGCACCGGCGACGAGGTGGAGCGCATCATCCGCGAGGTCCGGCCCGACGCGGATTTCGCCGTGGTGTCGAACCCGGAATTCCTGCGCGAGGGCGCGGCCATCGCCGACTTCAAGCGTCCCGACCGCATCGTCATCGGCACCGAGGACGAGCGTGCGCTCGCGGTCATGAACGAGATCTACCGGCCCCTCTACCTCAACCAGGCGCCGATCCTTGACATGTGCCGGCGCGCGGCGGAGCTGACAAAGTACGCCGCCAACGCGTTCCTGGCCACCAAGATCACCTTCATCAACGAGATCGCGGACCTGTGCGAGCATGTGGGCGCGGACGTGCAGGACGTGGCCCGCGGCATCGGCCTCGACAACCGCATCGGCTCCAAGTTCCTCCATGCCGGCCCGGGCTATGGCGGCTCGTGCTTCCCGAAGGACACGCTGGCGCTGATCAAGACCGCGCAGGATTTCGAGGCCCCGACCCGCATCGTCGAGGCGGTGGCGGCCATCAACGACCAGCGCAAGCGCGCCATGGGCCGGAAGGTCATCGCCGCCTGCGGCGGCTCGGTGCGCGGCAAGATCATCGCGGTGCTGGGCCTGACCTTCAAGCCGAACACCGACGACATGCGCGACGCCCCTTCGCTGGCGATCGTGACGGCGCTGCTCGACGGCGGCGCGCGCATCCGGGCCTTCGACCCGGAGGGGATG